>NZ_JBQCEE010000384.1:0-14814 GCF_051960575.1 Jatrophihabitans sp.
CGGGCGCCCGGTCTCGCCGGCCAGGTCAGCGACGAAGGCCGGGTAGCGGCGCAGCGAATCGAGGTTGAGCCGCAGTAGCGGCGTCTCGGTGTAATGCAACTCGGTGACCGGCGCGAGCATGCCGGCCGCGGTGTGCCACGCACCTCGGTCCGGCTCGGGATCGAGCACCGTGACCTGCAGCCCGCGCTGGGCACACCGCCAGGCGATCGCGACGCCGATGACGCCGCCGCCGACGACGGCGACGTCGCTGGTCGGATTTCGGTCTGCCACACGCTCCCTCACGCCGGAATTACCCGGATCAGGTTCGACGGTCGGCTGCTGCCCTCTCAGCCCGCCCCGCGGCGAGCTCCCGTGCTGCCGTCACCCTACGCTGCGGCGCGTGGATCTCGCTGCCGCCCGCCTGTACCTGTGCACCGACTCGCGCTCGCGCACCGGCGACCTCGAGGAGTTCCTGGACGCGGTGCTCGCCAACGGTGTCGACGTCGTGCAGCTGCGCGAGAAGGGGCTCGAGGCCCGCGACGAGCTGCGGTTGCTCGAGGTGTTCGCGGCGGTTGCCGAGCGGCACGGCGCGCTGTGGGCGGTGAACGACCGCGCCGACATCGCCCGCGCCGCCGGTGCGCCGGTGCTGCACCTCGGCCAGGACGACCTGCCCGTCCCGATGGCCCGCGCGATCGTCGGCGACGGGGTGCTCATCGGACGCTCGACGCACTCGCCCGACCAGGCCGACGCCGCGCGCACGGAGGCCGGCGTCGACTACTACTGCTGCGGCCCGACCTGGACGACCCCGACCAAGCCGGGGCGTCCGGCGGCGGGGTTGTCGTTGCTCGACCACGCCGCGGCGGCGCAGGACGACCGGCCGTGGTTCGCCATCGGCGGCATCGAGTCGCTCGACCGGCTCGACGAGGTGATCGCCCGCGGCGCCCGCCGGGTGGTCGTCGTCCGCGCCATCACCGAGGCCGACGACCCCGCCGCCGCCGCTCGTGCCTTCGCCACCAGGCTCCGGGAGGCCGCGGCAGGCGCAGGGTGACGGACTACGGCCCCGTGTGACGGATCAGCCTCACGGGAGACGTCCGAAACGCCGTCTCTGATCTTGGCGATCCGTCACGGAACGGACCGCGGCGGCCGCTCAGGCGGGTTCGGGCCAGTCCTTGATGCGCCAGAAGTGACCGACCGGGCCGAGCCCCGACCCGATCGCGAACGAGTCGGCGACGGCGCCGGTGACGAAGCGCTTGCCCTCGGCCACGGCGTCCGGCAGGGACGCGCCGCAGGCCAGCGCCGCCGTCGTCGCCGAGGCGAGGGTGTCGCCCGACCCGTGCGTGTGCGCGGTCTCGTGCCGCGGCGCGCGGAACTCGGTGAACGACTCGCCGTCGAAGAGCAGGTCGACGGCGTCGCCGGACGGCAGGTGGCCGCCCTTCACCAGCACCCACTGCGGGCCGAAGTCCTTGAGCACACGCGCGGCCTGCTCCATGCCGGCGCGGTCGACCACGTCGAGCCCGATCAGCAGCCGCACCTCGTTGAGGTTCGGGGTGATGAGCGTGGCGCGGGGGAAGAGCAGCGTCTTCATCGCGTCGAGCGCCTCGGGCGTGAGCAGCGGGTCGCCGTGCTGCGAGGCGCAGACCGGGTCGACGACGAACGGCCCGACGTCGACCCGGTCGATCACCTCGGCGATCGCCTCGATGATCGGTGCGGACGCGAGCATGCCGGTCTTCGTCGCACCGACCCCGATGTCGGTGGCCACCGACTCGATCTGCGCCGCCACGATCGCGGCAGGGATCTCGTGCACGGCCGAGACACCGAGCGAGTTCTGCACGGTGACGGCCGTGAGCGCCGACATGCCGTGAACCTTGCAGGCGAGGAAGGTCTTGAGGTCGGCCTGCGCCCCGGCGCCGCCGCCCGAGTCGGAGCCGGCGATGGTGAGCGCGCGCGGGGGAGGAGCCACGGCGGCCAACCTACCGACGGGCCTCGGCGAGAATGACCGCGTGCCCGCCCGCCTCGACCACGTCACCCTCAGCACCCCGGACCTGACCGCCGCGGCCGCCTTCTACGACGCTGCACTCGGCGCGCTCGGCCTCACCCGGGTCATCGAACTGGTGGACGAGGAGGAGGACGCCCCCGACGTCGAGGCGATCGCATGGGGCGTCGACGACAGCGCCGCGCTGTGGCTCGTGACCGGGCCGCCCGCGTCCGGCGTCCACCTGCGGTTCATCGCGGCGTCACGCGAGGACGTCGAGGCGTTCCACGCCGCCGGCCTCGCCGCCGGCGGCACCACCGCGTCGGCACCCCGTCGCTGGCCGATCTACCGGCGCGGCGAGTTCAACGCCGTGCTGCGCGACCCCGACGGCAACTCCGTGGAAGCGGTTTCGCCGGAGTAGCGGACCACTAGGCTGGGGACGTGATCCGTCACGCCAAGATCGTCTGCACGCTGGGCCCGGCCACCGACACGCTCGAGCGCGCCCGGGCCCTCGTCGAGGCCGGCATGGACGTCGCCCGCCTCAACTTCAGCCACGGGGCGCACGCCGAGCACGGCCGCCGTTACCAGGAGGTGCGGGCCGCCGCCCAGGCCGCGGGCCGCAACGTCGCCGTCCTCGCCGACCTGCAGGGCCCGAAGATCCGCCTCGGCCGCTTCGCCGAGGGCGAGACCGTCTGGGCCACCGGCGAGCGCGTGCGCATCACCGTCGAGGACGTCGAGGGCGACCACGACCGCGTCTCGACCACCTACAAGCAGCTGGCCGCCGACGTGCGTCCGGGCGACAAGCTGCTCGTCGACGACGGCAACGTCGCGCTCATCGCCGTCGAGGTCGAGCACGGCACCGACGTCGTCTGCGACGTCACCGAGGGCGGCCGGGTCAGCAACAACAAAGGCCTGTCGCTGCCGGGCGTCGACGTCAGCGTGCCCGCGCTGTCCGACAAGGACGCCGAGGACCTCGAGTTCGCGCTGCGGCTCGGCGTCGACTACGTCGCCCTGTCCTTCGTGCGCGCGCCCGAGGACGTCAAGCTCGTGCACCAGGTGATGGACCGCGTCGGCATCCGCGTGCCGGTCGTCGCCAAGATCGAGAAGCCCGAGGCCGTCGACCGGCTCGAGCAGATCGTGCTCGCGTTCGACGGCATCATGGTCGCCCGCGGCGACCTCGGCGTCGAGATGCCGCTCGAGAAGGTGCCCGTCGTGCAGAAGCGGGCGATCCAGATCGCGCGCGACAACGCCAAGCCGGTGATCGTCGCGACCCAGATGCTCGAGTCGATGATCACCCACTCGCGGCCGACCCGCGCCGAGGCGAGCGACGTCGCGAACGCCGTCATCGACGGGGCCGACGCGGTGATGCTGTCCGGCGAGACGAGCGTCGGACGCTATCCGGTGCAGGCCGTCGCCACGATGAGCCGTATCGTGCGCGCGGTCGAGGAGGCCGGTACCGGCGTCGGCGGGCTGCACCACGTGCCCCGCACGTCCGGCGGCGCGATCGCGAAGGCCGCCATGGACATCGGCGACGCGCTCGGCGCCACCGCGCTGGTCGCGTTCACCCAGACCGGCGACACCGCCCGGCGCCTCTCGCGGCTGCAGCCCAGGCAGCGGCTGCTCGTGTTCACGCCGGTCGAGCAGGTGCAGCGGCAGATGGCCTTGCTCTGGGGCGTCGAGGCGCACCTGGTCTGGACGGTGCAGACCACCGACGACATGGTGCGGCAGGTCGACTCGGCGCTCGTGCAGCGCGGCGTCTGCCGCCCGGGCGACCTCGTGATCGTCGTGGCCGGCACGCCACCGGCCACGCCCGGCGCCACGAACACGATCCGGGTGCACCACATCGGCGACGTGTTGCGCCGTGGCTGAGCACTATCACGGCGGGGACGTCGGCACCGAGTACCACGACGGTGTCGGCACCCTCGCCCACGCCGACCAGATCGGCCAGATGGCCGTCGACGACCTCGTGCGACTGCTCGACCTCGAGCAGATCGACGACGACCTGTTCCGCGGACTGCGGGCGAAGTCGAGATGGCAGCGGGTCTTCGGCGGGCAGGTCGCCGGGCAGGCGCTCGTCGCGGCCGGGCGCACGGTCGAGCCCGAGCGGCTCGTCCACTCGCTGCACGGCTACTTCATCCGCCCGGGTGACCCGTCGCTGCCGATCGTCTACCAGGTCGACCGGGTGCGCGACGGCCGGTCGTTCTCGACCCGGCGCGTCGTCGCGACCCAGCACGCGCAGACGATCTTCACCCTTTCGGCATCGTTCCAGTACGCGCAGGACGGCATCGAGCACCAGGCCGACATGCCGGACGTGCCGGTGCCCGAGACGCTGCCGACGATCGAGGAGCGCTACGCCGACTTCCCCGAGGCGGCGGCGTTCTACAAGGCCGGCCAGCGGCCGATCGACCTGCGCTACGTCGACGACCCGCCGTGGCAGCAGCGGCAGCACGGCCCGCGCGTCGGGCCGAGCCGGGTGTGGATGCGCGCGAACGGACGCCTGCCCGATGCGCCGATGTTGCACGCCTGCGTGCTCACCTTCGCGAGCGACATGACGCTGCTCGACTCGGTGCTCGCGCGGCACGGTGTCGCGCCCGGTGTCGACGACATCTCGATGGCCTCGCTCGACCACGCCGTGTGGTTCGAACGGCCGTTCCGTGCCGACGAGTGGCTGCTCTACGCGACCGACTCGCCGTCGGCGTCGGGCGGTCGCGGGCTCGCGTCCGGACGCTTCTTCACCCGCGACGGTGTGCAGGTGGCGAGCGTCGTCCAGGAGGGCATGATCCGCATCCGGTCGTGATCGGCCGGTAGCCTGGACGCTCGTGGACGCATCAACCGCACGATCCGGCGTGGGCTTCCGGTCCGAGCGCGGGCCGGTGCTCATCGCGCTGATGCTGTCGGTGGCGCTGGTCGCCATCGACTCGACGGTGATCGCGACCGCGGTGCCGTCGGTGGTCGCGGACATCGGCGGCTTCACCTCGTTCCCGTGGCTGTTCTCGATCTACCTGCTCGCCCAGGCCGTCACCGTGCCGGTGTACGGCAAGCTCGCCGACCTGTTCGGACGCAAGCCGGTGATGCTGTGGGGGATCGGGCTCTTCTTCCTCGGATCGGTGCTCTGCGGCGCGGCGTGGGACATGGGCGCGCTCATTGCGTTCCGCGTCGTGCAGGGGCTCGGCGCGGGTGCGGTGCAGCCGATGTCGATGACCATCGTCGGCGACCTGTACACGCTCGAGGAACGCGCGAAGGTGCAGGGCTACATCGCCAGCGTCTGGGGCGTCTCGTCGGTCGTCGGCCCGACGCTCGGCGGCGTGTTCAGCGAATACGTGAACTGGCGCTGGATCTTCTTCGTCAACATCCCGCTCTGCATCCTCGCCGCCGCGATGATCTTCCGCCGCTTCCACGAGCGGGTCACCCGCGGCCGACCGCGCATCGACCACACCGGCGCGGTGCTGGTGACTGCCGGCCTGACCCTGCTGGTGCTCGGGCTGCTCGAGGGCGGCCAGTCCTGGGCGTGGCTGTCGGCGCCCAGCTTCCTCGTGCTCGGCCTCGGTGTCGTGCTGCTCGTCGTCTTCGGGTTCGTCGAGCGCCGCGTGCCCGACCCGGTCGTGCCGCTGCCGCTGCTGCGCGACCGGCTCATCGTCACCACCTGCCTGATCTCGGCGGGCGTCGGCGCGGTGCTCATCGGCCTCTCGTCGTACGTGCCGACCTACGTGCAGGACGCCCTCGGCACCGGACCGCTCGTCGCCGGCTTCGCCCTCGCCGCCCTGACGCTCGGGTGGCCGCTGTCGGCGTCGCAGGCCGGCAGGGTCTACCTGCGCGTCGGCTTCCGGCTCACCGCGCTGCTCGGCGCCGCCGTGGTGGTCGTCGGCACGGCGCTGCTGCTGTTGCTCGGGCGGCACTCGAGCGTCTGGCAGGTCGGCGTCTCGTGCTTCGTCATCGGCCTCGGCATGGGCTTCACCGCCGCGCCGACGCTGATCGCCGCCCAGAGCGCCGTCGGCTGGCAGCAGCGCGGCGTGGTCACCGGCGCCAACATGTTCTTCCGGTCGATGGGCAGCGCCGTCGGTGTCGCCGTGTTCGGCGCCATCGCCAACACGACGCTCGGGCATGGCACCGTCACCGGCGGCCGTGCTCCGGCGGGACCGCTCACCCACGCCGTGCACTCGGTCTTCATCGCCACCGTGGTGCTCGCCGCGGTGATGCTGGTCGTGGTGCTGTGCATGCCGAAGGTCGGCCGCCCCGAGGCAGCGGGCGGCACGACGCCGCCACCGACCCCCGCCGATCCCGCGGCGCCGGTCGAACCGGCCGCGCTGGCCGACTGACGGCCGTCAGCCGGCGGGCACCGCCGCGCGCAGGGCGTCCCAGGCGGCCAGCACATGCCGCCGCTCGGTCTGCGGTGAGACGACGACGAAGCGCAGCACGGTGCGTCCGCCGACGACGGTGTGGGTGAGGAACAGCGCGCCGGACGCGTTCACCGTGTCCATCACCGCCCGCGTCGCCTCGTCGCCCGCCCTCAGCCGGAAGGTCACCAGCGAGAGCGGGTGCGGCGCCACGAGCTCGAACCGGTCGTCGGACGCGACCAGCCGCGCGAACTCCTGCGCCAGCCCGACGCCGCTGCGGATGTGCTCGCGCAGGCCCTCGGCGCCGTACCAGCGCAGCACCGCCCAGAGTTTCAGCGCGCGGAAGCGGCGGCCGAGCGGCACGTGCCAGTCGCGGTAGTCGATCACCGCGCCCGCATCGGTGGCCGCGTTGCGCAGGTACTCGGGCAGGATCGACAGCGCCCCGACCAGCGCGGCCCGGTCGGCCACCCAGAACGCCGTGCAGTCGAAGTTGGTCAGCAGCCACTTGTGCGGGTTGGTGCAGTACGAGTCGGCCAGCTCGACCCCGTCGTTGAGCCAGCGGAACTCGTCGGCCACCGCGGCCACGCCCGCCCACGCCGCATCCACGTGCAGCCACGCACCGGTCTCGTGGGCGATCGTCGCCAGCTCGCGCACCGGGTCGACCGAGCCCGTGCCGGTGGCGCCGACCGAGGCCACGACGAGCGCGGGCGTGACACCCTCGGCGACGTCGCGCTCGATCAGCTCGCGCAGGTGCTCCGGACGCGCGGCCAGCGTCACCGGGTCGACGTCGAGCTTGCGCAGGGCGTCCGCGCCGAGACCCGCGATCCGGCACGCCTTCTCGACCGACGAGTGCGTCTGCGCCGACGTGTAGACCGCGAAGCGCCCGGACGCGACACCCTCGCGCTCCGTCCGGCCGCCGGAGACCCGGTGCAGCGCGGCGAGCAGGGCCACCAGCGCGGCGTCCGAGGCGCTGTGCTGGATGACGCCGCCGCCCGGACCGCCCGACGAGAACCGCTCGGGCAGCCCGAGCAGCGTTGCCAGCCAGTCGAGCACGTGCGTCTCGAGTTCGGTCGCCGCGGGGGAGGTCGACCACAACATGCCCTGCACCCCGAGCCCGGACGCGAGCAGGTCGCCCAGGATGGCCGGCCCGCTGGCGTTCGCCGAGAAGTAGGCGAAGTACGACGGGTGCTGCCAGTGCGTGATGCCCGGCAGGATCACGCGGTCGAGGTCGGCGAGCAGCGCCTCGAACGGCTCGCCCTGCTCGGGTGGGTCGGCCGGCAGTTGCGCCCGGATGTCGCCCGGCTGCACCTGCGACAGCACCGGGAAGGTCTCGATCCGCTCGTAGTAGTCGGCGATCCAGTCGACCACCTCGCGCCCGTACCGGCGGAACTCGTCCGGCGTCATGTGCATGGCCGCGACCCTATGCAATGGCCGATCACGTCTTCGGCCCGATGTGCTCGTCCATCAGCGCCACGGACCCGCGACGGGCGATCGAGATGCTGTTCGGACGGTTGAACCTCCACTCGACCCCTACCCGTTCCAAGGCCTGCCCCATGATCGCCAGGATGTCCCGCGACTCGTTGCTGAACATGTACCGCGGGTACTCGTATCGCCGTCCTCGGACCGTCACGCGATTGATGACCCGACAGCCGTCCGAGTGGATGAGGCCGCGAATGAGCGGCCACGTGTGCTCATCGACGAGGTCCTCCTGCCACAGCGCCAGGAAGATCGGTCGCTCGTGCTTGCGGCCAGGCCCGTGCTGCGGGATGAGGCAGGTCCAGTGCCGCCAGACCGACTGGACGACGGCGACGCGATCGCAGTCCTTCGGCCGGGTGAGGAAGGTGGGCCGTCCGCGAAGCACCTCCACGCAGTCACGGATCTCGGCGAGGATGTCCGGGTAGTCGAGGCAGGCGGAGATACGCAGCACCGGAACCTTCATCGACGTGACGAGGTGACCGTCGCCGAGGTACTGCCCGAGCAGATAGCTGTAGTGCTCGGGCGACGGACATGCCTCGTCGCGGCATGCGAAGCAGGTGGTTCGCGGGCGCGACGGGTCGTCGGAGACGAAGCGTCGGTTGGCCCACCGCCAGACAGCGGCCTGCGGCACCCCGAGCGCCGCGGCCACGGCGACCGTCGTCTCGCCGGCATTGACGAGGCGTCGCGCTCCGTCCCGGATCGCTCGCTCGTACACGGCTAGACCGTGCGCCCGAGGTACGACAGGAAGTGCCCCCGGTCGGATTCGAACCGACACTGAACGGTGTTTGAGACCGCGCTCTCTACCGGTTGGAGTACAGGGGCCGTCACGCAGCGGTCATCGTATCCCGGCTACTCTGGGCACTCGCGATCGTCGTCTGCCGCAGGAGGGTGCACCGGTGACTCCGGCCCAGTCGATGCGGGTCCTCATCGCCGAGGACGAGGCCCTGATCCGGCTCGACCTGCGCGAGATGCTCGAGGAGGAGGGCTTCACCGTCGTCGGTGAGGCCGCCGACGGGGAGCAGGCGGTCGTCCTGGCCAAGGAGCTCACGCCGGACGTCGTCATCTGCGACATCAAGATGCCGAAGATGGACGGCATCAGCGCGGCCGCCGAGATCACCGGCTCGCGCATCGCGCCGGTCGTCATGCTCACCGCGTTCAGCCAACGCGACCTCATCGAGCGCGCCCGCGACGCGGGCGCGATGGCCTACCTCATCAAGCCGTTCCAGAAGCGCGACCTGCTGCCCGCCATCGAGATGGCGACCTCGCGCTTCGCCGAGATCAAGGCGCTCGAGGACGAGGTCGGCGACCTCAAGCAACGGCTCGAGGCGCGCAAGCTCATCGAGCGGGCGAAGGGCGCGCTCATGACCAAGCACGGTCTCTCCGAGCCCGAGGCGTTCCGCTGGATCCAGCGGGCGGCGATGGACAACCGCACGTCCATGCGCGCCGTCGCCGAGTTGATTTTGTCCGAGGACGCAACGAAGGACGGCGCAACCGGGACGAACGACCCGGTGACCCAGGAGCCCTGAGCCTGGCAGGGTGACCGAGGCTGTCGCGGCCAGGTCACGAGAACATCACGGGCCATCCGCGGTTCCAACGCTCGTAACACTTTCGGGGTTAGGGTTCCGACCATTCGCGGCCGACTGGCCCGGAAGGCGGGGCGCCGAGCGTCCCCCGACTCGTCTTTTCAGGAGGACACGTGCGGTTCCGGAGGATCCTCGGCGTCTCGGTGGCGGTGGCAGTCGCCGCGACCGGCGTCTCTGCGTGCAAGAGCTCGGGCAGCGGGGGCGGTGGTGGCGGCGGCAAGACGCTGACCATCTCGAGCGACCTGCCGCTGCAGGGTTCGAACAAGGACACCAGCGACTCGGCCAACAAGATGATCCAGCTCTACCTGGACAAGGTCGGCAACAAGGCAGGGAACTTCAAGATCAAGTTCACGACCTACGACGACTCGACCGCCTCGACCGGCGCGTGGGACCCCGCGACCTGCACGGCGAACGCGAACAAGCACGTCGCCACGACCGACGAGGTCGCGGTCATGGGCACCTACAACTCCGGCTGCGCCAAGCTGGAGGTGCCGATCCTCAACGCGGCCCCGATGCTCATGGTGTCGGACGCGAACACCAACCCCGGTCTGACCAAGACGTGGGACCCGGGTGAGCCGGACAAGTACTACCCGAGCGGCAAGCGCAACTACGCCCGTGTCGTCACCACCGACGACTATCAGGGTTCGGCCGCGGCCGACTTCGCGTCGCAGACGCTGAAGGTCAAGAAGTGCTACATCGTCAACGACAACTCGACCTACGGTCAGGGTGTCGGACGCGCGTTCCAGACGGCGGCCCAGAAGGACGGCATCACCGTCGCCGGCAACGACGCGTGGGACGCGAAGGCCACCAACTACACCGCGCTGTTCACCAAGATCAAGAACACCGGCGCCGACTGCCTCTACGTCGCCGGCACGTACGACCAGAACGGTGGCCAGCTGGTCAAGGACAAGTTCAACGTCCTCGGTGACAACACCAAGGTGAAGATGATCGGCCCCGACGGCTTCACCGGCTACCCGGACCTCGACAAGCAGCCGCAGTCGCAGGGCATGTACCTCACCTTCGCCGGCCTCGCGTCCGAGCAGCTGCTGAAGATCAAGGGCCCGGGCGGCGACCTGCTGAACGCGTACAAGCAGAAGTACGGCTCGTACCCGGTCGGCAACTACCCGCTCTACGCGGTCGCCGCGGTGCAGGTCATCCTGGCCGCCATCGCGAAGTCGGACGGCACGCGCCAGTCGATCGTCGACCAGGTGTTCTCCGGCTCGGGCATCACCATCCCGCAGTCCGACTCGGTGCTCGGCAAGGAGCTGGTCATCGACCCGAAGACCGGTGACGTCAACGCCCGCGACGTCTCGGTGCTCGTCATGAAGAACAACCAGGAGACGTTCCTGCAGCCGCAGACCGTCAAGTAAGGGCATTCCGGCAGGCCGGGTGTCGTCGGCGGACCTCGCCGGCGACACCCGGTCGCCGTTCACGGACCTTGCGCGTGACCCGCGCGAGGGATCGAATAGGCACTTCCCACCCGGACGGAGTGAGCAACGCGTGACCGCAGTGGCGAGCAGAGCCGGACGGCGCAGCTTGGTGCGCACGCGGGACCAGATCGAGCAGGGCATCGCGCTGCTGCTCGTCGCCGGTCTCGTCATCTGGCTGATCAAGAACCTCATCGACGGCCCCACCGAGTGGGGCAACACGATGGTGAGCGGGCTGAGCAACGGTGCGCTCTACGCGTTGATCGCGCTGGGGTACACCCTCGTCTACGGCATCATCGAGCTCATCAACTTCGCCCACGGCGACCTGTTCATGCTGGGCACCGTGCTGACCTCGAACATGATGGTCAACTGGATCGGCGCGACCTCGCCGACGGCCGGCGGCTTCGCGGCGCTCGGCCTCACCATGATCGTCGCGATGATCATGTGCGCCTCGATCAACATGGGCGCCGAGTTCTTCGCCTACCGGCGCTTGCGCAGCGCGCCCAAGCTGGCGCCGCTCATCACCGCGGTCGGCCTGAGCTTCGTCTTCCAGAACATCGGCCAGCTCATCAACGGCGCCGGTCAGAAGAACTGGAACACCGTCTTCTCCAACGCCAAGGGCTCGGACATCGGCTTCAACCTCGGTGGCATCCGCATCCCGTGGTCGTTCGTCGTCGTCGTGAGCGTGACGACCGTGGTGCTGCTGCTGCTCACCTTCATCGTCAAGGGCACCAAGCAGGGCAAGGCGATGCGCGCCACCGCGCAGGACCAGGACGGCGCCCGGCTGATGGGCATCAACGTCAACCGGACGATCTCGTTCACCTTCGCCCTCGGCGGCGCGATGGCCGGCGTCGCGGCCGTGCTCTACATGGAGTCGGTGGGCACCACCCGCTACGACGCCGGCTTCCGCCTCGGCCTGTTCGCCTTCACCGCTGCCGTGCTCGGAGGCATCGGCAACCTCACCGGCGCGGTCATCGGCGGTGTCGCCATCGGCATCATCGAGGCGCAGAACGACGTCTACGGCTTCGGGTCGGACTGGAAGAACACCGTCGTGTTCGGCATCTTGATCCTCACCCTCGTGTTCAAACCCGAGGGCGTGCTCGGCAAGCGGACGACGGAGAAGGTGTAGCCGATGGCCACCATCGCTGCCCCGGCACGGGCACCACAGCAGCGCGGACGCCGATCGTTGCGTCCGACCGCCAACGTCTGGTGGTCCATCGGCTTCCTCGCCTTCGCGATCGTCGGCTTCGTCTTCTACAACAACCTGCTGCCGAACCTCGCCGACAACGTGGCGTCCGGCGTGCAGGACTGGGCGCAGCTGTCGAAGATCAACCTCTGCCTGGTCTACGCGATCATGGCGCTCGGCCTGAACGTCGTCGTCGGGTACGCGGGTCTGCTCGACCTCGGCTACGTGGCGTTCTGGGCGATCGGCTCGTACGTCGGCGCCTGGTTCATGTCGACGTTCTGGTTCCAGATCAAGAAGGGACTGCACCTCGGCGCCACCGACACGGTGAGCAGCCAGCCGGGTCTGCACGTCAACTTCTGGCTCGTGCTCGTCATCGGCGCCATCGTGTGCGGCATCTTCGGCATCCTGCTCGGTGCGCCGACGCTGCGCCTGCGCGGCGACTACCTCGCGATCGTGACGCTCGGCTTCGGCGAGATCGTCCCCGAGTTCTTCCGCAACGGTGACCACATCGGCGGCACGAACATCACCAACGGCATCCGCGGCATCAACCCGGTCGACCCGATCAACACGACGCCGCTGAACTACTTCGGCTTCCCCGACCAGCTCGGCCTCGGCGCCGACGCGCTGCCTTACCTGTTCCTCATCCTCTGCTTCCTCGTGGCGGTGTGCCTGTTCGTGTCGCTGCGCATCCGCAGCGGCCGCCTCGGCCGCTCGTGGCTGGCGATCCGCGAGGACGAACTCGCGGCGAACATGATGGGCGTGCCGCTCGTCAAGACCAAGCTGTCGGCGTACGCCGTCGGCGCGCTGTTCGGTGGTCTCGGCGGCGTCGCCTACGCCGAGGTCGTCGGCGGTGCCCTGCCCGACAGCTTCACCTTCGCCCAGTCGATCTTCGTGCTGATCATGGTGGTGCTCGGCGGCATGGGCAACGTCTGGGGCGTGCTGGTCGGCGCGATCGTGCTCGAGTGGGTGAACAACTCCGGGCTCGTGCAGCTCGGCAGCATCTACAACGACGCGACCGGGTCGAACATCGAGGTGCAGAACTACACGTTCCTGATCTTCGGCATCATCCTGGTGCTGATGATGCTGTTCCGGCGCGAGGGTCTGCTGCCCGAACGCCGTACGCAGCAGATCATGCGCGAGCCCTCACGCACCGAGCTCGAGTCGGTCGGCGCCGACGTCGAGGCGGCGCAGGAGGCCGAGGGTGGCGCGTCCGGCGCCGAAGCAGCTGCATCGACGGAGGCCCTGAAGTGACCACCACGTCGGCGGCAGACGTCGAGCAGCACACCGGTGGGGGAGACGCCGCCCCGTCGCTGCGCGCCGACAACGTAACCATCAAGTTCGGCGGTCTCGTCGCGGTCAACGACGTCTCGTTCGTCATCCCGAAGAACGGCATCGTCAGCCTCATCGGCCCGAACGGTGCCGGCAAGACGACGTTCTTCAACATCCTCACCGGCCTGTACAAGCCCACCAGCGGCTACGTCGAACTCGGCGGCGTCGAGGTCACCGGCCGGTCGCCGCACAAGATCGCGCAGCTCGGGCTCGCGCGCACGTTCCAGAACATCCGGCTGTTCAACCTCATGACGGCCGAGGAGAACGTGATGGTGGCGATGCACAGCCACCTGAAGACCGGGATCATCGGCACCGTGCTCGGCTCGCCGCGCAAACGGCGCGAGGAGCGCGAGGCGCGCGACTTCGCCGCCGAACTGCTCGAGTACGTCGGCATCGGCAGGACGCGCTACGAGTACGCGCGCAACCTCTCCTACGGCGACCAGCGCCGGCTCGAGGTCGCCCGCGCGCTCGCCCTGCGGCCGAAGGTGTTGCTGCTGGACGAGCCCACCGCCGGCATGAACCCGCAGGAGTCGGCCGTGTTCACCGACTTCGTCCACCGCATCCGCGACGAGAAGCAGATCTCCGTCCTGCTCATCGAGCACGACATGAGCGTGGTCATGCGGGTGAGCGAACGCATCACCGTGCTCGACCGGGGCGAGGTCATCGCCCAGGGCGGCCCGGACGACATCCGCCGCAACGAACGCGTCGTCGAGGCCTACCTCGGCAAGAGCGGCACCGAGCAGGCCGGAGGAGCGCTGTGACCGAGTCCCAGACCGCCGTGGCCCGGCGTGACCGCACGGGCGACCCGCTGCTCGACATCGACGGCATGTCGGTCAGCTACGGCAACATCGCCGCCGTGCAGGGGCTCTCGCTGCGCGTGCAGCCCGGCGAGATCGTCACGCTCATCGGTTCCAACGGCGCCGGCAAGTCCACCACGCTGCGCACCATCAGCGGACTGCTCAAGCCGCGCGCCGGCACGGTGAAGTTCGAGGGTCGCAAGATCAACGGCATGGCCGGTCACGACATCGTCAAGATCGGCATCTGCCACTCGCCCGAGGGCCGGCGGATCTTCCAGCGGATGACGGTGTCCGAGAACCTCGACCTCGGCGCCTTCCTGCGCAAGGACCACGAGCAGATCGCCGCCGACCGCGAGAACGTGCTCACGCTGTTCCCGGTGCTGCGCGAGCGCCTGCAGCAGAAGGCCGGCACGATGTCCGGCGGCGAGCAGCAGATGCTCGCCGTCGCCCGCGCGCTGCTCGGCAACCCGAAACTGCTGCTGCTGGACGAGCCGTCGATGGGCCTCGCGCCGGTGTACGTCGACGTCATCTTCGACACCATCGAGAAGATCCGCGACCAGGGCGTCACGGTGCTCGTCGTCGAGCAGAACGCGCTCGCCGCACTGCGCATCGCCGACTACGCCTACGTGCTCGAGTCGGGCCGGCTGGCGCTCTAGGGGCCGTCCGACGAGCTCATCACAGACGAGTCGCTGACCAATGCCTACCTCGGCGGCGGACCTCCGCCGCGGCGG
>NZ_JBQCEE010000385.1:0-14297 GCF_051960575.1 Jatrophihabitans sp.
CACCTGGCGTGGCGCGCCGAACCGCTGCGAGACGCGCTACGCGACCGGATCCGGTTGCCGTTGATTGTCGAGAACGACGCGAACGCCGCCGCCTGGGCCGAGTACCGGTTCGGCGCGGCCCAGGGCCGTCCGGTCGTCGTGTGCGTCACGCTCGGCACCGGCATCGGCGGCGGCCTGGTCATCGACGGCACCGTGTACCGCGGCGCCTATGGCCTGGCCGGCGAGTGGGGCCACATGACCGTCGTGCCGGACGGCCGTCGCTGCGCGTGCGGCAACGCCGGTTGCTGGGAGATGTACGCGTCCGGCCGGGCGCTGGCCCGTGACGCCCGCGAGCTCGCGCTCGAGTCACCCGTCGCCGCGGCCGCGATGGTCGAGCGCGCCGGGTCGGTCGACGCCCTCACCGGACCGGTCGTCACCGCGGCCGCCGCCGCGGGCGACAGCGCGGCGATCTCGCTGTGCACGACGATGGGCCGCTGGCTCGGGCGCGGGCTGGCGAACCTCGCGGCATCGCTCGACCCGTCGGTGTTCGTCATCGGCGGGGGCGTGAGCGAGGCGGGCGAGCTGCTCGTCGGCCCGGCGCGGGCGGAGTTCGCCCACACCCTCACCGGACGCGGCCACCGGCCCAAGGCCGAGGTGCTGCTGGCGGCGCTCGGCGCCGAGGCCGGGCTGGTCGGTGCGGCCGATCTCGCCCGCCGGGAGGCGTGAGGCAGGCCACCGACGGGCGTGCGGCAGGATCAGCGGTCGTGCCGACCCTGCGCCTCGTCTCCGTCGACGCCCGCTCGTTCCCCGACCGCGCCGCGCTGTCCGCCGCGCTCGCCGCCGAGACGCCGCAGGTGGCCGTCGTGCACCACGCCCCGCACCTGGCGCGCTGGCGGTCGCTGGCCGCCGAGATCGCCCGCGGCGCCGGGCTGGTGGTGGTCGGCGGCGGCCGCACCGGCGGGGCGAACCTGCTGCTGAGCGACCTCGCCGTCGACGTCACCGCGACCCACGACGTGCTGCTCGGCCGCAATCCGCTGCGTCCGACCGGGTTCAGCCGCGCCGACCTGCGCTACCGCGGGGCGGCGTTCACGCTGATCGGCGCGAGCTCGGATGGCGACGCCGCCCGGCTCGACGCCGCGCTGCCGGACACGCCCGCGCTGGTGAGCCGCACCGACGGCACGGCCGTGCGCATCGTCGTCCCGGCCGGTCTGCACCTCGCCGCCGAGCGCGCCGCCGGCCCGCTGCTCGTCCGCGACCTCGAACTCTGCGCGGCCGCTACCGCTGATGATCCCGCGCGCAGACACACCCGGGTGTGCCTGCGTGCGTGATCATCGCCGACCCGCGAGGCAGGCGTCGGTCAGACCGCCGAGCCGTCGTCGTCCTCGTCCCGGTGCTCACGCAGCCGGCTGACGAGGATGCCGGCGCCGAGCAGCACACCGCCGACGCCGAGGATCCAGCTCAACTGGTTGGCCAGCCCGATCTCGCCGCCGAGCCCGAGCACCATGATCGACACGACCAGGATGGCCAGCGCCATGATCGTCGGCGCGGCGAAGCGCGGCAGCGGCGGCGGGGGCGGCGGCACGTAGTGGTCGTCGTCCAGCCACACCGGCTCGTCGGACGGCGCGGTCGGCTGGGCCAGCTGCTCGCGCCAGTCGGCGTCCTGCTTGGTGAGCTCGCGCTCGGCCTCGCGGATCGCGTTCACGGTGTCGACGTGCCAGTCGGCGACGATCGCGGCGAACGCGGCGTCGGTGTCGACGCCGGCGAGCGGGTCGGAGGTGACCGGTGGCGGCTCGGGCGACCCGAGCGCCCGCACGGCGGCCGCGACGATGGTGCGGGCGTCGCCGCGGTCGTCGCTCGCGACGAACAGCCGCCGCAGCGGCGCGGCGGGCTGCACGTCGAGGTAGGCGGCGATGCGGGCGCGGCCCAGCGCGCTGAGCAGGTGCTCGCCGATCGCCGGGTCGACGTCGGTCAGGGGCACGTAGGTGGCGGCCTGCAGGCCGTTGTCGAGCCGGTCGGCGCTCATGCCGGCCGCCCGGCGGGCAGCAGCGAGCGGACGAAGTCCAGCGAGCCCTCGTGGATCAGCGGCGCGTCGTGGTCGAGCGTGGCGACGTGCCAGCTGTGCTCGAGCACGACCTCGCGCACGGACGTGTTGCGGGCCCCGCGCACGAGCAGCTCGGCCGACAACGGGTCGAGCACGTGGTCGACCCGGCTGCGGAACAGCAGCACCGGCGCCGTGACGCGGTGCAGGTCGCGCACGGTCTGCTTCCACAGCCTGGTCATGGACGCGAAGGCGATCACCGGGGTGCGCTCGGACGGGTCGTCCTGGGCGACGCCGGGCTTCTGGATGTCCTCGCCGAACCCCGGACGCGACCGGACAACCCGGCACACGAACGGCGCCAGTTTCGCGTCCAGCCGGCGCAGGCCGAAGGCGGGGTTGACCAGCACGACGCCGGCGATGCCTGGGTGCTGCTCGGCGAGCCGGGTGACCAGCGCGCCGCCCATCGACAGGCCGCCCACGACCACGGTCGAGCAGCGCTCGGCGAGCTCGAGGTAGGCGTCCTCGACGCAGCCGTACCACTGCGTCCAGGTCGAGCGGTTGGTCTCGCGCCAGGTCCGGCCGTGGCCCGGCAGGAGCGGCGCGCGCACGGTGAGGCCGGCCGCGGCCAGGTGCTCGGCCCACGGCCGCACGGTCGCGGGGGTGCCGGTGAAGCCGTGGCTGAGCAGGACGCCGACGCCGCCGACCTCGCCGCTGCCGTCGGCGGCGAAGGGTCGATCCTGCTCGGCGATCTGCACCGGCCCTCCCGGCCCCTCGGACTGCTGCCCCGCACACGACTGAGGAGACCATCATGCCTGGGCAGGGGCTACTCTGCACCGAAAGGAATGACGCCTCCCGAACAACGTGAGCGCGTCGGAAGCGGTGGAGAACGCGTGGGGTACTGGCTCGCCAAGTTCGTCTTCCTCGGTCCGTTGCTCCGCCTGCTCTGGCGGCCCTGGGCCGAGGGGCTCGAGAACATCCCGGACGACCGTCCGGCCATCCTCGCGAGCAACCACCTGTCGTTCTGCGACTCCTTCTTCATGCCGCTGACGGTGCCGCGCAAGGTCACCTTCCTGGCCAAGGCCGAGTACTTCACCACGCCCGGCGTCAAGGGCTGGTTCTCGCGCTTCTTCTTCTCCGCCGTCGGCCAGGTGCCGATCGACCGCGACGACAAGGACGCGTCGGCCGGCGCGCTTCGCACCGCCGTCCGGGTGCTGCAGGAGGGCCACAACAACCTGCTCGGCATCTACCCCGAGGGCACCCGCTCGCCCGACGGGCGGCTCTACCGCGGCAAGACCGGCGTCGCCCGCATGGCGCTGCAGTCGGGCGCGGTCGTCATCCCGTGCGCGATGGTGAACACCGAGATCATCCAGCCGCAGGGCCGCATCCTCCCGCGGCTGCGGCCCCGCCCCGGGGTGCGGTTCGGGCGCCCGCTGGACTTCTCGCGCTACGAGGGGCTCGTCGGCGACCGGTTCGTCGAGCGGTCGATCACCGACGAGATCATGTACGAGCTGATGCAGCTCAGCGGCCAGGAGTACGTCGACCTCTACGCCGCGGACGTGAAGAAGGCCCAGGGTCAGGACGCCGCGTTCGGCGCACGCAGCACGGTGCCCTCACGGCTGCCCGACAGCCGCGCCTCCTGACCCCGTGCGGTTCTTCTACGACTGCGAGTTCATCGAGGACGGCAGCACGATCGACCTGGTCTCGATCGGCGTCGTCGACGAGACCGGACGCGAGTTCTACGCCGTCTCGACCGAGTTCGACGCGTCCCGGGCCATCCCGTGGGTGCGCAGGAACGTGCTCGACAAGCTGCCGTCGCCCGCCGACCCGGCGTGGCGCTCGCGCGACCGCATCCGCGACGACCTGCTCGCGTTCCTGCTCGAGCCCGGCGACGGCGTCGAGCTGTGGGCCTGGATGTCGGCGTACGACCACGTGGTGCTGTGCCAGCTGTGGGGCGACATGCGCGCGCTGCCCCGCTCGATCCCGCGGTTCACCCACGAGCTGCGGCAGCGCTGGGAGGACGCCGGGTCGCCGCCGCTGCCGCCCCCGCCGCCCGACCAGCACAGTGCGCTGGCCGACGCCCGGCACAACCTCGTCCGGTGGCAGACGCTCGATCGCGCAGGCACGCACTAGGGTCAGGCATCGTGCGTATCGGTGTGCTGACCGGCGGCGGCGACTGCCCCGGCCTCAACGCGGTGATCAGGGCGGTCGTGCGCAAGGGCGCGGGCGTGCACGGCCACGAGTTCGTCGGCTTCCGCGACGGCTGGCGCGGGCCGCTGGAGAACCTCACCCGCCCGCTCGGCATCCCCGACGTGCGGGGGATTTTGCCGCGCGGCGGCACGATCCTCGGCTCGTCGCGCACCAACCCGTTCAAGATCGACGGCGGGCCGGCGCAGATCACCGAGAACCTGCACCGGCTCGGGATCGACGCACTGGTCGCGATCGGCGGCGAGGACACGCTCGGCGTCGCCACGAAGCTGCACGAGCTCGGCGTCAACGTCGTCGGCGTGCCGAAGACGATCGACAACGACCTCAACGCCACCGATTACACCTTCGGCTTCGACACCGCGGTGAACATCGCGATGGAGGCCATCGACCGGCTGCACACGACGGCCGAGTCGCACCACCGGGCGCTCATCGTCGAGGTGATGGGCCGCCACGCCGGCTGGATCGCGCTGCACGCGGGCATGGCGGGCGGGGCCAACGTCATCCTCATCCCCGAGATCCCGTTCTCGATCGAGCGGGTCTGCGCCTACGTCGAGTCGCGCTTCCAGGCCCACTACGCGCCGATCGTCGTCGTCGCCGAGGGCGCGATGCCCGAGGGCGGCGACATCTCGAGCCTCGAGAAAGGGCTCGACGCCTTCGGCCACATGCGACTCGGCGGCATCGGCGAGTGGCTGGCGAACGAGATCGAGCAGCGCACGGGCAAGGAGGCCCGCACGACGGTGCTCGGGCACATCCAGCGCGGCGGCACGCCGACCGCGTTCGACCGCGTGCTCGCCACCCGGTTCGGCGTCGCGGCGATCGACGCCGTGCACGGCGGCGACTTCGGTGTCATGGTCGCCCTGCGCGGCACCGACATCGTCCGCGTGCCGCTCGCCGAGGGCACCACCGAGCTCAAGACCGTCGATCCGACGCGCTACGCGGAGGCCGAGGTCTTCTTCGGGTGACCACCGCCGTGCCCGAGGCCGCCGAACGGCACCTGGCGCTGTTCACCGACCTCATCGCCGCGTACGCGGTGCGCCGTCCGATCGAACGGATCGCCGTCGTCGGCAACGCGCCGCTCGAGCCCGACCCGGCGCGCGCCGACGCGGTCGACGCGGCCGACCTCGTGATCCGGGTGAACTCGTTCGTCGTCGACCCGGCCGGCGGCCCGCGCCGCACGGGGCGCCGCGCGGACGTGGCGGTCATGGCGCGGGCGACGCGGCCGACCGCCGACACCTTCCGCGAGTACTCGCGCCGGCTCTACCTCGTGGTGGACGCCGGCAACATGAACGTGCCCGAGCCGCCCCGCAACTACGCCTTCTGGCCGAAGGACCTCGGCGCCGTCCCGATCCCGAACGCGACGATCGGCCACCCGCTCAAGGTGCTGCTCGCGCCCGAGAACGACGGCGCCCGCATCGTGCCGACCTCGGGCACGCTGGCGGCCTACCTCGGCTGGAAGCTCTTCCCGTCCGCGCACCTGGTGCTGACCGGCTTCTCGTTCATCGACGACGCCGACCAGAAGCGCTGGAAGCACCAGAGCGGCCGTACCGTTCCGATGCACCCCGCGCACTCGCTCGAGCGCGAGCAGGCGCTCATGCTGGCGTGGCTCGACTCGGACCGCGCGGAGCTGCTGCGGTGACCCGACCGATCCAGCCCAGGAGATCTTCGTGACCGACCCCGATGCCGAGCGTCCGCCGTTCGGGCAGCGTGTGAAGCACCGCGTGAAGCAGCTCGCGAACGCGGGCGACCTGGCCAACGCCGTCGCCGTCCTGACGCGACGGGTCGACAAGGCCGAGGCGAAGGTCGACCGGTGGGGCGCGGTCGTGAACCGGCTCAACGTCACCCATGACGTCCTCGTGCACCAGATGACGGGCGTCGAACGGCGCATGGACGAACTGGTGCTGCCCCGTGCCGCCGAGGCAGCGGTGCCGCCGGCGGCCGCCCCCTCGGGCGATCCCGCGGTCGCCGAGGCGCAGGCGATTCTCGCCGAGATCCGCGCCGAGCACGCCAGGGTGCGGGTGCGCCTGCAGCTGCTGTCGGAGTACGAGGAGCGCATCCGCCGGCTCGAGGCCGCCGTCATGGCTGCGAAACCGACGTCGTGACCGTCGTGGCCGCCGGTGCCGACGGCTCGCCCGTGCCGCCGTCGTCGCCGGACGGCGCGGCCGTCACGATCATCCCGGCGCGCGGTGGGTCGGTCGGCGTGCCCCGCAAGAACCTCCGCCGCGTGGGCGCGGCCGCGCTGGTCGAGCGGGCGGTGCGTGCGAGCGTCGCGGCGAGCACCGTGCGGCTGACCGTCGTCTCGACCGACGACGACGAGATCGCGACGGTCGCCGAGGCCGCGGGGGCCGCGATCGTGCGGCGCCCCGCCGAGCTGTCGACCAGCGTCGCGAGCTCCGAGTCGGCGGTGCTGCACGCGCTCGACGTGCTGCGCGAGCGGGACGAGGGTGACATCACCGACGACACCGTCGTCGTGCTGATGCAGTGCACCAGCCCGTTCATCGACGCCGCGCGGCTCGACGACGCGGTGACGCTCGTCGCGACGGGGGAGTGCGAGGTCGCGATCTCGGTCGAGCCGACGCACCGGTTCCTCTGGCGGCAGGCGCCCGACGGCACGCTCGCGGGCGTCAACCACGCCAGCCACGCCGGGCAGCTGCGCGAGCGCCGGCAGGACCGCGCGCCCGAGGTCGCCGAAACCGGCGCCTTCTACGCGTTGCGGGTCGGCGGGCTGGTCGCGTCCGGCTCCCGCTTCCACGGACGCATCCGCGGGGTCGAGGTCGCGCCCTGGACGGGGCTGGAGATCGACGACGTCATGGATCTCGAGATCGCCCGGGCCGTGGCGCCCCTGCTGGACGTGTCACCCGTGGTGCCCGGGCTGGCGGACGTCGCGGCGCTCGTGACCGACTTCGACGGCGTGCACACCGACGACACCGCCTTCGTCGACACCACGGGCCTCGAGAGCGTGCAGGTCAGCCGCAGCGACGGGTACGGCGTCGAGCGGCTGCGCGCGGCCGGCGTGCGCACCCTGATCCTGTCCCGCGAGAAGAACGCGGTCGTCCAGGCCCGGGCGCGCAAACTGCAGGTCGACGTGCTGTCCGGCATCGACGACAAGCTCACTGTGCTGCAGCGCTGGGCGGACACGAACCACGTGCCGCTCGACCGCGTCGCCTACGTCGGCAACGACCTGCCCGACCTGCCCTGCCTCGCCGCGGTCGGCGTGGCCGCGGCCCCGTCCGACGCCCACCCGGAGGTGCGTCGCGCGGCCGGGCTCGTGCTCGCCGCCGCGGGTGGGCACGGGGCGGTCCGCGAGATCTGCGACCTCATCCTCGCGGCCCGCGCCGGCTCGTCCGCCGCCCCGCACCCCACGGATGTCCGAGAAAGGAAACTCCCATGACCCCTCGCGCCCTCACCATCGGCCCCGACCAGGTCGGCCCGGGCAACCCCACCTACGTGATCGCCGAGATCGGCCTGAACCACAACGGTGAGGTCGACATCGCCCGGCAGCTCATCGAGGTGGCCAAGAGCGCCGGCTGCCAGGCGGTCAAGTTCCAGAAGCGCACGCCCGAGATCTCGACGCCCGAGTCGCAGCGCGACCAGATCCGGCAGACGCCGTGGGGCGAGATGACCTACTTCGAGTACCGCAAGCGGATCGAGTTCGGGCACGACGAGTACGCGCAGATCGACGCGATCTGCAAGGAGCACGACATCACCTGGTTCGCCTCGCCGTGGGACGTGCCGTCGGTGGACTTCCTCGAGGAGTTCGGCGTGCCGACGCACAAGGTGGCCTCGGCCTGCCTCACCGACCTCGAACTGCTCGAGCGGCTCGCCGCGACCGGGAAGCCGGTGATCCTGTCGACCGGCATGTCGACGATGGAGCAGATCGACGCCGCGGTGCAGGTGCTCGGCACCGACCACCTGATCCTGCTGCACGCGACCTCGACCTACCCGCTGCCGCCGGAGGAGGCCAACCTCCGCATGATCACGACGCTCGCCGAGCGCTACGACGTGCCGGTCGGCTACTCGGGCCACGAGACGGGTCTGCAGATCAGCCTCGCGGCCGTCGCCATGGGCGCCACCGTGATCGAGCGGCACATCACCCTCGACCGCGCGATGTGGGGCTCCGACCAGGCCGCGTCGGTCGAGCCCGGCGGCCTGCGCCACCTCGTCCGCGACATCCGGATCATCGAGACCGCCATGGGCGACGGCGTGAAGCGCATCTTCCCGGGCGAGGAGAAGCCGATGTCCCGCCTGCGCCGCTTCGGCCTGTAACCCCGGCACGTCGCCCCTACCAGATCTTGATGCCGTGGGCGAGCCATGCCCGGCCCGCGGCATCCAGGTCCGGCCCCTGGCACGCAACCGCTTACGCTGGACGCCGTGAGTTCGACCCTGCCCGACGTCCGCCCGCCCGCCCCGGCCCTCGACCTGGACGCGTGGCGCTCGCTGCCGGCCGCGCAGCAGCCGAAGTGGCCGGACGCCGCCGCGCTGCAGGACGCCGCCGCGACGCTGGCCGGGTTGCCGCCGCTCGTCGTGGCGTCCGAGGTCGACCAGCTGCGCGACCGGCTGGCGGCGGTGGCGCGGGGCGAGGCGTTCCTGCTGCAGGGCGGTGACTGCGCCGAGACGTTCCAGACCTCGTCGCAGGCCGACGTCGCCGGCAAGGTGCGGGTGCTGCTGCAGATGGCGGTGGTGCTCACCTACGGCGCGTCCGTGCCGGTCGTGAAGGTGGGGCGCATCGCCGGCCAGTACGCCAAGCCGCGGTCGTCCGACCTCGACGCGAGCGGGCGGCCGTCGTACCGCGGCGACATGGTCAACGAGCTCGAGGGCGAGCGCACGCCCGACCCTCAACGGCTGTTGAAGGCGTACTACACGGCGGCGACGACGCTGAACCTGCTGCGGGCCTACGCCGGCGGTGGCCTCGCGTCGCTCGAGAAGGTGCACGCCTGGAACACGGCGTTCGCCCGTGACACCGAGACGGGCGCCCGGTACGAGCGGCTCGCCGCCGAGATCGACCGGGCCGTGCGGTTCATGCGGGCCTGCGGCGTGCGTGACCACGCGCTCGAGTCGGTCGAGCTGTACTCGTCGCACGAGGCGCTGATCCTCGACTACGAGCGGGCGCTGACACGCGTCGAGGACGGCCGCGCGTACGACCTGTCAGGCCACTTCGTGTGGGTCGGCGAGCGCACCCGGCAGATGGACGGCGCGCACCTCGACTTCGTCTCACGCATCGCGAACCCGATCGGCGTGAAGCTCGGCCCGTCGACCACGCCGGAGTTCGCCGCCGAACTCGTCGAGCGGCTCGACCCCGACCACGTGCCGGGGCGGCTCACGCTGATCAGCCGCATGTCGAGCGCGAAGGTGCGCGACGTGCTCCCGGCGATCGTCGAGAAGGTGACGAGCACCGGCCACCTCGTCATCTGGCAGTGCGACCCGATGCACGGCAACACCGAGGAGACGGCCGACGGCGTGAAGACCCGCCACCTCGACCGGATCATCGACGAGGTCGACGGCTTCTTCGACGTGCACGCCGCGCTCGGCACGCACCCCGGCGGCCTGCACGTCGAGCTCACCGGCGACGACGTCACCGAGTGCATCGGCGGCACCGCCGAGCTCACCGCGAGCGACCTCGGCCGGCGCTACGAGACGGCCTGCGACCCGCGGCTCAACATCGAGCAGTCGCTCGAACTGGCCTTCCGCGTGGCCGAACGGCTCGTCGCCGAGCGCCGCGCGCGGAGCGCCGAGCTGTGACGGGCCCGATCGTCGACCTGCGCTCGGACACCGTCACCAGGCCGACGGCCGGCATGCGCGCCGCCATGGCCGCGGCCGAGGTGGGCGACGACGTCTACAACGAGGACCCGACGGTCCGCGCCCTCGAGGCGAAGGTCGCCGAGCTGCTCGGGCAGGAGGCCGCGGTCTTCGTCCCGACCGGGTCGCTCGGCAACCAGCTCGGCATGCGCCTGCTCGTGCAGCCGGGCCAGGAGCTGCTCTGCGACGCGCTCGCCCACGTCGCGCGCGCCGAGCTCGGCGCCGCGGCCGTGTTCAGCGGCATCACCTTCCGCACGTGGCCGCACCGCGGCGGTGCGGTCGACCTCGACGAGATCCGGCGGCTCGCGACGCCGAACGCCGGGCCGTACCTCGTCTCGACGGCGGCGATCGCGCTCGAGAACACCCACAACTTCGGCAGTGGACGCGTGCTGCCGGCCGCCGAGCGGAAGGCGGCCCTCGCCATCGCCGACGAGCTCGGCATCGGCAAGCACCTCGACGGCGCGCGCCTGTGCAACGCGCACGTCGCGTCGGGCGAGTCGCTGGCCGAGCTCGCGGCGGGCTTCGACACGATGTCGCTGTGCCTGTCGAAGGGGCTCGGCGCGCCGGTCGGATCGGTGCTCGCGTCGTCGGCCGACCGCATCGCCGAGGCCCGCGTCTGGCGCAAGCGGTACGGCGCGGGCATGCGGCAGGTCGGCATCCTCGCGGCAGCAGGGCTCTACGCGCTCGACCACCACGTCGAGCGGCTCGCCGACGACCACGTGCGCGCCCAGCGGCGCGCCGAGGGCCTCGGCGCCGAGCGTCCGGACACCACAATCGTCATCCTCACCGGCCCCGACGCGGCCGCGGTGGCGGTCGCGGCGGCCGAGCAGGGCGTGCTCGTCTCGGCGCTCGGGCCGCAGATGCTGCGGCTGGTCACCCACCTCGACCTGGACGACGCAGGTGTCGAGCGCGCCCTCGCCGTGCTGGCACCGCTGATCAAGATCGCCTGACACCGGCGTCGCCGAACCCGATCCCGGGCCGGGTACGGCAGACTGCGGGCCATGAGCTACCCGCCGCCCCCGCCCGCCCCATCGACGTCGGGCCCGTTGCGGGGCCGCACGCCCCGCCGCCTCGGCTGGATCTTCCTGGTCGTCAGCATCGTCCTCATCGTGGTCGGCGGCATCATCGTCGGCACCCAGACGCTGAAGAAGGTCGACGACTTCCAGCGCGTGCAGGTGTCCGCCGGCTCCGGCACGGTGAACATCGACCGCACGGGCAAGTGGGTCATCTACTACGAGGCCAGCGACGTCTCGAGCAGCATCAGCCGCATCCCCAACCTGACCGTCGGCCTCACCGACCCCTCCGGGTCGGAGGTCGACCTGCACCCTTACGGCAAGCGGTCGGACGGCAAGGTCGACAAGTTCACCTACGACTTCGACGGCCACAAGGGCGTCGCGGCGGCGGAGTTCAACGCCTCGACCAAGGGTCAGTACAAGGTGCAGATCCAGCCCGACCAGCAGCTGCCGGCCGACGCCGACCTGGCCTTCGGCGAAGACCTCATCAACGCCACCGCGGTCGCGGGCGTGATCGGCATCGTGCTCGGGATCCTGCTGCTCATCGCCGCGATCGTGCTGCTCATCGTCGGCTACGTGAAGCGCGGGCGGCACAAGAAGGAGCTCGCCGCTGCGCCGTACGGCGGCTACGGCGGCTACCCGCCGCCGGGACAGGGCTATGGCCAGGCACCACAGGGCTACGGCCAGGCACCACAGGGCTACGGCCAGCCGCCGCAGGGCTACGGCCAGTCCCCGCAGGGGTACGGCCAGCCGGGCCAGCCGGGGCAGCCGGGCCAGCCGGGCCAGCCGGGCCAGCCGTACGGGCAGCCCGGCCCGGGCTACGGCCAGCCGGGGCACGGCGAGGCACCGCAGGGCTACGAGCCGCCGCCGAACCAGTAGCGTCCGCTGACGGATCCCGCATCGAGTGACGGATCCGGGATCTGCTGACGGCGGTTCCTGCCGTCACCAGATCCTGGATCCGTCACCGGATCAGGATCCCGTCACGAGTTCGCGGGGCGCATCCGGACGCGGGCGACCGGCCTACGGGCAGGTGATCGAGCCGGTGAGGTGCGCCTGCTGCTGCTGGGCGTCGACGAGGGTGAGGTCGAAGGTCGCGCCCTTGCCCTGCGGCTGCACCGCGACCGTGCCGCCGCTCTTCGCCGTGCCGGCGAAGGCGCCGCGGGCGGTGGTCAGCACCACCGTCGGAGCCTCCTGACCCTGGCCGGTGATGGTCAGCTTCCAGTCGCCGGCATTGCCGGTCGCGGACGAGAGGTGCGTCGAGGTCACCGAGTCGTCGACGCCCGCGCTGGTCGCGGGGTCGTAGTACCCGCAGCTGGCGCCCGAGCCCGTGGCGTCGATGGTCACCGCACCCGAGGCGTGCACGGACGCGCGCGCCTGCGCCGCCGCCGAACCGCTCGCCGCCGCCGCGCTGCTGGGCAGGTCGGTGCGGGTGTCCCCGACGCCGCCGGCGCTGGTGGGGATGCTCATCTCGCCGCCACCGGCGTCGGAGCCGCCACCGATGCCGCCGCTGTTGCCGCAGGCCGTGAGCCCCGCGCAGGCGAGCAGGGCCGAGGTCGTGATGAGTGCCAGGCGCATGACCCTCGGCTACCCGCGGGGTCACCGGCTCATGCGCGGCGGTGACTCACCCCGCGCGATGGGCCGCCGAGGTGCGTCCGAGCAGTGGCGGGATCGTCGCGACCGCCTGCGCCAACTCGTCCAGCGAGTCACCGAGCAGTGCCTGCGCACCGTCGCACAGCGCGATCTCGGGGTGCGGGTGCACGTCGACCATGACGCCGTCGGCGCCGGCCGCGATGCCCGCGCGCGCCAACGGCACGACCAGGTCGCGTCGTCCGGCGGCGTGCGACGGGTCGACGATGACCGGCAGATGCGACTGCCGCTGCACCATCGCGACCGCCGACACGTCCAGCATGTTGCGGATCGACGGCTCGAACGACCGCACACCCCGCTCGCACAGCACGATGTCGAGGTTGCCGCGCTGGGCGATGTACTCGGCGGCCATCAGCCACTCCTCGTACGTGGCGGTCAGCCCGCGCTTCAGCATCACCGGCTTGCCACAGGCGCCGACGGCCTGCAGCAGCCCGAAGTTCTGCATGTTGCGGGTGCCGATCTGCAGCATGTCGACGTGCTCCGTGACGACGTCGACGTCGGCGGCGTCGACCACCTCGCTGACGATCGGCAGGCCGACCTCGTCACGCACCTCGCGCAGGATGCGCAGTCCCTCGACGCCGAGCCCCTGGAACGCGTACGGCGAGGTGCGGGGCTTGTACGCGCCGCCGCGCAGCAGCGTGGCGCCCGCGCGCTTGGCCATCCTCGCCGCCTCGAGCGTCTGCTCGGGCGTCTCGACGGCGCACGGACCCGCGATGAGGGTGAAGGTGTCCGGTCCGATCGGTACGCCGGCGACGCGGATCGTCGTGCGCCGCGCGTGGTTCTGGGCCGAGACCAGCTTGTAGGGCGCGGTGATGCGCATCGTCTCGGCGACACCCGGCAGGCCGCCGGCGTCGAGCGTCTCGAGCACGTCCTCGGTACCGATGACACCGACGATCGTGCGCATCACGCCGCGGCTGACGAACGCCTGCCCGCCGTGCGCCTCGATGTGGGTGACGACCCCGTCGATGTCCGACTCCGCCGCCCCGGGCGCCATGACGATGACCACGGCTCGACAGCCTAGCGAGCGCCGCGGAGCTGCCCCGATCGTCCCCGACGGACGCGAAACCCCCTGCTCTGGCTCGTTCTCGGGGCCGAAGATGAGCCAGAGCAGGGGGTTCGCGAAGTCCGGCCGTCAGGGGCGGGTCTCGGCGTGCAGGCGGCGCAGGGTGGCGATGTCGGCGGCGTGGTCGGTGTCCTCGGTCTCGACGACCAGCGGCAGCCGGCGGGTCGTGGGCGAGCGGAACAGCGCGGCGAAGGCGTCCGCGCCGATCGTGCCGGCGCCCAGGGCCGCGTGCCGGTCGCGCTTCGAGCCGGCGGGGTCGCGGCTGTCGTTGACGTGGACGAGACCCACCGGCCCCGCGCGCCGGTACTCGCGCAGCGCCCGCAGGAACCCGTCGACCTCGCTCAGGTCGTGCCCGGCCGCGTGCATGTGACAGGTGTCGAGGCAGAGACCGAGCCGCTCGTCGCCGTCGAACAGCGCGAGGTACTCGGCCGTCGACGCCGCGTCGGACGCGAGGGCCCCACCACCGCCCGCGGTCGGCTCGATCAGCAGGGTCGGCGCGCCGGGCACGCCGGCGAGCACCCGCAGCACCGCCTCGCGGGTCTGCGCGAGCGCCTCGTCC
>NZ_JBQCEE010000386.1:0-17270 GCF_051960575.1 Jatrophihabitans sp.
CGCCGGCGACGCCGCCGACGATGCGCAGGGCCACGTCAGGCCTTCGCGAGGTACTGGGCCTGCGTCTCGTCGACGACGGCGGCGACCATGCGCGCGAGCAGGGGGTGATCGGCGAGGTCGGGGTCGCCCGCGACCAGGTCGGACGCCTCGCCGCGGGCGGCCGTGATGATCTCCTCGTCCCGCAGGAGCGAGAGCAGGCGCACCGACCGTCGCCGGCCCGACTGCGCCGCGCCGAGCACGTCGCCCTCGCTGCGCTGCTCGACGTCGAGGCGGGCCAACTCGAAGCCGTCGGTGGTCGCCGCGACGGCGTCGAGCCGGGCGCGGGACGGATGACCGCCGGGCAGCCCGGTGACGAGCAGGCAGAGCCCGGCGTGGCCGCCGCGGCCGACCCGGCCACGCAGCTGGTGCAACTGCGAGACACCGAAGCGGTCGGCGTCCATGATCACCATCATGGTCGCGTTCGGGACATCGACGCCGACCTCGATCACCGTCGTCGCGACGAGCACGTCGAGCCGGCGGGCCACGAAGTCGGCCATCACCTGGTCCTTCTCCTCCGGCGCGAGTCGGCCGTGCAGGACACCGACCCGCAGCCCGGCGAGCGGGCCCTCCGTGAGCGTCGGGGCGAGTTCGAGCACCGACACCGCGGGTCGGCGCTGGCCGGACGCGCTCCGGAACCCCTCGTCGACGTAGTCGGGCACGTCGGCCTCGAGATCCTTCTCGTCCAGCCCGATGCGCGGGCAGACGACGTAGGCCTGCCGGCCGTCGGCCACCTCCTCGCGCACCCTCGCCCACGCCCGATCGATCCAGCCCGGCTTCTAGGCCACCGGCACGACCGACGTCGCGATCGGTGCGCGGCCGCGGGGCAGTTCACGCAACGTCGAGGTGTCGAGGTCACCGAACACCGTCATCGCCACCGTGCGCGGGATCGGTGTCGCTGTCATGACGAGCAGGTGCGGCGGTGCGGCCGCCTTGTTGCGCAGGGCGTCGCGCTGCTCGACGCCGAAGCGGTGCTGCTCGTCGACCACCACGAGCCCGAGGTCGGCGAACTGCACGTGCTCCTGGATCAGCGCGTGGGTGCCGACGACGATCCCGGCCTCGCCGCTCGCCGCCTCGAGCAGCGCGCGCTTGCGTGCGGCGGCCGGCAGCGAGCCGGTGAGCAGCGTGACGCGGGTGGCGGTGTCGGCCCCGCCGAGCAGGCCGCCCTGTGCCAGCGGACCGAGCATCGCCTCGATCGTGCGCGCGTGCTGCGCCGCCAGCACCTCCGTCGGGGCGAGCAGGGCCGCCTGCCCGCCGTGGTCGACGACCTGCAGCATCGCCCGCAGCGCGACGATCGTCTTCCCCGAGCCGACCTCGCCCTGCAGCAGCCGGTGCATCGGGTGCTCGCCGGCGAGCTCGGTGGCCAGGGTGTCGCCGACCGAGCGCTGCCCGGCCGTGAGGTCGAACGGCAGCCGGGTGTCGAAGGCGTCGAGCAGGCCGCCCTCGCGCCGCGGACGCGCCACCGCAGGGTTCGCCCGGGCGGCGACGCGGCGCTGCGCGAGCGCGAGCTGCAGTCCGAGCGCCTCGTCGAACTTCAGCCGGCGGCGGGCGCGCGACCAGTCCGACCGCTCGTTGGGCTGGTGCATGTCCCGCAGGGCGGTGTCCAGGTCGCACAGCCCCTGCCGGGCGAGCATCTCGACCGGCACCGGGTCGTCGATCGTGCCGACGAGCTGCAGCACGTGCTGCACCATCTGCTGCAGCTGCCAGGTGCGCACACGCTGCGTCGCGGGGTAGATCGGGATGAGCTTGCCCGCGTAGTCGTCGACCCGCAGCCCGTCGAGCTCGTCGCCGTCGAGCAGCTTGAACTCGGGGTGCACGAGCTGCCACCGGTCGCGGAACCACCCGACCTTGCCGGAGAACAGCCCGCGGCGGCCGGGCTGCAGGTCGCGGGTGCGCCATCCGCCCTTGCCGAAGAAGACCAGCTGCAGCTCGCCCTTGCCGTCGCCGACGATCACCTCGACCCGGCCGGCGGTGGCCTTGCCGCGGGCCCCGAAGTGGTTCGTGCGCTTGACCTCGGCGACGACGGTGACGTCCTCGTCGATGCGCAGGGAGCTCAGGTCGGTGAGTTCGCCCCGCTCCGCGAGCCGGCGCGGGTAGTGCCCGAGCAGGTCGCGCACCAGCTCCATGCCGAACGACTTCTCGAGCACCGCTGCCGTCTTCCCGCCGACGACGTCGGTGAGGCGGCTGTCCAGGTCGACCATCGCCGCGCCTACTCCGCCCCGAACTGCAGCGGCCGGTGGGCCGGGCCGCCGGCGTAGACGACCACCTCGGTGAGCGGCGACCGCTCGCGCACGTAGTCGTGCAGCACCCCGCCGGTCGACTCGGACAATCCCTCGCCCACCACGATCGTGACGAGCTCGACGCCGATGCCGAGCAGCCGGTCGAGCAGGGCGAAGGCGACGCTGAGCCGGCTGTGCCCGACCTGCACGACCTCGCCGTCGATGAGCCCGAGCACGTCGCCGGCCCGGCACGGCCCGACCGAGGTGAGGGCGTCCTCGTCGGCGATCAACACCTCGGCCGACCTCGTCGCTGCGGCCGCCTCGGCCATGGCCACGACGTCGTCGTCGAAGCGCCGCGCGGGATCGTGCACCGCCACGGCCGCGAGCCCCTGCACCGCCGAGCCGGTCGGCACGACCACGACGCGGGCGCCGCGACGGCGCGCGATCGCGGCACCGGCGTTGGCGACCGCCTCGGACTCGGCGGAGTTGGTGAGCAGCACGATGCCGTCGGCCGCGACCGCGGCGAGTTCGGCGCCGAGGTGGTCGGCGCCGGCCGACTCGTCCAGTACGTGCACGCCCTCACGGCGGAAGAGGTGACCGAGCCCGGAGCGGCCGCCGAGCGCGACGACCGCCGTGCCGGGGGCACCGGCCGGCCGCGACGACCGCTCGTGACCGTGGCGTCCCATCTGGTCGGCGAAGCGGACGACGCTCACGTCGCGCGGGCGGCCCACCTGGATGCCCGCCTCGATCGCGGCGCCGACGTCGTCGACGTGCGCGTGCACCTTCCAGGTGCCGCTGCCCGTGCCGGCCACGACGACCGAGTCACCCAGCTGTGAGAGCCGTGCCCGCAGTGCTGCCATCGCGGCGTCCGACCCGTCGACCAGGTACTGCACCTCGAAGCCGAAGGCGGAGTCGGGTGCGGCGCAGCCGTCGTCGTGCGCCACGCCCTCGACCGTGCCGGGTGGTGCGACCGGCTCCCCGGTGACCACCTCGGCCAGGGCGTCCAGCAGCAGCACCAGTCCGCGCCCGCCCGCGTCGACGACCCCCTGGTCGGCGAGCAGCGCCAGCTGGTCGGGGGTGTGCTCGAGCGCCGCGACGGCGGCCTGGACGGCGGCGACGACGACCTCGGCGAGCCCGGCACCGGCCGACGCGGCGGCGGCAGCGGCGGCCGCGACCGACAGGATCGTGCCCTCGACGGGGTCGACGACGGCGGCGCGGGCGAGTTCCGCGCCCCGCAGCAGGCCGTCGGACAGGGCGACGCCGTCGACCGCCGTCGCGTCCCCCGCGGCCTCGGCGATGCCGCGCAGCACCTGCGACACGATCGCGCCGCTGTTGCCCTGTGCGCCGAGGGCGGCGCCGACGGCGAGTGCCCGCAGCGCCTCGGCGGCCGTCGTGGCGTCGGTGTCCAGCTCGAGCGACTGGTGCGCGGCGACGAGGGTGAGGCTCAGGTTGGTGCCGGTGTCGCGGTCGGCCACCGGGAAGACGTTGAGCCCGTCGATCTCGGCGCGGTGCCGCTCGAGCTGGTCGACCGCGAGGGCACTCCACCGGCGGATGGCGGCGACATCGAGCACCTCCAGCGCCCCGGGCGCGGAAGGGGTCGTCCCGGCGATGTCCATCGGGCGGCAGGATATCCGTCGGGCCGCCGCGTGACCGGCACCTCGGCGGCGTCCGCCCCGGGCGGCCGCCGCGGCACGCCTGGGCGGGCGGCGGTTTGGCTGCGGCGTGTGCCGCCGGATAGGATGCTCAGGTTGCCCGGCCGCGCCCGGGTGCTTCGGCTCGTCCCGCTGCCGTCCTGATGGCGGTGGGCACCCACTTCGTCTCGAGGAGTTTCCAGTGGCCAGCGTCTGCGATGTCTGCGGCAAGGGGCCGGGGTTCGGCATGTCCGTCTCGCACTCCCACCGGCGCACGAACCGTCGGTGGAACCCGAACATCCAGAGCGTCCGCGCCCTGGTCGCGCCGGGCACCCGGCGTCGCCTGAAGGTGTGCACCTCGTGCCTCAAGGCCGGCAAGGTCACCCGCTGACCCTGCCGCGCCGCACGGCCCGTCCTCGTCCCGCGAGACGGGCCGTGATCGTTGAAGCGGCCGCTCACGCCGGGGTGTTCAGCGTCTTGGCGAAGAAGAGCGCCCCCGGCTGGTCGGCGTAATGCCCGAACCGTCCGCCCGGCACGTACCCCTCCGCCTCGTAGAGCGCGATGGCCGCCTGCTGCCGGAAGCCGGTGTTCAGCACGACCCGCGTGGCGCCGGCCGCCCGGGCCTCGCGCTCGAGCGCGCGCACCATCCGGCGGCCCCAGCCCCGACCGCGCGCCGACGGGTCGACGTACATCCGCTTGATCTCGACCGTGCGGTCGTCGACCCGGCGGAACCCTCCCATCGCGACGGCGCGGCCCTGCTCGCGCCCGAGCAGGAAGACGCCGTGCGGCGGCGCGAACGCCTCGGGTGGCGTCGGGTCGTCGTCCTCACCGCCGTAGGTCTCGACGTAGTACCGCTGCACGGCGGCGATCAACGGCGCGACGGCAGGGTCGTCGACGCGCCGCGCCTCGATCCCGACGGCGCCGTCGTCGACGAGGGGCTGTTGCTCTGCGGCTGACACGCTCGCGACGCTAGCCAGTCCCTCTGACAATTCCGGCGCGGCGGGTCAGCGGAAGTGCTCGTGACCGCGCGGCGCGACCGTCACGCCGTCGATCGCGACGCCGGCACCCTCGCGCACGACGCCGATGCGCACCCAGTCGGCCGGCAGCGTCGAGCCGGCGGGGAAGGTCGCGACCAGGGCGTAGTCGTCGCCACCGTGCAGCACCCAGTCGCGCGGGTCGACGTTGAGCGCTGCCGCGACCTCGGTGAGGCGGTTGGGCACCGGCAGCAGCACGCTGTCGAGCGCGATCTGCACGCTGCTCGCGTCGGCCAGATGGCCGAGGTCGGCGACCAGGCCGTCGCTCACGTCGGTCATCGCGGTCGCCCCGGCGAGCGCCGCGTGCGGCCCCTGGGCGTAGGGCGGTTCGGGCCGCCGATGGGCGCCGACGACCTGCGCGGGCGAGCGGAAACCGCGGCCGAGCACGGCGAGTCCCGCCGCCGCCCAGCCGAGCCGGCCGACGTACGCGACGACGTCGCCCACCGCGGCGCCGGCCAGCGTCACGGGCGGGCGGCCCTGCAGGTCGCCCAGGGCGGTCACCACGACGGCGACCGTGTCGGCCGCCGTGACGTCCCCGCCGACGACGGCGGCGCCGAGCGCCCGGCACTCGTCACGCAGACCGGTGACGAGGCCGTCGGTCCAGGTCAGTGGGACGTCGCCGGGCGTGGCCAGCGCGACCAGCACCGCGGTCGGCACCGCGCCCATGGCGGCGATGTCCGAGCAGGCCCGCGCCGCCGCCTTGTGGCCGACGTCCTCGGCCGAGGACCAGTCGCGGCGGAAGTGCCGGTGCTCGAGCAGCTGGTCGGTCGAGGCGACCACCCGGCCGTCCGGCGCGGCCACGACCGCGGCGTCGTCGCCCGGCCCGAGCAGCACCGCCTCCGTGGTGTCGAGCGCGGCGCTCACCCGCGCGATGAGGCCGAACTCCCCGACGCTGCCGACGTCGTCCTGTGCCCCGGAGATCGCCCTCACCCCTCGTCGTCGATCGTGTCGCGCAGGGTCGCCTACGCTGGTGGACACGCTGCCACACCGGCGCCCCGCGAAGGAGCCTCGATGCCCGTCAACGCCTACATCCTCATCCAGACCGAGGTCGGCAAAGCCGCCTCGGTGGCCGACGAGATCGGCCGTCTCGAGGGCGTCACCAACGCCGAGGACGTCACCGGCCCCTACGACGTGATCGTGCGTGCCGAGGCCGACACGGTCGACGAGCTGGGCAAGCTGGTGGTGGCCCGGGTGCAGTCGGTCGCCGGCATCACGCGCACGCTGACCTGTCCCGTCGTGCACCTGTAGGCGGCCCTGAACCCCGACACCCGCCGGGCCGCGCTCATCGCGACGGCCGTGACCATCCCGGTCGTCGTGCTGGCGCTGCTGCTGTTCGCCAACCTGACGGCCGACCCGAAGCCGACGCCGACGACGTCCGCGCCCGGTGCCCTGCCGGCCGTCACCGCGCCCGCTCCCCCGTTGGCGTCGGCGCACCAGGCCGAGTGCACCGAGGTGCTGCAGAAGCTGCCGATCCAGCTGTCCGGTCTCGTCCAGCGCGTGGTGCATCCCACGCCGGACACGCCGTTCGTCGTCGCGTGGGGGCAGCCGCCGGTCATCTGGAGCTGCGGCGTCGAGCGGCCGAAGGAGCTCACGCCCGGCAGTTCGGCCCAGGCCGTCGCCGTCGACGGGGTGTGGTTCCTGCCCGTCGCGAGCAAGGACGAGACGATCTGGACGGCCGTCGACCGCTCGGTCTACTTCCAGGTGGTCGTGCCGAAGGGGTACGCGCAGCCGCCGCTCGCGCCGATCGCCGACGCGATCGCGACGCTGCCGCAGGTGTGCGTCATCGATGCGTCCAAGCCGCTGTCGCAGCAGTGCACGCGGCGGAAGTGATCAGTCCTCGAGACCGCGACGGGCGGCGTGGTCGGCCGCCTGGACGAACGCGCTGACCAGTCCCTGCACGGCGAGCGGACGCAGCCGGGTCAGCATCGCCACGACCTCCTCGTGCGCCATCTCGCCGCGGCGGTAGGGCTCCCAGATCGCCTTGATGAAGATCTCGGTCAGCCCCTCGGCCACCGCGGTGGCGTGCTGGCCGATGAGCGACGCCGAGTCGTGCAGCACGGAGGTCGGCACGGGCAGGCGCATCAGCTCGAGGGCGTGGCCGAGCATGTTCGTCCAGACCGTGAAGGCGCCGTCGTCGTTGCGGCTCAGCGCGCCGACCTCGACGAGGTAGTCGACCTCCTCGTCGGTGACGGCACGGCCGGCCCGGCGGTCGAGGTCGCCCCGGGTGATCGACTCGGTCTCGTCGGGCAGCCAGGGCGCGAGCACCGCGGCCTGCACGCCGTACGTGGCGGGCGGCGCGTCGTCGGGGATCCGCTCGAGCGCGCGCTGGATCGCCGCGAGCGTGTACCCGTGCTCCTGCAGGCTGCGGATGAGGTCGAGCCGCATGCGGTGCGAGCTGTCGTAGTAGGCGATGCGCCCGCGCCGGGTGGGCGGCGGCAGCAGCCCCTGGCTTGCGTAGAACCGCACCGTGCGTACCGTCGTGCCCGTGCGGGCCGCCAGTTCGTCGATGGTGAGCTCGCCGGCTGCGGACGCCGCATCGACCGTGTCGACGGCGTCCCGATCTTCGCTGCTCACCAGGGCAGGCTACGGCCGTGTCGAACGTGACACAACCGCTGTCACCGGCGTACTGTGCCAGTCATGCTGACAGCGTTCTGAGGCAGTTCAGCACCCACCCGACGGAAACGGTAGGCATCATGACCGAAGCATTCGTCTACGACGCGATCCGCACGCCCCGCGGACGCGGCAAGGACACCGGCTCGCTGCACAGCGTCAAGCCGATCTCCCTCGTCACCGGTCTGCTCGAGGAGCTGCGCAAGCGCAACCCGGAGCTCGACCCGGCCAATGTCGAGGACGTCATCCTCGGTGTCGTCTCGCCCGTCGGTGAGCAGGGTGCCGACATCGCCCGCACCGCCGCCCTCGCCGCCGGCTACGAGAACAGCGGCCCCGGCTTCCAGCTGAACCGCTTCTGCGCCTCCGGCCTCGAGGCCGTGAACACCGCCTCGCAGAAGGTGCGCTCGGGCTTCGAGGACCTCATCGTCGCCGGTGGCGTCGAGTCGATGTCGCGCGTGCCGATGGGCTCGGACGGCGGCCCGTGGGCCATGGACCCCGAGACCGCGTACGACACCTACTTCGTCCCGCAGGGCGTGAGCGCCGACCTCATCGCGACGATCGAGGGCTACAGCCGTGAGGACGTCGACGTCTACGCCGCCGAGTCGCAGACCCGCGCCGCCAAGGCGATCGCCAACGGCGCCTTCAGCCGCTCGGTCATCCCGGTCACCGACCTCAACGGCCAGGTGATCCTCGACCACGACGAGTTCGTGCGCGCCGGCACCACGCCCGAGTCGCTCGCCGGCCTCAAGCCGTCGTTCGCCGCGATCGGCGACATGGGCGGCTTCGACGCGGTGGCGCTGCAGAAGTACCACTGGGTCGAGAAGATCAACCACGTGCACACCCCGGGCAACTCGTCCGGCATCGTCGACGGCTCGGCGCTCGTGCTCATCGGCAGCGAGGCGGCGGGCCGGGCCAACGGCCTCACCCCGCGCGCCCGCATCGTCTCGACGGCCACGGTCGGCAGCGAGCCCACGATCATGCTCACCGGCCCGGCGCCGTCGGCCCGCAAGGCGCTGGCGAAGGCCGGCCTCACCGCCGACGACATCGACCTGTGGGAGATCAACGAGGCGTTCGCCGCCGTCGCGCTGAAGTTCATGCGCGACATGGGCATCGACCACGAGAAGACCAACGTCAACGGTGGCGCCATCGCCCTCGGCCACCCGCTGGGTGCGACCGGCGCGATGATCCTCGGCACCGTCATCGACGAGCTCGAGCGGCGCGACCTGCGCTACGGCCTCGTCACCCTCTGCGTCGGCGGTGGCATGGGCACCGCGACCATCGTCGAGCGCATCTGAGCCGGGAGTAGTTGACCAATGACTGACACCATCCGCTGGGACCAGGACGCCGACGGCATCGTCACGCTGACCCTGGACGACCCGAACCAGCGCGCCAACACGATGAACGACGACTTCCGCGCGTCGTGGTCGGCCACCGTCGAGCGCCTCGTGAACGAGAAGGACTCGATCGCCGGCGTCATCATCACCTCTGGTAAAGACACCTTCTTCGCCGGCGGCGACCTGCGGCAGCTGATCCAGGTCACCGACGAGACCGCGGCCGAGTTCGCCGCGGGCGTCGAGAAGATGAAGGCCGAGATGCGGGCCGTCGAGAAGCTCGGCAAGCCGGTCGTCTCGGTGCTCAACGGCGCTGCGCTGGGCGGCGGTCTCGAGATCGCGCTCATCACCCACCGCCGCATCGCCGTCGACAACCCGAAGGCGCAGTTCGGCCTGCCCGAGGTCACCCTCGGCCTGCTGCCCGGCGCCGGCGGCGTCGTGCGCATCACCCGCCTGCTCGGTCTCGCCGACGGCCTGATGAAGGTGCTGCTGCAGGGCAACCGCTACAAGCCGGCGGACGCCAAGGAGCTCGGCCTCGTCGACGAGCTCGTGCCGACGACCGAGGCCGGCCTCGAGGCCGCGCGCGCGTGGATCAAGGCCAACCCCGAGTCGCAGCAGCGCTGGGACGTCAAGGGCTACAAGATCCCGGGCGGCACGCCGACCTCGCCGTCGCTCGCCGCGATCCTGCCGTCGTTCCCGGCCAACCTGCGCAAGCAGCTCAAGGGCGCGAACATGCCGGCGCCGCACCACATCATGTCCGCGGCCGTCGAGGGTGCGCTGCTCGACCTCGACAGCGCGCTCAAGGTCGAGGGTCGCTACTTCGTCGACCTCGCCCGCGGCCAGGTCGCGAAGAACATGATCCAGGCGTTCTGGTTCGACCTGAACTCGATCAACGCCGGCGGGTCGCGTCCGGCGGGTGTCGAGCAGCGCAAGGCCACGAAGGTCGCCGTCATCGGCGCCGGCATGATGGGCGCGGGCATCGCCTACGTCAGCGCCCGCAACGGCATGGAGGTCGTCCTCAAGGACATCTCGCTCGAGGCCGCCGAGAAGGGCAAGGGCTACTCGGAGAAGCTGGTCGGCAAGGCCGTCCAGCGCGGCAAGATGACGCAGGAGAAGGCCGACGAGCTGCTCGGGCGCATCAAGCCCACGGCCGACTACGCCGACCTCGCCGGCTGCGACCTCGTCGTCGAGGCCGTCTTCGAGAAGATGTCGCTGAAGCACCAGGTGTTCCAGGACCTCGAGAAGATCGTCGCGCCCGACGCGCTGCTCGGCTCGAACACGTCCACGCTGCCGATCACCGAGCTCGCCGAGGGCGTCGAGCGGAAGTCCGACTTCGTCGGCATCCACTTCTTCTCCCCCGTCGACAAGATGCCGCTGGTCGAGCTCATCCGCGGCGAGCAGACCTCCGACGAGGCCGTCGCCCGCGCGCTCGACTACGTCGCGCAGATCAAGAAGACTCCGATCGTCGTCAACGACAGCCGCGGCTTCTTCACCTCGCGCGTCATCGGCACGTTCGTCAACGAGGCGATCTCGATGCTCACCGAGGGCATCCCGGCCGCGACGATCGAGCAGGCCACGACGCAGGCCGGCTACCCGGTCGGCGCGCTGCAGCTCAGCGACGAGCTCAACATGGAGCTGATGGTCAAGATCCGCAACGAGTCAAAGGAAGCGGCCGGCGCGTCCTGGGTCGCCCACCCGGCCGAGGGCGTCATCGACAAGATGGTCGAGGCCGGTCGTCCGGGTCGCCTGCGCGGCAAGGGCTTCTTCGACTACGACGAGGCGGGCAAGCGCACCGGTCTCTGGTCGGGGCTCGCCGAGCTCTTCCCGGTCACGGTCGACCCGGCGACGATCGACCTCGCCGAGCTCGAGGAGCGCATGCTCGTCATCGAGGCCGTCGAGACCACCCGCTGCGTCGAGGAGGGCGTGATCGTCCAGACCGCCGACGCGAACATCGGCTCGATCTTCGGCATCGGCTACCCGGCCTGGACCGGTGGCGTGCTGCAGTACATCAACGGCTATGAGGGCCGCACGGGCAAGGGCGTCGCGGCGTTCGTCGCGCGCGCCGAGGAGCTGGCCGCCAAGTACGGCCCGCGCTTCGAGCCGAACCCGCTGCTGCGCAAGAAGGCCGAGAACAACGAGCAGTTCTGAGGTGGTCTGAGCCATCCGGCTCGTCCGCCATCTCGTGACGGATCAGCGATCGGGTGACGGATCCCGAATCCCGTGACGGCGAAATCTGCCGTCACGAGATCGGGAATCCGTCACCCGTTGCTGGTTCCGTCACGAGTTCGTCCGTCCATCGTCGTGGAGGTCTGGCTGTGCCCGGTCCGTTGCAGGGTGTCCGTGTGCTCGAACTGCCGGCGATCGGGCCGGTGCCGTTCCTGGGCATGTTGCTCGCCGACCTCGGCGCAGAGGTGATCCGGATCGACCGGCTCGCCGGCGGCGGGCTCGGCGACGCGATGGCCGCCAGCCAGATGGGACGCGGCCGGCGCTCGATCGGCCTCGACCTGCGCAAGCCCGGCGGCGCGGAGGTCGCGCTGAAGCTGCTCGAGACGTGCGACGCGCTCATCGAGGGCTTCCGGCCCGGGGTCGCCGAGCGGCTCGGTGTCGGCCCGGACGAGGCCCTGGCCCGCAACCCGAGGCTCGTCTACGGCCGCATGACCGGGTGGGGCCAGCACGGTCCGCTCGCGCCGACCGCCGGCCACGACATCACCTACCTCGCGATCACCGGGCTGCTGCACGGCATCGGCCCGAAGGACGGTCCGCCGGTGCCGCCGATCAACTACGTCGCCGACTTCGGCGGCGGTGCGATGGTGCTCGCGACCGGCCTGCTCGCCGCGCTCGTGCACGCGCGTGCCACCGGCGAGGGCCAGGTGATCGACGCGGCGATGACCGAGGGCGCCTCGTACCTCGGCTCGATGACCCGCACCTTCCTCGCCCGCGGCGGTTGGCAGGACGAGCGCGGCGTGAACATGCTCGACGGCGGCGCCCCCAACTACCGCTGCTACGAGACGTCGGACGGCAAGTGGGTGGCCGTCGGCCCGCTCGAGCCGCAGTTCTGGTCGGCCCTGCTGCAGGGTCTCGGCCTGGACGAGGCCACCACCCCGACCCCGTACGCGCCGAGCGAGTGGGACGCGTGCACCAAGGCGCTCGCCGAGGCGTTCCGCAGCCGCACCCGTGACGAGTGGGCCGAGCTGTTCGCGCCCCTCGACGCCTGCGTCGCGCCCGTGCTCACGCTCGAGGAGTCGCTGCACCACCCGCACAACGTCGCCCGCGGCTCGTTCGTCGAGGTCGACGGCGCGCCCATGCCCGGCCCGGTGCCCAAGTTCTCGGTCACCCAGGGCGAGGTCGCGCCGGTGGGTGCGATCGGCGGCGAGACGGCGGCGCTGCTCGCCGAGCTGGGCTACGCCGACGACGAGCTCGCGCAGCTGCGCGAGTCCGGCGCCATCGCCTGACGCACCCCCACGGCCGCCGTGGGCTCAGGCGGAGCCGCGGCGGAGGGCGGCCTGCACGAGCCGGTCGACGAGCGTCGGGTAGTCGACGCCGGACGCGGCCCACATGCGCGGGTACATCGAGATCGGCGTGAAGCCCGGCATCGTGTTGACCTCGTTGACCACGATGCGGTCACCGCCGTCGGACGCGCCGCCCGGCACGACGAAGAAGTCGACGCGGGCGAGGCCCGCACAGTCGAGGGCGACGAAGGCCCGGCGCGCGGCCTCCTGCAGCGCGGCGGTCGTCGCGTCGGGCAGCAGCGCCGGCACGTCGAACTCGCAGGCGTCGTCGAGGTACTTGGCCTCGAAGTCGTACCAGTCGTGCCCGCGCACGAGCCGGATCTCGGCGGGCACGCTGGCCTGCGGGCGTCCGTCGGCGTCCTCGAGCACGCCGCACTCGACCTCGCGTCCGGTCACGCCGGCCTCGACGAGCACCTTGTGGTCGTGGCGGAACGCCTCGGCGACGGCGTCGGCCAGCTGCGCCCAGTCGGTCACCTTGGTGATGCCGACGCTCGACCCGGCGCGCGCCGGCTTCACGAACACCGGCAGCGGCAGCGAGGCGACGTCGTCCAGCGACCACGCCTGGGCGGAACGCAGCACGACGAACTCGCCGACGTCGAGGCCCTCCGCGCGCAGCAGCTTCTTGGTGAACTCCTTGTCCATGCCGGCGGCGCTCGCGAAGACGCCGGCGCCCACGTAGGGCAACCCGGCCATCTCGAGCAGGCCCTGGATCGTGCCGTCCTCGCCGAATCGCCCGTGCAGCACGGGGAAGACGACGTCGAACGACTCGAGCACGCTCATGCCGACCGCCGCGTCGACCGACACCAGGTGCGCCGACGTCGGGTCGGCCGGCAGCACCACCGCGGTGCCCTTCTCGACCTCGGGCAGGGTGCGCCCCGTGATGCGCAGGCTGCTCGGGTCGGCCTCGGTCAACAGCCACTGCCCCGCCGGCGTGATGCCGACGGGCACGACCTCGTAGCGCTCGGGGTCGAGCGCGGCGAGCACGCTGCCGGCGGACACGACCGAGATCGAGTGCTCGCTGCTGCGCCCGCCGTAGATGACCGCCACCCGGATCCGACTCACCGGGCGAACCCTACCTACGACTCGCTCTTCATCGAGCGCGACATGAGGGCCTCGACCGTGTGACGTGGTGGCAGACCACGGAAGCAGACGGCCTCGACGGCCTGCGTGATCGGCACCTCGACGCCCGCGTGCTGCGCGAGCTCGAGCACGGCCCGGCAGCTCTTGACGCCCTCGGCGACCTGTCCGTGCGTGGCCGCCTGCGCCTCGTCCAGGGACTCACCGCGACCGAGCCGCTCGCCGAAGGTGCGGTTGCGCGAGAGCGGCGAGCTGCAGGTGGCGACGAGGTCACCGAGGCCCGCGAGGCCCGCGAAGGTGAGCGGGTCGGCGCCGAGATGCACGCCGAGCCGGGCCGTCTCGGCCAGCCCGCGGGTGATGAGCGAGGCCTTGGTGTTGTCGCCGAACCCCATGCCCTGCGCGATGCCGGCGGCCAGCGCGATCACGTTCTTGATCGCGCCGCCGAGCTCGCAGCCGATGACGTCGGTGTTGGTGTACGGCCGCAGGTACCGCGTGCCACAGGCCTCCTGGACGAACGCGGCGCGGTCGTCGTCGATGCAGGCCACCACGGTCGCGGCCGGCTGCTCCTGCGCGATCTCGAGGGCGAGGTTCGGGCCGGTGACGACGGCGATCCGCTCGTCGGGCACGCCGGTGACCTCGGCGATCACCTCACTCATGCGCTTGGTCGTCCCCAGCTCGACGCCCTTCATCAGGCTGATCAGCGTCGCGTCGCGCGGCAGCAGCGGCGTCCAGGCGGCGAGGTTCGCGCGCAGCGTCTGCGACGGGATCGCGATCGCCACGAGCTGCGCGCCGTCGAGCGCCGCGGCGGGATCGGCCGTGGCCCGCAGCGTCGACGGCAGTCGGATGCCGGGCAGGTACGGCACGTTCTCGTGCCGGCTGTCGATCTGATCGGCCAGCTCGGGACGACGGGCCCAGAGCGTGACGTCGTTGCCGGCGTCGGCGAGCACCTTCGCGAACGCCGTGCCCCACGAGCCGCCGCCGAGCACGGCCGCGCGCGTCACCGGCCCACGCCGCTCGCGGGGATCACGCCGCGTCGCTCGAACCGGCGGCCGACGGGCGCGGCCGGTGCCACACGAACAGCTCGCCGTCGGGGGCCGGCTCGCCGCGCAGCTCGGCGACGTCCTCGCGCAGCCGCTTCATGATCACGTCGGTCATCTCGCGCAGCACCGCAGGCGTCGGCTCGGCGCCGCGGAAGCGGCTCAGGTCGATGGGCTCGCCGACCGACAGCGTGTGCCTCGCGCGCGGGAACGGCTTGATCGTCCTGGTGTAGAAGTCCCAGCGCGACTGCACGCCCCACTGCGCGACCGGGATCACCGGCACCTCGGGCGCCAGCAGCCACAGCCGCGCGGTGCCCGTCTTCGCCGACATCGGCCACCCGTCGGGGTCGCGTGTCACCGTGCCCTCGGGGTGCAGCACGACCAGGGCGCCCGAACGCAGCTTCTCGACGGCCGACTGCAGCGCGAGCGCGGCGTCGGCGGTGTCGCGCCGCACGGGGATGTGCCCCATCTTGCGCATGCCCCACCCGACCACCGGCACCTCGAAGATCGCCTCCTTGGCGAGGAACCGCGGCACGCGGGCGGCGTCGAGGATGAACTTGGAGACGATGAACGGGTCGACGTGCGAGACGTGGTTGACGACGACGATCACGCCGCCGGTCGCCGGGACGCGCTCGATGTTGCGCCAGCGGATCTTGAACAGGCCGGAGACCGGGTAGTACAGCACGAACCAGGCGAAGCGCCAGCCGAAGCCCAACTTCTCGCCGTGGCCCCGTCGCCTGAGCTTCCGTCTCGGCACCGCCGACCTCCCCGTCCCCAACACCAGCCGACCCCGAACTGTCGACCTGCAGTCTGCCTGATCGCCGTTCCGGCGGCATCGAACGGTAGCGTCGGCGTGTGCGCTGGACGCTGCTCGTGCCGGTCAAGACGGCCGACCCCAAGCGCCGTCTCGCCGCCACCCTCCCCGAGGCCGGGCCGCCGGGCGACGGGGGTCGGCACGGGCGTCTGGTCGCCGCCCTGCGCGCCGACGCGTTGGCGGCCGCTGCCGCTGCGCCACCGGTCGCGCGCATCGTGATCGTGGCCGACGTACCGGACGCCGTCGCCGGCCACGCCGTGCTGGTGCAGCGCTCGCGCGGGCTCAACGGCGCGCTGCGCGACGGCGCCGCGCACGCCGTCGCACAGTGGCCACACGACGGCATCGCCGCGCTCGTCGGCGATCTGCCCGCGCTGCAGGCGGTCGAGCTGGCCGCCGCCCTCGACGCAGCGGCCCGCCACGACCGCGCCTTCGTGCCCGACGCCGAGGGCACCGGCACGACGCTGCTCACCGCCGCGCCGGGCGCGCTCTGGGCACCGGCGTTCGGCGAGGGCTCGGCGGCCCGCCATGCATCCTTCGCCGTCACCCTCGACGCGGGCCCCGGCCTGCGCCGCGACGTCGACACCGCCGACGACCTGCGTGCGGCACTGAAGCTGGGGGTCGGGCCGGCCACGGCGGCCGCGTGCGACGTCGTCGCCTGCGGTTCACCTGGCTCGTCCATCATGTAGGGCATGGCCGAACCGGGGACGCTGCAGCAGACGATGTCGATCGAGGCCGAGGACTCGGTGCCCGACGGCGATCTCGACTCGGCCGGCACGCCGAGTGCCGACCTGCCCGCCGACCGGTTCAGCAACCGCGAGCTGTCGTGGCTGGCCTTCAACGAGCGCGTGCTCGCCCTGGCCCGTGACACCGAGCAGCCGCTGCTCGAGCGGATGAAGTTCCTCGCGATCTTCGCCAGCAACCTGGACGAGTTCTACATGGTGCGCGTCGCCGGGCTGAAGCGCCGGGCGCAGACCGGCCTCGGTGTCGTGTCGGCCGACGGCCTGTCCCCGCGGGAGGTGCTCGCCGCGCTCGCGACCCGCACCCGCACGCTCGCCGTCGAGCACGCCAAGTTGTTCAGCGACGACATCCAGCCGCTGCTGGCCGGCGAGGGCATCCACATCCGGCACTGGGACGCGCTCGACGACGAGGAGCGCGGCCGGCTCACCGAGTACTTCCGCGCCCGTGTCTTCCCGGTGCTCACGCCGCTGGCCGTCGACCCGGCGCACCCGTTCCCCTACATCTCCGGGCTGTCGCTCAACCTCGCCGTCCTCGTCCGCGACGCGGACGACAGCGGCGCCGAACGCTTCGCACGTGTCAAGGTGCCCGACAACGTGCCGCGGTTCGTGGCCGTCTCGCAGAGCCCGACCGAGGTCGAGTTCCTGCCGATCGAGGACCTCATCTCGGCCCACCTGCCGATGCTGTTCCCGGGCATGGAGGTCGTCGACCAGCACCTGTTCCGCATCACCCGCAACGCCGACGTCGAGGTCGAGGAGGACCGCGACGAGGACCTGCTGCAGGCACTCGAGCGCGAGCTGGTGCGGCGCCGCTTCGGGCCGGCCGTGCGGCTCGAGGTCACCGACGACATCGACGACGACGTGCTCGACCTGCTGGTCAGCGAGATCGGCATCGAGGCCGAGGACGTGCAGCGCCTGCCCGGCCTGCTCGACCTGAGCGCGTTGTGGCAGGTCTACGACGTCAACCGGCCCCAGCTCAAGGAGCGGCCGTTCGTGCCGGCGACCAGCCCGCTGTTCGCCGAGGGCGAGACGCCGAAGTCGGTCTTCGCCACGCTGCGCGACGGCGACGTGCTCGTGCACCACCCGTACGAGTCGTTCGCCACCAGCACGCAGCGCTTCATCGAGCAGGCCGCGGCCGACCCCAACGTGCTGGCGATCAAGCAGACGCTCTACCGGACGAGCGGTGACTCCCCCATCGTCGACGCCCTCATCGACGCCGCCGAGGCGGGCAAGCAGGT
>NZ_JBQCEE010000387.1:0-18348 GCF_051960575.1 Jatrophihabitans sp.
CCTCCGCGGCCGCGACGGAGGGCTCGGGGGTCGCCACGGCCTCAACGGGCGTGGAGTCGGCGACGGTGACGGGTGCCGGCGCCTCGACGGCCGGCGCAGCCGGGTCGAGGCACGCGGCGAGCTCGTCGACGACGACGTCGATGTCGACCGACGGGTCGGCGTCCGAGCCGGTGTTCTCGATGACGGTGAGCAGCGAGCGCACGCAGTCGACCATGTGCAGCAGGGCGTCCGCGGTGCGCGGCGTCATGCTCATCTCGCCGTCGCGCAGCTTCGAGAGCAGGTTCTCGCCGATGTGGGTGACCCGCTCGAGGCGCGACAGGGCGAGGAAGCCGCTGGTGCCCTTGATCGTGTGGATGGTGCGGAAGATGCTGGACAGCAGTTCGCGGGAACCGGGGTGCTGCTCGAGCTCGACGAAGTCGCGGTCGAGCTGGTCGAGGTTCTCGTAGCTCTCGACCAGGAATTCCTGGATGATCTCGTCGTCTTCGCCGGACACTGCTGGCCTCCTTGCCTTCGCGTCGCCCATCGGCGCTGCGCGTCCGGCGGTTGAGCCGGCGTGGGTGGGACGGGACCTTCGACCCCGATGGTCAGGACGGGATCCTGACCGCGCGATCGGTCAGGGCTCGATCAGCCCGAGGCGGACGGCCGCCATCAGGGCCTGCGCGCGGTTGGCAGCGCCGAGCTTGTCGTACAGGTGCGCGATGCGCGCCTTCGCCGTCGAGTGGCTGACGTAGAGGGTGCGCGCGACCTCGGCCGTCGACATGCCGCGGTGCAGCATGTCGAGCACCTCGCGGTCACGTGCCGCCAGCGCCGGCCGGCTCGCAGCGACGCTGCGGCGGCGCAGCGCGTCGGCGAGGCCGGTGGCGCTGAACGAGCCGGACGCGACCGCCGCGTGGCGCACGGCGCTGAGGATCTCCTCGACGGGCGCGCGCTTGATCACGAACGCCGAGGCGCCGACGTCGAGGGCGCGGAAGAGCAGTTCGTCGTCCGGCTCGCTGGCCAGCACGACGACGCCCAGCTCGGGGAAACGGGTGCGCAGTTCGGGCACGCGGTCGAGCTCGGTCTGGTCCTGGCCGGTCTCGATCGCGAGGGTGATCACGACCGGGCGCAGCTCGGCGATCAGCGGCAGCGCCTCGTCGATGCTCTCGGCGGTGCCGACGGACGCGAGGTCGTGCTCGCGGTCGGCCATGCGGGCCAGCGCCCACCGCACGATGGGGTGGGCCTCGACGACGAGCACCTTCGTGGCGGCGCGCTCGGCCTCAACAGGTGCTGTGGCAGAGCTGACCGCATGCATGGTCGACAAGGTGTCCGCCTCCTGCGTGCTGGTACGTGCGGCCCGTCCTTGGGCCTGCACCGTCACCATCGTCCGACCGGACATTTCCTTGAGCACGATGCGTTAGATCTGTGTTAGCTTTAGGAGGTCGGGACCTCGGTCCCGCCGCGGGGGCACCGAACGACCCGATCCACCCAGCCGCGGAGCACCCCATGCCCACTCGATTCGCCCCCCACCTCGTCCCGGCCCCGTCCGTCGACGCGGCGCCCACCGCGCCCGCGCCGGTCACCACCGACGCGGCCGCCTGCGCCACCCTGCGCGTGCTCGTCGTCGACGCCGACCCCTTCGTCGGCTGGGCGCTCGCCCAGCACCTCGTCGACACGCTGGGCGCCGAGGTCGACGACGCGGCCGACGTCGACGCGGCGCTGCAGGCGGTCGCGCGCGACACCGTCGACGTGGCCGTGCTCGACGCCGCCGGCATGGAACTCGCGACGGCGACCGCCGCCGTCGCCCGACTGCGCACCGCCCGGCCGCACCTCGCGGTCGTCGTCCTGCGCGGCGAGGGTGCCACCAGCCGCCTGCAGGCGACGGTCGCCGGCGGTGTGCACTGGCTGCCCATGCGCGCCGACGCCGACGACCTCGTGACGGCCGTCCGCGGCGCGCTCGCCCAGGCCCGTGCGGGCGCCGGGAGCGCCAAGCGCCAACTGCCCCGTCCGGCCGCGCCTGCACTGACGTTGAGCCCGCGCGAGCAGCAGGTGCTCGAACTGCTGCGCGACGGCCACTCGCTGCCGTCGGTCGCCGCCACGCTGGCGATCAGCATGTCGACGACGAAGACCTACGTCGCCCGCCTCTACGACAAGCTCGAGTCGACCAGCCGCACGCAGGCGCTGCTCAAGGCGATCCGCCTCGGCCTTCTGCAGCCCGAGGCCCAGCGCGCCGGCTGACGCACCACGCGCCCCTGCTCACGGCCCGGCGTGGAGCCGTCCGTCGCAAAGTTGGAAGGCTCGGTCGCAGCGTTCGGCGATGTCACGGTCGTGGGTGGCGATGACGACGATGCCGCCGCGGCGAGCCACCCCGAGGACGAGATCGAAGATGCGCTCCTTCGCGTGCTGGTCCAACTCGGCTGCGAACTCGTCGGCGAGCAGGATGTCCGGCGTGGTGACGAGGGCGCGTGCGACCGCGACGCGCTGCTGCTGGCCGCCGGAGAGCTCCTCGATGAGGTGATCGGCGACGTCGCTGAGGCCGACCGTGTCGAGGGCCCCGGACGCTTCGCGTCGCACGTCCGCGCGGGTGAGCCTGCCGGCGGCGACGGCGGGTTGCAGCGCGATCTCGACGTTCTCGGCGGCGGTGAGCAGGTTCGCGAGACCGTACGCCTGGAGGACCAGGCCGAGCGAGGCGTCCGCGGGGTGGCGCGAGACGGTCCCGCTGTCCGGTCGGTCCAGCCCGGCGAGCAGGGCGAGGAAGCTGGACTTGCCGCTGCCGGAGGGACCCATCACGGCGACGATCTGACCGGGCGGCGCATGGAACGACACGTCGTCGAGCAGGGTGCGGCCGCCGCGCCGGTAGCGCAACCGGTCGGCCACGAGCGGCCCGAGCGACGGAAAGTCCGCCGGGAGCGCCGCGGCGGAGGCCGCACCGAGCGAGGGGTGCCGATCGCCGGTCATGCTGCGCTGTCCTCGACGATCCGACCGTCGCGGAGTCGGATGGTCCGGTCGAGGGCCTCGGCGACCTGCGGGTCGTGGGTGACGGCGACGACCGTCGTACCGAAGCGCGTGGTAATCAGTCGCAGGATGTCGGCCACGCGGTCCCGGTTGGCGGAGTCGAGCTGGCTGGTGGGTTCGTCGGCGATGAGCACTGCTGGGTGGTTGGCCATGGCGACCGCGAGCGCGACGCGTTGCCGTTCTCCGCCGCTGAGGCGATCGACGGCGACGCCGGCCAGGTCGCCGAGTCCGAGCTCGCCGAGCAGGCCGGCGGGATCGGGCAGGTCGACCCGGCGGCGGTAGCTGCGCGGTCCGCGTTGCGCGAACCGGATGTTGTCGATCGGGTCACCGAACGGCAGCAGGTTCCGGCTGGGGTTCTGGACGGCCGTCGCGACGCGTTCGGCGCGGATGCGCAGCAGTGCGGTCGGCGTCATGGCGCTGAGCTCGTGCTCGCCGATGAAGACGTGGCCGGAGCTGGGGCGTTGCAGGCCGGCGAGCAGGTTGACCAGTGTCGACTTGCCGGAGCCGGACGGCCCGCTGATCGCGTTGCTCGTGCCCGCCTCCAGCTCGAGGTCGATGCCGTCGAGGGCGACGAGTGCTTCGCCGTGCATGCGGTAGGTGTGGCGCAGTTGCAGGCAGCGCACCGGCAGGCCCGTCATTCCTCGGTCCCGCGAAGGCGTGTGGGCACGGCCGACCGGAGCACGGCGGCTGCGGCGATCATGCTGGCCAGACCGACGAGCGCTGTGAACGCGGCGGCGAATGCGACGATCGGGAGTGCAGGCGGGCGGTAGTGCAGCAGGATCGGGGTGGTGTCGGCGAACTCGGGGATGACGGGCATCGCCAGCCGGGCAGCGAGCGCGCCCGCCGGTATGCCGAGCAGCACTGCCGCGCCGAGCAGGATCAACTGCTCGAGGACCCCGCCGCGGTACAGCGCGCTCCGCGGCACGCCGACCACCCGCAGCGCAGCGGTCTCGAACGAGCGCCGTCGGGCGCTCGCGCTGATCGCGGTTGCGGTACCACCGACCGCGACGACGGAGCCGACGATCGCGCAGGCCAGCAACAGGAACAGCGACAGCGCGGGTGCTTGCCTTCCGAGCTGCACGATCCGCGACGACGTGGACCTCACGCGTTGCAGCGTGAGTCCGGTTGCGCGGAGCCGCGCCAGCGCGTCGGACGGTGCGCGGGGCCCGATCCACACCGTCCAGTTGGCCTCGGTGTCGAAGCCGGGCCGGAGGGCGCGCAGATCGTTCAGGTCGGCGATGAGCCCGGTGTCGAGCACGACCGGGAGTGCCGGCGCCCAGTGCGCGACGGTGAACGTCGCAGTGATGCCGAGTTGGTCGATCATCTGCCGGGGGCGCGATGTCTCGGCACCGCCGGCGACGCCGGCGTGGGTGGCGATCACAGGCAGGGGTTGCGGCGCGAAGGCGTAGGTGACCCCGTTGAAGCCGCTTCGGCTGCGGTAGTCGTCGACCAGTCCGCCCGGCGTGGCGTGCAGGCTGTCGCTGCTCTCGCTGACCGGATTCGCGCGCCACGCTCGCTGGTCCGTCAGGGACGCACCGACCGGGACCCACTTCGACTGTTCGTCCTGCTCGATCCGGTGGACGAGGAGTCGTCCGGACATCGTGCCGTCGTAGGTGACATCCCTGTTCCAGGCGAGCCCGAGCAGCATGCAGCCGGTCGCGCAGTCCACCGGTGCGGTGTAGGTGTGGGTGCCGGGCCGGATGGTGCCGGCGTCCACCGAGAGGAACGGTGCACGCGCGGTGCGGAGCACGAACTGGACCTGCGGTGGCGCGCCGTGGACCGATGACGCGCTGATGAGCACCCGCAGCCTCGGCGATGAGGTGTCCACACGGTCGACGGCGGACGACCCGATCACGCTCGCCATCCGTGCGGTGCTCGGCCCGCCACTGGCCGCGTAGCCGACCCGGGCCAGCCGGGATGCGTCGAGGGCCAGCACCGTGCCGACGATCGAGCCGCCGCCGTCCGGCAGCCACGTCGCGGCTGCCATCGCCCAGCGGCCGGCCGGATCGGCCTTCCGTACCGCCGCGACCGGATCGACACCTCGCACGAACTGCACCGCGACCGTCCGGTCGGCACCGATCTCGGCATGTGCGCGGGCGGTGCGGTTGGACGCAGCGACCGATTCGCCGATCACGCCGAAGGTCGCCAGACCGACCGCCACCGCCAGCAGCGCCGCGAGCCGCAGTCCGGCGGGACGGCGAGCGACCTGCCGCGTCGCCAGGAACAGCCCGATGCGGCCGGAGGCACGCGTCGGACGGAGCAGCGTGCGGGTGAGGACGGGTAACGCTCGCGCACCGAGCAGCGCTGCGGCCGTCACCAGCAGCCCCGGCGCGAGCAGGGCTGCGCTGCCCGCAGCGCCTCCGCTCGACGACAACCACACCAGGCCGGCGATGGCCGCCGCCGACACGCTCAGGTCGATCGCCAACCCGACGTGTGAGCGAGGCGGCGACCCGAGGGTGCGCCGCCACTGCGCCAGCACGCTCCGGTGCAGCGCCCGGTGACACGCAGCGACGGACGCCACCACTCCACCGGCGAAGCCGGAAGCCAGCGCCGCCGCGGCCGACCAGGTCAGCACGACGGGCGTGTTCGGGGCGAGGACGGCGCTCGAGAAGAGCTCGGCCGCGGTCCACCCCAGCCCCAGGCCGATCGGCGCCGCGACGGCAAGGACGAGCAGCGGCTCGGACAGGGCGAAGCGGGCCGTCCACCACGGCCGCAGTCCCCGGAGCTTCGCCAGCGCGAGTTCATTGCCCCGGGCCTCGACGGCGTCGGTGACGACCTCGAACAGCACGAGCCATGCGAGCAACGCCAATTGCAGCGTCACCAGCAGCGTGCCGCGATCGACCAGTTCCCGTTGACGAGCCGCCGCATCGAGCACCTTGCTGAGGCCGGTCGACACCTGCAGGTGGACAGGTTCGCCCGAGCAGTCGAAGTTGCAGGGACCGGCGCTCCTGTAGCGGCGCTGCAACGCGGCCACGTCGCGGCGCAGCCTCCCGACGTCCTTCAGCCGGATGGCGCTGGGATCCAGCGGGTAGTCCCACGCCAGCGTCGCTTGCGTGTGTGGCGGCAACGCTCGAGTCGCGGCCCGGTCGACGAAGACCTGGTCGACCCAGTCCGGGCCGTCGCTGCTCGGGAACTCCTCGAAGTAGTCGTGGCCGAACCAGAACGCACCCTGCGAATCTCGCGGCGTGTAGATTCCCACGATGCGGAGGGTGGTGCCGATCGCGAACGTCAGTCGGCCACCCAGCCGCCACCCGTAGCCACCGTCGACGGTACGTGCACTGACCAACACCTGCCCGGGCCCGGTGGGACAGTGACCGGCCACGATGATCAACTGCGAACAGGCGCCAGGACGCCACAGCATGCCCACCCGCACCGTCGCACTGCCTGGCGCGGTCGCCTTCGTCTGCACCTGGATGGAGGGGATCCGCGTCGGGTAGCCGCGCACCGCACCGGGCCTGGGCGTCGCAGCCTGGCCGAGGTCGAAGTGCGACACCGACGTCGTGAGGTCGAACTCGTACGGGACGTCCTGGAACTCCAGCCCCGTCTCCGTGCCGGCCTGAGTCAGCTCGTCACGCAGTGTCGACTCGCCGGCCGCCCGCGCATACAGCGGCCCCAGCACGGCGGCGCCCATCACGACGGTGCCGACGAGCAACACCGCGACCGCCAGCCGTCTCCGCCACCAGATGCCTCGCACCAGTAACGGAGCGCGACCACGAGGCACCGGATCGTTCAAGCCGACGCTGCCGCATGTCCGGGCGTGCTCGCAGCATCTTGCACGCGGACCTCCGGCGCATCGGGGCTTTCGGCGAGATCATTCTTCGCTCCGGCGCGTGAGGTCTGTCAACTGCAGTCGGTGTCCCCAGTGCCGGTCAGGCTTGGAGCGGAGGTCGTGACAGGGATCAGAAGACCTTGCCGAGGCCCATGATCCCGGGGCCGAGGATGATGACGAACATCGCGGGCAGCAGGCAGAACACGACGGGGAAGAGGATCTTCACCGGGATCTTCTGCGCGACCTCCTCGGCCAGCTGACGGCTGGTCAGTCGCATCTCGCGCGACTGCTCGCGCAGCACCGCGGCGACGGAGATGCCGAGGCCGGAGGCCTGCACGATCGCCGAGATGAACATGCGCAGCTCGCGCACGGTCGTGCGCTCGACGAGCGCGCGCAGCGCCTCGACGCGCGACTTGCCGAACTGCATCTCCTGCAGCACCCGGCCGCACTCCTCGGCCATCGGGCCCTGGAGGTTGCGCGCGACCTGGGCGAGCGCGGCATCGAACCCGAGGCCTGCTTCGACGCACACGGTGAGCATGTCGATCGCGTCGGGCAGCCCCTTGCGGATGCGCTGCTGGCGCGCGTCCGCACGCTTGGCGAGGACGTAGTCGGGCAGCGCGAAGCCGAGGAAGGCGCCGACGAGCGCCCAGAACAGCGCCTTCGGCCCCGAGTCGATGCCCAGGACGAAGAAGAGCCCGCCGAGCGCGAAGAGGCTGAGGCCCTTGAACGCCAGGACGCGTTCGACCGTCCACTTGCCCGGGTTGCCGGCCTGGTCGAGACGCTGCCCGATGTTGGTGACGACCGCGGCCGGCGAGATGCGCACGACGATCGCGCGCAGCCGTTGCATGGCCGGCGGCAACGGCTCGGCGCCGAAGCGCACGGCGGCCGGTGCTGCGCGGTTGTGGCCGTAGAAGGTCTCGATGGTCTCGAGCGACGCCTCGGAGGGTGCCGGATCGAACACGCCGAAGGCACCGAGCACGAGGACGAGCACGCAGAGGGCGGCGCTGACCAGGCCGACGACGAGCAGCAGCATCAGATGTCCACCTTCGAGACCTTCTTGATCCACACCGAGCCCAGGAGCTCGAGCACGACGGCGACGACCAGCAGCACGGTGCCGGTGCTCGTGTGGAACAGCGGGCGGATGTAGCCCGGGTTGGTCATCTGGACGAAGCCGACCACGAAGATCGGCAGGCCGATGAGGATGCGACCCGACAACCGCCCCTCCGCCGAGAGCGCCCGCACGGTGCGGCGCAGCGACGCGCGCTCGCGCATCGTCCCGACCGTCGTCATGAGGATCTCGGCGAGGTTGCCGCCGACGGAGCGCTGGATGCGGATCGCCATCACGACCCACGAGAGGTCGGTGCACTTCATCCGGTCGGCGACGCGGTCGAGCGCGTCCTCGACGTCGGCGCCGAAGCGCGCCTCGGCCAACGCCCGCGCGAACTCGTCCGCTGCGGGCTTCTCGCCCTCACGGACGACCGTGTCGAGCGACTGGCTCAGCGAGAAGCCCGACCGCAGGGCGCCGGCGACCAGCTGCAACACGTCGGGCAACTGCTCGCCGAAGGCCACCTGCCGCTTGGTCGTGCGGATCGAGACGAACAGTCGGGTGGCGATCCACGCGATCGCGACACCGAGCAGGAGGCCGAGCAGCAGCGACCCGAACAGCACCATGACCGTCGCGCCGAGCACCAGCGTGATGCCGAGACGCAGCAGCACGAACTCCTCGGGCCGCATGGTGAGGCCGGCGGCGTCCAGCGTAGCGGCGATCTTCTCGCGTGCACCGCGGGCGCGCACCTGACGGTCGAGGAACGCGAGTGCGACACGCAGCAGCTTGCTCTCCTGCGGCGGCGCGGCAGGCATCTCCGGCTCGACGACGTGCGCCGTGACGCGGTACATGTCGACGACCGCGAGCGGGTCGTCGTCCTTGCGCTTCGGCGTCCAGGTGATCAGCAGGGCGAAGGTGAGCACGCAGCCGAACGTGAGCGCGAGCAGCACGGTCATCGCAGGTCACCGCCGAACAGCCCGCCGGGGAGGTCGATGCCCTCGTCGCGCAGCTTCTCGGCGAACTGCGGCCGCAGACCGGTCGCCTTGAGCGTGCCGCGGTACTTGCCGTCGTCGTCGACGCCGGCACCGAAGTCGAAGGTGAAGATGTCCTGCAGCGTGATCACGTCGGTCTCCATGCCGGTGACCTCGGTGATGTGCGTGATGCGGCGCGTACCGTCGCGCAACCGGCTCTGGTGCACGATCAGGTCGATCGCCGACGCGGTCTGCTCGCGGATCGCCCGCGTCGGCAGGTCGACGCCCGCCATCAGCACCATCGTCTCGATGCGGGCGAGCGAGTCGCGCGGGCTGTTCGAGTGCAGCGTGGTGATGGACCCGTCGTGGCCGGTGTTCATCGCCTGCAGCATGTCGAGCGCGGCGCCGTCACGCACCTCGCCGACGATGATGCGGTCAGGACGCATCCGGAGCGCGTTCCGCACGAGGTCGCGGATCGTGATCTGCCCCTTGCCCTCGATGTTCGGCGGCCGCGACTCGAGGCGGATCACGTGCTCCTGCCGCAGTTGCAGTTCGGCGGCGTCCTCGATGGTGACGATGCGCTGGTCGTTCGGGACGAACGACGACAGCACGTTGAGCGTGGTCGTCTTGCCCGAGCCGGTGCCGCCGCTGATCAGCACGTTGAGCCGTGCACGGACGCACGCGTCGAGCAGTTCCGCCACTGCGGGCGTCATGGTGCCGAACGCGATGAGGTCGTCGACGCCGAACGGATCGGTGGCGAACTTCCGGATCGACATCGTCGATCCGTCGAGCGAGACGGGCGGGATGACGACGTTCACGCGCGAGCCGTCGGGCAGGCGCGCGTCGACCAGGGGGCTCGCCTCGTCGACCCGGCGGCCGACCCGGCTCACGATCTTGTCGATGACGCGCCGCAGGTGCGCCTCGTCGGCGAAGACCGCGTCGACGGTGTGGATGCGGCCCTTGCGCTCGACGAAGATCCGGTCGGGCCCGTTGACCATGATCTCGGTGACGTCGGGATCGCGCAGCAGCGGCTCGAGCGGGCCATGGCCGAGCACCTCGTCGATGATCATGCTGGTGAGCCGGGCACGCTCGCCCGCGGTCAGCGGCGTCTCCTCGGCGTCGATGACCTCCTGCAGCAGGCCCTTCACCTGCTGGGCGACGTCGTCCTCGCTCAGCTTCGCCGACTGCAGCGCCGGTCCCAACGCCTCGAGCAGCGCCCCGTGCACCTTGCGCTTCACCGCGGCGAGCGGGTCGCGCGGACGCGAGCGCGGCAGTGTCACGGCGTGCGGCGTGCTCGGGGCAGGCTTGCTGACGTCGACGCGCTCCGGCTGTGTCGCCCCACGGTCGACCGCCTGCGCGGCGGCCGCGGCGGCCTGCGCCGACCGGGCCTGCCGGGCCGCGACGAGATCGGCGAGACTCATCCGCGTCGCCTCCACGAACGGCCCTTCGCCTTGGCCGGCTGGGCCTGCTCGCCGGCGAGCGAATCGGCGAGCGCACGCACGGCGACGGCGTACGGGTGCTTGTCGTTCTCGGCCGTGAGGGGCAGTCCCTTGTTGACGGCGGCGAGGACGTCGGGACTGGACGGCAGCGCCGCCATCGCAGGCAGTTCGGCGACCCGCTCGAGGTCGGCCTGCTTGAGCGCGCCCTTCGCGTCCGCCGCGTTGATGACCAGACCGCGCAGGTCGGGCTTGTAGGACAGCGCGTCGAGCAGGTCGAGCGTCACGCGCAACGACTTCAGCGCCGTCGACTCGGCGGTGATCGGCAGCAGGTGGTGGTCGGCCACGTCGAGCACGGCCAGCACCTGCTCGCTGAACTGCCCGGGGGTGTCGACGACGACGTAGTCGTAGCGCGCCCGCAGGATTGTCAGCAGCGCGGTGACCAGCTCGGCGGTGACGTGGTCGCCGTCGGACGGGTTGGTCGGTGCCAGCACGCAGTCGAAGCCCTTGGCGTACGGGGTGATCAGCTGCGCCAGGCGGCCGTCGTCCAGACCGCCGTGGAACTCCACCGCGTCGGCCAGCGTGCGCCGCGGGGCGAGCCCCAGCATCATGGCGACGTCGCCGAACGCGACGTCGAGGTCGACCAGGCACACGCGGCGCGCGCCCTTGCGGTTCAGCGCGACCGCGAGGTTGGTGGCGACGGTCGTCTTGCCGCTGCCGCCCTTCGCGGCGAACAGCGCGATGACCGTGCCCTGACCGACCGTCGCGAGCGGGCCGTCCTCGGCGATGTCGAGCTCGACGCGCTCGGCGTGCTTGGGTGGGTTGACCAGGCGGTTCACCGCACCGAGCAGCCCGCGCACGTCATCGGTGCGCACGACGTCGCGCACGCCGGCGCGGATCGCCCCGGTCAGCTCGCTGACGTCGAGCTCGTCACGCACCATGACGGTCGAGACGGCCGGACGGATCGAGCGGGCCTCGTCGGCGAAGGCAAGCGCCTCGATGAGACGGGGCGTCGGTCCGAGGACGAGGATGCACGGCGCCGGCTCGACGGCGACCGCCCGTGACGCCGAGCCGAGGTCGTCGACCACGCGGATCTCGCTGCCCGGACCGAAGGCGGCGACGATGCGGGCCGCGACGTCCGGGTCGGGTTCGAAGAGCAGCGTCATGATGCGTGCGCCCAATCCGGGAAGACCGGGGTGTCGGTGCCCTGGCTGTCGATCCCAGGGCCCGGTGCCGTCACGGACGACTGGCTCAGCAGCGCGAGGTACAGGTTGCCGCGCTCGGTCTCGTGGATCAGCCGCTGCGCCTCGGTCTGGTCGACCGCCACCGTGACGAGCAGCTGCTGGCTCGCGGTGCCGTTGTTCATGCCCGCGTTCTCCTTGCTCGGCGCGCCCGCCGACGCGGCGAGCACGTCGACGCGCGGCAGCAGCAGCTTCGTCGTCCAGTTGTCGTCCTTGCTGCCGTTGGAGTTGTCGCCGGCGACCTTGTGCGGGCCGGTGAGGATGACGGTGTCGAAGACGGCGATCTGGGCGCCCGGCTGCACGTAGCCTGCGACGTCGGCCGGAGCGTCGACGGCGATGGACACCGCCATCTTGTTCTTCGGGATGGGCAGGCCGCTGGTCGTCGGCGTCTTGGTGCCGAGCATCTGCGGCAGCAGCACCTGGCCCGCCGCGATGTCGGAGGTGGTGACCTGGTCGAGCAGGTCCGAGCCGATCGAGCGCACGGCGTCGGCCGGCACGGAGTCCGACGGCAGGTGGTCGATCTGCAGGTATCCGCCGTCGCGGAGGTCCTTGCCGCTGATGCCGGCCGGGATGGGCTTGACCACCAGCTGCACGTCGACGGCCTGCTTGCCCGCCACGGCCCGCTGATCGGCGTGCTTGACGTAGGCGTACACGGCACCGGTGGCGATCAGCGCGAGCACGAGCGCCAGGGCGATCTGGACGGGACGTCGTTTCATGGCGTGAGGACCTTCCGTGGTCAGCCGGACAACTGCACGACGAGCAACCCCATGTCGGTGCTGCCGGACAGGGTCGTGCCGAGTGGGAGGAGTGCGCGGGTGAAGAAGCCGTAGACGCACGAGTTCAGGCTTCCCGTGCAGTACTTCGTGCCGCTGATGAGCGATGGCATGCTCTGCGTGCTCGGGTTGCCGGGTGTCCGGTACCCGGTCACCACGAAGGCGGCGAAGCCTGCGATGTGGTAGATGCCGTTGTTCCCTGAGTACTTGACACCGTCGTAGATCGGCAGATAGATCGGTTTGTGAAGGGAATCTGCGTATGCAGTCTGCAGCGCGGTCTGGCAGGCGCTCGACGCGCTGTTGCCGGGGTTCTCGCTGACGGTGCCCTGCGCGCTGACCGTGGTGATGCAGGTGCCGCCGGTGTCCGGGGTGAGCCAGCCGAAGCCGCCGGGCAGGTCGAAGCCGGACGGACTGCCCGAGCAGGTGTTGCCGGAACCATGCAGTTGCAGCACCTGCTCGGTGCCGGCGATACCGGTCGTGTAGGCCGGCGGCCACGGGGTCGGTGAGGGGTACGGGCCCTGGGCGACGTACTTGCTGATCGTGCCGGTCGAGGTGGCGCGCAGCCATTCGCACAGCGAGATCGTCAGTGCCAGCCCCGTGTTCTTCGACGGGGCGCCCCAAGTGGCCCGGGCGCACGCGAGCACGTGCGACCCGGTGAAGGCGCTGTTGCCGGCGAGGTGGGCGGCGAAGGTGGGTGGAAGCAGGGTCGAACCGTTCGCCTGCTTGGTGCTGACGTGCACGTCGACGAAGTTGCCGGCACTAGGCAGGGACGGACAGGTCACCAGGGTGCCCGTCGCACCGCTGCACACCGTGAGGCCGCCGATGGCGCTGCGGCCGCAGACGCTGTCGACGGCCGACGCGCCGTCGGACGCGTTGAGGTTCGCGTACCGCGGCGCGCTGCTGACGCCGGCCGCGCACGACGTCAGCGAGATCGCGCACTTCTGCGCGACCGCGATCGCCGCGGCGTCCGCACCGTTCTGCAGCTGGGTGCGCTCGGAGTACAGCTGGCCGACGTCGACCACGATGGCACCCGTGCCGAGCAGCACGCCGGTGCCGACCAGGATCGTGAGGAGGGCGGTGACGGCGCCTCGTTCGCTGCCGGCGCGGTGCTGCCGTCGGGTCAGCCACCGCATGGCATCCTCCCGGTGGCGGTGAGCGTCAGGCTCGTGTTGGCCAGCTTCACGAAGGCCCGGATCGGCGTCTGGAAGCTGTAGACGTAGGTGACGGTGACGACCGCGTCGCCGGTGAGGCCGCTCGTGCAGACCGGCGAGCCGGTGTCGCCCGAGCAGGACGACGAGTCGGTGGCGGCCTTGTAGCAGACCGCGATGTTGCCGGTGGTCAGCGTCATGCCGGACGCCGCTTGCTGGGTGCGGCTCTTCACGGCGCTCGTGGCGTTGCCGAGCGCGGCGAGCCGGGCGCCCTCGCGGGCCGCCTCGGTCTCGGTGATCTTGCGGTTGAAGGCCGTGCCGAAGTCGATGACCCCGAAGACGAGCGCCAGCAGCACCGTCATGATGAGGGCGAACTCGACCGCGGCGATGCCGCGATCGGCATGATCACGCAGTCGTCGCACGGGACACCGGCCAGTCGTCGGGAGGGGGCACGAGGAACGCGCCCGCCGGCTGCAGAGCATGAGCCGGCGGGCGCGTCCGAGAGCAGAGCGGCGGAGCGGGGATCAGATCGCGTTGCCCGCAGCGGTGAACAGGTCGCTGAGCTTGCCGCCCAGGATCGTCACGGCACCGATGATCACGATCGCGATGAGGGCCAGGATCAGGCCGTACTCCGCGGCGGTCACGCCACGGTCCTTGCGCTCGGCCTCGGTCATCTTGGCCAGACCGACGTGCAGCATCACCGCGAGCTGGGTGAAGAAGTTCATGGGACGTACTCCTTGGTGGGGGTGTTCCCGAGGTGGGGACTCGGGGAGGGCCTCCGGCCGCTCTGCCACAAGAGTCCCGGTCGATGTGCCCCGTGCGCGCGGGTTGATCGGACAGGAAATGATCAGCCGATCGCCCGACAGACAGCACGGCTGCGCCCACCTAGCGTCGCGTGCATGTCTGTCGTCGTCTGGGCCGCCGCCCTCACCACTGCGGCCGGCGCCGCGCTGGTGCGCGGGCCGCTCGTCCGCAGCGCGGTCGAGCCCGGTGCGCCCGACCGTACAGCGTGTCCAACGTGCGACGCACCGATCGGTCACGGTGGATTCCGGAAGTGCGGCTGCGGCACACGTCTCGGCGCTCCCCCGCTCGTGCTCGAACTGCTGGCGGGCGGGGTCGGCGCCGGCTTCGGCGCCGTCGTCGGGGCGCGACCGGAACTCGTCGGCTTCCTGGTGCTCACCGTCGTCGGGGTCGCGCTCGCGACGATCGACCTGATGGTGCACCGCCTGCCGGACCGCTTCGTGCTCGCGGCGTTCGCCGGGCTGGCCGCGTCCTTCGTCGTCGGGGCGGTCGTGCGGGCGGACGCGACCCGGCTGCTCACGGCGCTGCTCGGCGCCGTCGTGCTCGGTGCGTGCTACTTCGTCCTCGGCGTGGTGGGCGCGGGCCGGTTCGGTCTGGGCGATGTCAAGCTCGCCGTCGTCCTGGGTCTCGCGCTGGGTTGGTTCGGCTGGCGCGCCGTGCTGGTCGGCAGCCTGCTGGCGTTCCTGCTGAACGGGGTGGTCACGCTGGCGCTGCTCGCGGCACGACGGGTGACGCTCAAGACGGAACTGCCGTTCGGCCCGTTCATGCTCGCCGCCGCCGCGGCCGTGGTGGTCGCCGCCGCCTAACCGGTCAGGTGACGTCCGCGGCGGCGCCGGCCGCGCCGCAGCGCCACGAGGCCGCTCGCGACGAGGGCCGCCGCGAGGGCCAGCAGCAGCGCGCTGTCGACGCCGGTCGACGAGGTGCCACCAGTGCCCTGCCCGTCGACACCGTGCCCACCGCGGCCGCTGTGCCCGTGGGGCGGCGGGGTGCTGCTCGAGTCGACGCCGCTCACTCCGAGCCTCGGTCCGAGCCGGAAGCCCGCGTCGACGTCGAGCGGCACGGTGACCCGGACGTCGCCGAGGGCGCGGGTCGGGTCATGTCCGGGCGGCGTCGTGAAGCGGCCGGCCGTGGACGTCGCCGCGGGCGGTCCGCTCAGGATCAGTGCATACCGCCCGCGCGCCAGGGCCTCGGGCACGGTGAAGCGATAGCTCGCCGTGCCGGACGCGTCGGCGGTCACCGTCCCGAGCCGCCGGACCCCGACCAGCCCGACGACGACCTGCGCGGCCGGCCGGAACCCGTCGACCTGGACGATGACCTGCTCACCCCGGTGCAGCAGTGGATCCGCAGGCAGACGATGCCCGTTCCGAGGGTCGATGATGCTGACGCCGCCCGGCGGCTGGGTCGCGCCGGCCAGTGCTGCAGACATCAGGGCAACAACCACCAGCAACCCGGCGAGGCCCGGCAAGAACACACTGCGGCGGGCCTGGACGGCCCGCCGCGGTGATCTGCGTTCGATGTTCATGTCCCCCCATCGGCGAAGGCACGCGTCGTCCTGGACGCGGTCCTTCGCTGTGGTGTGACGGCCCGGGTCTACCCGAACCGCCCGTGCACGTAGTCCGCGGTGCGGGGGTCCTGCGGATCGCCGAACATCAGTTCCGTGGGTCCGTGCTCGACGATCGCGCCGGGCGTGCCCTGCTGTGCCAGGAAGAACGCGCACTGGTGCGAGACGCGCGCCGCCTGCTGCATGTTGTGCGTGACGATCACGATCGTCACGTCGTTCACGAGCTCGCCGATCGTGTCCTCGATGACCCGCGTGGAGGTCGGGTCGAGCGCCGAGCACGGCTCGTCCATGAGCAGCACGCGCGGCCGGACCGCGAGCGACCGTGCGATGCACAGGCGCTGCTGTTGGCCGCCTGACAACGCGCCGCCCGGCTGGTCGAGCCGGTCCTTCACCTCCATCCACAGACCCGCTCGCCGCAGCGACTCCTCGACGAGGCCGTCCTTGGTCGACTTCGCGACGCGTGTGCCGGTCAGCCGCAGCCCTGCCACGACGTTCTCGTAGATCGACATCGCCGGGAAGGGGTTCGGCTTCTGGAAGACCATGCCGATCGCGCGTCGGGCGTCGGTGAGTCGCCGTCCGGGCTCGTAGATGTCGACACCGTCGAGGCGGACCTCGCCGGCGAGCTTCGCCGAGGGCACGAGCTCGTGCATCCGGTTGAGGATGCGGAGGAAGGTCGACTTGCCGCAGCCGGACGGGCCGATCAGCGCGGTCACCTGACCCGCGGGCATGAGCAGCGAGACGCGGTCGAACACCTTGCGGTCACCGAACCACGCCGAGATGCTGCGCGCGTCGAGCTCGGCGAGCGCCCCCGGCCTAGCGGGGGCGCCGGCCGGATAGCTCTCCGGCACGAGGAACTACGGCGCCGACGTCATCAGGTCGCCTTCACCGTCACCACGGCCGACGTGCCGGCGGCCAGGGTGGCCGTCTTCGCACGGGTCACGCGGTACCGGTAGCTGCCCTTGGTCGGGAGCTTGACGGCGACCACGTAGCCGACGGTGGTCACACCGTTCGGCAGCTTCTGCCGCTTGAGCGTCGCGGTGGCCACGGTCTTCCAGGTGGTGCCGAACAGCCGCTGCAGCGAGACGCTGCCGCCGCCCGCGGGTGTCACGACACCGTAGATCTTCAGCGTGCCGCCGTGCCGGACCGAGGCGGGCTTCGCCGCGATGCTGACCGTCTGGGCGACCGAGACGGTCCGCACCGCCGATGCGGCCGCCCTGTGGGTCGCCGTGGCTGCGTACTGCCACTGGAACTGCACGTTGGTCGTCGGCTTGTACGCGGCGCTCACACCACCGGCCGGACCCGACGTCACGGTCCTCACGAGCGTCCACGGCGCGTTGGGCGACGAGCGCCGGACGAGCTTCACGGACGCGCCAGCCAGGGCGGTGTTCGTGGTGGTGTCCCTGACCGAACCGGTCACGGTCACCGTGGTGCCGAAGCGGACGGCGGTCGGCGCCGCGATCGAGACGGCGGTCGCGTCCGCAGTCGGCGTCACCGGCGACGACGCGGTCGAGTAGGCCCCGGTGCCGGCGCCGTCGATCGCCGCGACCCGGAAGACGTACGCGGTGCCGTTGGCCAGGCCGGTGATCTTCTCGGTCGTCGCGGCGTTGCCCTCGAACGACGTGTTCGTCGTCCAGGTGGAGCCGCCGTCGGTCGAGTACTGGACGTCGTACCCGGTCGCGACCTGGCTCGGTGCCGACCAGGACACCGTCGCCGACTGGTTGCCTGCCGTCGCGTGCACGTTCGTCGGAGCGTCCGGCACGGTGGCGGGGGCCGGGTAGACCTGCGTCCACGTCGTGCCGCTCACCAGGATGTCGGCGACGTCGTACTGGTTGTTCTGGTTGGCGCCGTTCGCCGTGACGAGCCGCACCTGGTACAGGTTCTGGTAGGCCGTGTTCGAGTCGTGCGCCGGGTCGTTCGGGAACTCGCTGATGAAGTCGTCGACGGTGAGGTCGGTGTTGAGACCGGCCGAGACCGGATGGCTCTGGCTCAACGCGGTGACTGGGGCCGGTCCGCTCGCGAGCGGGTAGTCCGTGGCCGAGCCGAGCGTGTCGACGTTCCACAGACCGGGGACGGACGCCGGGTTCGGCTGCGCCATCTTGAGCAGTGTGGTGTGGTCGCCGCTGCGTCCGGCGACGCTGCCGACCGCGTAGGCGGCCATCGGCGCCGTCGTGGTCGAGCCCGAAGTGATGATGTTCCCGGTCGAGTCGTAGAACGTGATGGTCCCGACGGCGCCCGGGTCCGGCTCGTACGGCGGCTGCGCGGCGCTCGCGTTCGGAGCGACGGCCAGCAGGAACGTCGCGGCGAGGCCCGCGGCGGTGCCGCAGGCGAGCGGCGTGAGGCGAGTCATGAGTGTCCTTCCCCGGATGTCGGTGTGGTGCTCGGTCGCGTGGCGCGTCGAGGTGGGTGGTGAGGTCGGTCGGTCAGGAACGATGGGAGACGACACGGCGGCGCCAGACGGCGATCGCGCCGAGAGCGACGGCCACGACCCACCAGGTGCCGTCGCTCGACGAGGACGTGGCCGCCGCCGACGCCGATGCGGGGCTGGTCGCCACGACGGATGGGGTCGTCGCCTGCGACGACTCGGCGCCGGCGCGCGCGCTGCCGGCGTCCGA
>NZ_JBQCEE010000388.1:0-18195 GCF_051960575.1 Jatrophihabitans sp.
CGCAGCGCGCCGGAGAGGAGGTCCTGCACGGCGCGCCGCTGGGCCGCGGTGAGCCCCCGGCCGAACGGGCCCGCGCCACCGAGCAGGCCGCTCAGCGCGTCCTGCGCGCAGATGCGCCTGGTCTGCCCCTGCGCCGTGATCACGCTGCAGGCGCCGTCGAGCCGGGCCGAGAGCTCGCCGCCGTTCGGGATGACGACGTCGATGGACTTCAGGCCGACCCGCACGCCGCCGGCGTACGGGGTGTCGGTGAACTGCAGGTCCTTGATCGTCACGTGCGGGGCCCGGTAGTGCAGCCGGTCGACGATGAGCCGGCCGTAGTCGTGCAGCACGGCGAGTTCGTCCGGCGAGAGCAGGCCGATCGCGCCGCTGACGTTGCCGGCGAGCGCGGCGTCGACGAACCCGCGCACGGCGGCGTCCGGGCTCGGGGCCCCGTCGGCGGGGATGCGGTCGGCGGCGGTCGGCGTGGTCAGGTGCGCCTGGGTCACCGCGTTGTCGGCGATCGTGTACAGCAGGCTCGGGTACCAGTGGCCGCCGACCCGCTGCGTCGCGATGCGCACGGGATGACCCGTGTGCGCGACGACCTGGGCGATGTCGATGGTGCCGTGCGAGCTGCCGGACGGTGACACGGCGTGCAGGAAGTCCTGCGAGAAGGGCAGCCGAGCCGCATCGGCGTCCAACCGGATCGTGCCGCCGATCAGCTGCACGATCTGCACCGAGTCGTTGACCGTGATCGTGTCCGGGGCGAAGGTGAGGCCGGTGACCGAGGCGCTGACGCCGCTCACCCTGTTCAGGTTCGCGCCGGACGCGATCACGTCGTTCTTCTGCAGCAACTGCAGCGTGCGCTGCACCGGCGTGGCGATCGCGGTGCGCTCGCCGGGCGCCAGGTCGTCGAGCAGCCCCACGAGGTCGGAGTTGTTCAGGTCGGTGACGAGCGTGCGCACGGCGGCCTGCGGGCTGCCCGCACCGCCGCTGTCCCCGGCCGACACCGCCACGTAGGTCGCGGCGCCGCCGCCCAGGACGACCACCGCCGCGGCGGTGAGCGCGATCGCCCGGGTGCGGCCGCGCCCGCCCGACGGCGGGGTGAGCGGGACGGGTGCGGCCTGCGGTTCGCCGTACGGCATGGCCGGCGGGGCGTAGGGCTGCCACGGCTGCGAGGCGGGCGGCTGCTGCTGGCCGTACGGCGAGGCGGCCGGCTGCCACGGCTGCGGCTGCGGCTGCGGCTGCGGAGGGGCCTGCCATCCCTGCGCCGGCGGCGGCCACGCCTGCGGCTGCGGGTCGTGCGGTCGCTCCGCAGGGTCGTACGGCGTCGTCATTGCGGGGCCCTCCCAGACCGTCCGGACAGAACGCCCAGTATGAGCGATCCGACGGTGATCGTCGCCCCGACCAAGGTCACGATCGGGCCACTGTGGGCGGCGCGCACCAGCCCGGTCGCGTGCACCGACAGGGCCCAGCCGGCGACGCCGCCGGCGTAGGCCGCGACGGCCAGCGCCAGCACGCCGCCGACGCGGCGCAGCCCCAGCAGACCGAGCGCGACCGCGGCCGCGGCGAGGATGCCGACGAAGGGCCAGACGTGCAACGCCAGCGAGAGCAGGTCACCCACCTGGACGAGACGTCGCAGCGCCGCCCCGCCGGCATAGCTCGTGCGCTCGACGGTGCCCGAGCGCAGCCAGGGCAGGAAGGTGCCGATCACGACGACCGCCAGGCCGAGGCCCGCGCCGATGGCGGCGACCGTGCCGGCACGACGCCCCGGCGGGCCGTCGACCTCGTCGATTACTGGATCGTCCAGGTGTCGGCGCCGTGCAGCAGCGCCTGCAGGGCGTCGTCGTCGCTGCCCTGACCGCTCGCGTCGGCACGCGCCGTGGCGGCCTCGACCTGCTCGGCCATGAGCCGGTCGTAGATGGGCCGCTGCACGTCGCGGAACACACCCATCGGGGCGTAGCGGGCGTCGAGGTCGCTGATGCGCGAGAGCGCGAAGGCGTAGGCCGGGTTCTCGGCGTGGGCGTCGTGGACGACCACGCGCGGGTCGTCGTCGGCGACGTCGTCGGCGAGCTCCAGTGAGCCGAAGTCGCCGCGGATCAGCGCCTTGCGACCATCGGCACCGAAGCGCACCGGCTGGCCGTGCTCGAGGCGGATCGTCCAGTCGTCGCGGGTCTCGGCCTCCTTGAGCAGGTCGAACGCGCCGTCGTTGAAGATGTTGCAGTTCTGATAGATCTCGACCAGCGCGGTGCCGGGGTGGTCGGCGGCGGCGCGCAGCACCGACTGCAGGTGCTTGCGGTCGCTGTCGAGGGTGCGGGCCACGAAGGTCGCCTCGGCGCCGAGCGCGACCGAGATCGGGTTGAACGGGTGGTCGAGCGACCCCATCGGCGTCGACTTGGTGATCTTGCCGACCTCGGACGTGGGGGAGTACTGGCCCTTCGTCAGGCCGTAGATCCGGTTGTTGAACAGCAGGATCTTCAGGTTCACGTTGCGGCGCAGCGCGTGGATGAGGTGGTTGCCGCCGATGCTCAGCGCGTCGCCGTCGCCCGTGACGACCCACACCGACAGGTCCGACCGCGAGGTCGACAGGCCGGTGGCGATGGCCGGCGCGCGGCCGTGGATCGAGTGCATCCCGTAGGTGTTCATGTAGTACGGGAAGCGGCTCGAGCAGCCGATGCCGGAGACGAACACGATGTTCTCGCGCGGCACGCCGAGCTCGGGCATGAAGCCCTGCACCGCGGCCAGGATCGCGTAGTCACCGCACCCGGGGCACCAGCGCACCTCCTGGTCGGTCTTGAAGTCCTTGGCCTTGAGACCCAGATCCGTCATGACGGCACTACTTCCTGGTTGATGACGCCGCGGAGCATGTCGGCGAGCTCCTCGGCCTTGAACGGCAGGCCGCGTACCTGGGTGACGGAGATGGCGTCGACGAGGTACTTGGCCCGGACGAGGGTGGCGAGCTGGCCGAGGTTCATCTCGGGGATGACGACGCGGTCGTAGCGCCGCAGGATGTCGCCGAGGTCCTTGGGGAACGGGTTGAGGTGGCGCAGGTGCAGCTGCGCGATCGGCTGGCCGCCGGCCCGCACCCGCCGGCACGCCGCGCCGATCGGGCCGTAGGTCGAGCCCCAGCCGAGCACGAGCACCCGGGCGTCGCCGGACGGGTCGTCGACCACGAGCGGGGCGAGGGAGTCGGCGACCCGGTCGACCTTGGCCTGGCGGGTGCGCACCATGAAGTCGTGGTTGTCGGGGTCGTAGGAGATGTTGCCGGTGCGGTCGGCCTTCTCGATGCCGCCGATGCGGTGCTCGAGCCCCGGCGTGCCGGGCAGGGCCCAGGCGCGAGCGAGCGTCTCGGGGTCGCGCAGGTAGGGCAGGTACTCGCCGTGCTCGCCGTTCGGCGCGGTGGTGAACGCCGGCTGCAGGTCGGGCAGGTCGGCGAGCACCGGCACCTGCCACGGCTCGGAGCCGTTGGCCAGGTAGCCGTCGCTGAGCAGGAACACCGGCGTGCGGTAGGTCAGCGCGATCCGCGCGGCCTCGACGGCGGCGTAGAAGCAGTCGCCGGGTGACTGGGCGGCCACGATCGGGACGGGCGCCTCACCGTTGCGTCCGAACATCGCCTGCAGCAGGTCGCTCTGCTCGGTCTTGGTGGGCAGGCCGGTCGACGGACCGCCGCGCTGCACGTCCACGATCACCAGCGGCAGCTCGAGGCTCACCGCGAGACCGATCGTCTCGCCCTTGAGTGCGATGCCGGGGCCGCTGGACGTCGTGACGCCCAGCGCGCCGCCGAAGCTGGCGCCGAGCGCGGCGCCGATGCCGGCGATCTCGTCCTCGGCCTGGAAGGTGCGCACGCCGAACCGCTTGTGCTTGCTGAGCTCGTGCAGGATGTCCGACGCCGGCGTGATCGGGTACGCGCCGAGGAACAGCGGCAGCTTCGCCTTCCGTGACGCCGCGATCAGGCCGTAGGCGAGGGCCAGGTTGCCCGACATGTTGCGGTAGGTGCCCGGCGCCAGCCGGGCCGGCTTCACCTCGTAGGCGACCGCGAACGCCTCGGTCGTCTCGCCGTAGTTCCAGCCCGCCTTGAACGCGGTGATGTTCGCCTCGGCGATCTCCGGCTTCTTCGCGAACTTCGACCGGATGAAGTTGATCGTGCCCTCGGTCGGGCGCGAGTACATCCACGACAGCAGGCCGAGCGCAAACATGTTCTTCGACCGGCCCGCGTCCTTGCGCGAGAGCTCCGAACCCTCCAGCGCGTCGAGGGTCAGCTGGGTCAGGTCGACCGCGTGCAGCGTGTAGCCCTCGAGTGTGCCGTCCTCGAGCGGGTTGCTCGTCCAGCCCACCCGGGCGAGCGCGCGCGAGGTGAAGTCGTGGGTGTCGACGATGATCGTCGCGCCCTGGCGCATGTCGGCGAGGTTCGCCTTCAAGGCGGCCGGGTTCATCGCGACCAGCACGTCCGGCCGGTCGCCCGGGGTCAGGATGTCGTGGTCGGCGAAGTGCAGCTGGAAGCTCGAGACACCAGCCAGCGTGCCCTGCGGCGCCCGGATCTCGGCCGGGAAGTTCGGCAGCGTCGACAGGTCGTTGCCGAACGATGCCGTCTCCTGCGTGAACCGGTCACCGGTCAACTGCATGCCGTCACCGGAGTCACCGGCGATGCGGATGACGACGCGGTCGACCTGCTGGACGGTCTTCTGCGTGCCGTTCTCGGTGCTGTTGGCAGCCATCCGGCTCGTGCCTCCTCGGGCGTCCCAAGCGGCGGCTCGCAACGCAGGGCGGGCGGTCGTCGCAACCGTCCCATCCTACGTTTCGGGCAGGTTGCGGGCGGGTGGGATCGCTCACGCGGGTCTCACGATCCGGGCCCGCTGTGAGAGCCCTCCCGGCCCTGGGTATCCCTTCGACCTGAGCACGCGTCCCTGACCAGCCGAGACCGTCCGGATGTGATTCGACATGACCGACCTGGTGCTGCCGGCCTTCGAGATGGACTGCCGCGAGTGGATCGTCGTCAGCCCCGACGAGGCCGGGCTTCCCGAGGACTTCGACGGCGCCCCCGTGCTGGCGGCCCTCAGCTCGGTCGTGATCGGCGACAGCGACCTCGCCGAGGCGTCCGGGGTGCTGACCGTCGGCCTGCTCGACGAGGCCGCGCGCGAACTGCCCACCCGCGAGGTGGCGCCGGGATCGGTGGCGCAGGAACTCCTCGACGACGAGTTCGGTCCCGAGTCGGTGCGGTACGTGATGCCCGCCCCGGGGCAGCGACTGGCCGTCCTCGCCGAGTTCGTGCCCACCCCCGAGCCGGAACTGCGCCGGCGCATCGAGGACCTCATGGTCTCGTTCCGGTGGCAGACCGCCGCCGTCTGACGCTCACTGAGTTTGTCTAGCGAGGAACTCGACAAAGCGGGGCACGCTCGCTAACGTCGGGGTGTGCCCAGTGCTGCGCCGTCCGCCCTGTACTTCGCGCCCTCCCGGTTGCGCGAGTGGAGCCGCTTCTTCGCCGACGAGGTCGCGGCCGGCAAGTGCCCCTGGGTCGATTACGACGCCGACGACCGCTGGCACCAGCGCATCTATCGCGACCAGCGCATGGACGTCTGGTTGATCAGCTGGCTGCCGACGCAGGGCACCCAGTTGCACGACCACGGCGGCTCGGCCGGCTCGTTCACCGTCCTCAGCGGCGAGCTCACCGAGACGGTGGTGACCGGCGCGGCCGCGCCGGGCGGCGCGCGGGCGCGCGACCTGGTGCGTGGTGCCGGCTCGACGGTGGGATTCGGCGCCCGCTATGTCCACGACGTCCGCAATCTGGGTACTGCTCCGGCTGTGAGCGTGCACGTGTACTCGGCGCCGTTGTCGTCGATGACCTACTACGACCTGGCCGACGGCCGGCTGCAGCCGCTGATGACGGTCGAGACCGACGACCCGGAGCTCGAGCTCGAGATCGCCTCGTGAACGAGCCGGTCGCCGGGCGGTTCGCGTCCGTCGACGAGCTGCTCGCCGACGCCCGCAGCCGACTGCGGCGCATCGAGGTCGACGAGGTGCCCGCCGCCGTGCGCAGCGGTGCGCGGCTGGTCGACATCCGTCCGCACTGGCAGCGCGTGCGCGAGGGCGAGATCGCCGGCGCGCTGGTGGTCGAACGGAACCACCTCGAGTGGCGGTTGCACCCCGAGTCGGGCGCCCGTCTCGTCCAGGCCGCGTCCGGGCAGCGTTGGATCGTCGTCTGCTCCGAGGGCTACACCTCGTCGCTCGCCGCCGACGCGCTGAACGCGATCGGGGTGCCCGCCACCGACCTGGTCGGCGGCGCGCAGGCGTGGGCGGCCCTCGGGCTTCCGCTGGTGCCCGGTGGCACCCCGGTGCACGGCATCAGCGGCGAGATGCCGCCCGCCACCGACCCGGCCGAGGTCGCGCCGCCCGTGGTCGCCGACGCGCACTGACGCCGCGCCGGCGACGCGCGGTCAGTCGACCGCTTCGACCCGCGCGCTCGCGACGTCGAACACGAACCCGCGCACCTTGTCGCGGTTCGGCACCCACGGGCAGCCGCGCACGATCTCGACGCTGCGGCGCACGTCGTCGCGCACGTCGTCGAAGCCGCGGACGTCCCAGGTCGGCGCCCGCCCCGTCTCGCTCTCCAGCTGGGCGCGGAACGCGGTGTCGTCGAAGCCCTCCATACCGCAGTCGGTGTGGTGGATCAGCACGACCTCCTCGGTGCCCAGGGCGCGCTGGCTGATGGCCAGCGAGCGCAGCACGTCGTCGGTCGGGATGCCGCCCGCGTTGCGGATCAGGTGAGCCTCGCCGATGTTCAGCCCGAGCGCCCCGAACAGGTCGAGTCGCGAGTCCATGCAGGTGATGATCGTCAGCTTGAGGCTCGGGTTCTTCGGGCGCGGTCCGGGGAAGCCGGCGAGGTAGCGCTCGTTGGCCTTCAGCAGGTCGTCGACAGCAGCCATGCGCCCGAACTTAACGGACGCACCGGACGCACCTGCGCGGCGGGGAACGCCGGTGTGAGGTCCGAGCGTTGAACGGACATGTACGGCCTCCGCAACAACCTCAAGACCGCGGTGCTGTTCGGCGTGCTCGGCGCTGTCTTCGTCGTGGCCGGCGGCCTGGTGTTCGGCCGCTCCGGCCTCGTGCTCGGCTTCGTCGTCGCCGCCGGCATCAACGCGTTCAGCTATTTCAACTCCGACAAGCTCGCGCTGCGCTCGATGGGCGCGCGGCCCGTGAGCGAGGTCGAGCAGCCCGCGATGTACCGCATCGTCCGCGAGCTGGCGACCACCGCCGGCCAGCCGATGCCGCGCCTCTACGTCTCGCCCACCATGCAGCCCAACGCGTTCGCGACCGGCCGCAACCCGCGGCACGCGGCCGTCTGCGCCACCGAGGGCATCCTGCGCATCCTCGACGAGCGCGAGCTGCGCGCCGTGCTCGGGCACGAGCTGAGCCACGTCTACAACCGCGACATCCTCATCTCGTCGGTGGCGGGCACCCTCGCGTCCGGCATCACGATGCTGGCCAACTTCGCGATCTTCTTCGGCGGCGGCAACGACCGCGACCGCAACCCGTTCGCCGCGTTGCTCATGGTCTTCCTCGGCCCGATCGCCGCGACCCTGATCCAGCTGTCGATCAGCCGCTCGCGCGAGTACCAGGCCGACGAGTCGGGCGCGCTGCTGTCGAACGATCCGCTGGCGCTCGCGTCGGCGCTGCACAAGCTCGAGCAGACGACCGCGCAGCTGCCGCTGCCCGCCACGCCGCGGCTGCAGACCGCGAGCCACCTGATGATCGCCAACCCGTTCGGCGGCGCCCGCAACCTCTTCTCGACCCACCCGCCGATGGACGAGCGCATCGAGCGCCTGCGCCGCATGGCCGCGTCCGACCCCCGCTTCCAGCACTGACCCGGCCCCGGCGCCGCCCGCCCGTCCGGATCTTGATGCCGTGGTCGGGTCCTGGCCCGGTGTGGCCATCCGCGTCCGGCGGGGGTGCAGGGGGCGTCAGGGGCGGCGGGCGAGCAGGGCGGCGTAGGCGACGTCGTAGCCGGCGCAGAGCGGGGCGTACCAGTCGGGCAGACGCGAGTCGCCGGTGCGGGTGTGGCCGTAGTCGAAGACGGGGTGCAACGCCCAGCCTGCGGCGACGGCGAACCGCGCCAGGCGCGATGACGACCGTGCCGCGCCGACGCCGAGGACGGACGCCCCGGCCAGCACGAGCAGCTCGCGGACGAGCGCGGCGTCCGGACGGGATTCGCGTCGCGCCGCCGGATAGATCGCCGCGGCGACGACGAGTCCTGCGCCGCCGGCGACGACGGACCGCCCCGGCAGCACCCGCCGCCCCACCGCGTCGACGAGCACGGCGCTCGCCGCCCCGGCGACCAGCGCCACGGCGTCCGCCAGTCGCGTCACCGCGGTCAGCGGTAGTTGACGAACTGCAGGGGCACCTCGAGGTCGGCGTCCTTGAGCAGGGCGATCACGGCCTGCAGGTCGTCGCGCTTCTTGCCCGAGACGCGCAGCTGGTCGCCCTGGATCTGCGCCTGGACGCCCTTGGGGCCCTCGTCGCGGATGAGCTTGGCGATCTTCTTGGCCTGCTCCGACTCGATGCCCTGGCGCAGGGTGATCGGCAGGACGTACTGCTTGCCGCTCTGCCGAGGCTCGGCGGCGTCGACCGCCTTCATCGAGATCGAGCGCTTGACCAGCTTCTCCTTGAAGACGTCGAGGGCAGCCTTGACCCGCTCCTCGGTGTCCGCCTTGAGCGTGACGCCGAGCTCGCCCGACCACTCGATCGAGGCGTTCGTGCCGCGGAAGTCGAAGCGCTGGGCCAGCTCCTTCGCGGCCTGGTTCAGGGCGTTGTCCGCCTCCTGCCGGTCGATCTTGCTCACGACGTCGAAGGACGCGTCGGCCATCAGAAACCCCTCCGGTAAGCTCTCCGTCGCACCAGTTGTAGCAAGGCGGGTTGCCCGAGTGGTCAAAGGGAGCGGTCTGTAAAACCGCCGGCTCAGCCTACGTTGGTTCGAACCCAACACCCGCCACAGCGCGCGGCCCCCGGCTCCGGCCGGGGGCCGTCGACGTTCGCGCAACGCCACGGGCGGCGCGACGGAGCCCTGCGGCATTCGTCCGGTTCGCCCAGGATCGTCTTAGAGTCTTAAGTCCCGATCGTCGTCGGGGCCCCCCTCGACCGGATCGCTCCCATTGTCGCGGCGATGCCAGGTCGGTACGGTCCACGCGCCGCTGAGCCTTTCCTGAGCCCGGCGGGAATTTCAAAGGGGCCCCCGCCATGCGTCGATCGCGCCGTTCGCGTCGTGCTGTCTCCCTGCTCGCCATCGCCGGATTGGTGCTCGGCACCGCGACCGTCGTCTCGGCCCCGGCATCGGTGGCAGCGCCGCCCCCCGGCCTCGACCAGGACGTCAGTGACATCTGGAGCGGCCTCGAGTCGCTGCAGTCGTTCTCGCAGGGACTCGCCACCGACGGCGCCCTCGGTACCGCGCTCACCGACGTGGCCCTGATCCCCGGCGGCAGCGACGGCATCGGCTTCGTCGACCTGCTGCAGAAGACGCTCACCGACCGCCTGGACGCCACGGACACGACCTTCGCCAAGCTCGCCGCCGCGCTGAACGGCAACTCGGTGAATCTCGGCAGCGGCCGCACCGCGAAGGTGCAGGTCGTGCCCGGCTCGGCGACCGGACGCGAGTCGCTCGCCGTCACCCTCGACGTCACCAAGCGGGTGTCGGCCGCACCGCTGACCATCGGCACGACCAGCCCCAAGTTCGACTTCGCCGCGCCGGTGCAGGTCGACCTCGCCCTGCACGGCACCTTCACCGTCGTCTACGACACCGCGGCCCGCGCCGTCTACCTCGACACCACCAGCACCGCCGTGCCGACCTTCACCCTCGCGGCCGACGCCCACTTCCCGTGCTCGCCGGCCTCGTCGACCCCGCCGTGCACGCAGGACACCAGCGGCGTGCACGCCGGCATCGGCATCCTGGGCGTCAGCCTGAACAGCGGCTCGAGCCTCGACCTGACGACCTCGTTGACCGCGACGCTGCGCGACCCGAACGCCGACGGCAAGGTCTACCTCGGCACGATCAGCGGCAGCTCGTTCCAGCCGTTCGCCGAGCCGCTCAACGGCGGCACGACGCCCGGCGAGCTGAACGGCGGCGCGGCCGCCGTCCCCGGCCTGGTCACCCTCACCGGGCCGACCGGGGCCCTGCACGCCACGCTGAACCTCGCCGCCTCGACCGACTCGTCCATCACGCTGCCCGGTGTCAGCGCGACGGTGCAGGTCGACTGGAACGACGTCACCAGCGGCAGCCCGACGGTGAACGTCACCAGCGGTGCACTCAGCGCGATCCAGTCGTTCGAGAACCTGACTCCGGGCGATCTCGCCCAGGGGCTCGCCGGCCTGGCGACCGCGCTCGAGGCCGTGCAGATGTCGCGCACGTACAAGCCGACGAGCGGTGGGCGCGCCGGCACGACTGCGGCGATCGCCGCGGGCGCCCTGACCGCCACCTACACCGCCACCAGCGGCGGCAAGCCGCAGGTGAACGACCTGTTCCAGGTCGGCGGCTCGGGCGGCCCGGTGCGTGAGGTCTCCGCGGTCGACGGCGCCGGCCCGTACACGGTCACCTTCGGCTCGCCGCTCAACACGGCCGTCGCCGACGGCACGACGCTGACGCAGGTCGACGCCAAGGGCGACATCGACCTGCCCTTCATGAAGGGCACGCTGGCCGACGTCTTCCAGGCCAACGAGGCGATCACCGGCTTCCTGAACAAGCACGTCAAGCAGACCTACAACGCCCAGCCCAACGCCAACACCGGCACGGTGAGCGGTGCGAGCGGCACGTCGGCCACCTACACCGTCGTCGACGGCGGCGCCCCCGCGGCCGGCGAGTACTACACGATCGGCGACGAGACGCTGAAGGTCGGATCCGTCTCCGGGACGGGCCCGTACAACCTCTCGTTCACCACCCCGTTCGCCGGCGCGCACGCGGACGGCTCGGCAGCGACCCAGGTGGCGCTCGGGGCGCTCGTGCCCGACTTCAGCTCGCTGCAGTCGATGCTCGCGTCCCTGCAGACCACCCAGGACCTGCCGGGCGGCTCGCAGTTCACCGTCGGTGACGTCGGCTACGACGACACCACGCACAAGCTCGCCATCGGCCTCTCGATCAGCCGCGCGGCCGGCTCGGCGCAGGACCTCGACGCGTTCACGCCGGTCGACAGCGGCACGATCAGCAGCGTCGGCACCGATGCCGGCTCCGGCGCCCCGACCCTCAAGGACACCGGCAAGAGTTGGCAGACCAACGCCTACGCCGGCCACCGCGTGCGGTCGGGTTCGGCCACCAACGTCGTGAAGTCGAACGACGGCTCGACGCTCGTCCTGAGCGGCGCGTGGGTCGGCGGCACCCCGGGTGCCGGCGACGCCTACGACATCGGCGGCCAGGACGCCGGCACCGGCGCGATCTCGTTCGCCAACAAGCTCGACTCGCTCGGCGGCGGCAGCGGCATCCTCAACGCCAACGCGTCCGTGCCGCTGGCGACCGTGACGCCGAGCTACAGCGTCAACCTCACCGTGGTGCTCGACCTCGAGGCGCCGCAGACCGGCGACGGCTGCAAGAACAAGCTCTTCAACGGCGTCGTGAACACCCAGGCCTGCCCGTTCACCTCGAACAACACCGACGGCACGTCGACCGTCGTCACGACGCTGCCGACGCCCGCCGACCGCATCATGATCCGGACGGTCGACGGCTCGAACAATCCGCTGCACCTGCTCACCGCCGATGCCCCGATCGCCTCGAAGGTCGTCGTGAACGCCAGCGTCGGCTTCCTCGGCCTCGGTCTCACCGGCGACCTGCACGAGTGCGCCGCGTTCACGAGCGGCACCACCGACTGCGACAGCTCACAACATTTGTTGAGCGTCGACTTCCAGCCCGGCCTCGGCGACGCGCAGCACGACATCTCCCTCGCCGAGCTGTTCGCGAAGCTGGCGTCCGGCCCCGCGTCCCTCATCAAGGTGACCGTCACCGGCGCCGCGAAGGCGACGATCACCCCGAAGATCACGGGCATCCCCGGCCTGAGCGACACGGACTTCTTCGGCGCCGGCGGCGCGCCGACGCTCACCCTGTCGATGACCGACATCACCGACCCGTCGACGATCCACCTGGACGCGAACGGCGGCAGCGTCGCCGATGCGCTCGGCAAGATCAAGGCGTTCAACTTCGACACGAGCAACCCGAAGGCGCTGTTCGGCGAGATCCTGCAGACGCTCAAGACGTTGAGCAAGCTGCTCAAGAACGTCAGCAGCAGCGGCAGCCCGACCATCCAGGCGGCGCTGGACACCAAGATCCCGGTCGTCGGCCTGACGCTCGGTGACATCTTCCGCTCGTCCGAGCAGGGTCAGGGCGACCACGTCAAGTACACCTCGACCCAGGTGCAGGACAGCGACGGCCACTTCACCGACGAACTGCTGCTGCGCACCGTCGTCGCCGGAACCTCCACCGGTGTCATCACCGCCACGACGCCGACCACGCTCACGATCAAGCAGTGGCAGGGCGGCACACCGGCCGACGGGTCGCAGTACCAGGTCGAGAACGCGCTCGACTCGGCGATCGACCTGCTGACCGCGAACCCGGCCGACAGCCTGCAGTCGCTGATCTCGCTGGTGAACGAGCGGCTCGGTGCGGCCTCGATCCCGATCAGCATCTCGGTCGACCTGAGCCACGGCACGCCGACGCTCGGCCTGCAGCTGGACTGGAAGCGCGACTTCCACTTCACCACGCCCGTGTCGTTCGACTTCAACGTCGGCGGCAACGACAGCTCGATCGTCGGCACGCAGGCCTCCGGCCTCGTGCAGCTGCATGCGAACGCCGAGGCGAAGGTCAAGCTGCTGCTGCCGCTGAGTGCCGACCCGACGGACGAGTCCGGCGCGGCGACGCCGGCCGGGCTGCTCGTCGACCCGACGCAGACCTCGCTCAGCGCGGGCGTCGACGCCGGTGTCGGCGGGTTCGTCAAGGCGAACTTCGGCCCGCTGTCGCTGTCGCTCGGCGACCCGACCCAGCCCGACGGCGGGAGCCACCCGGCCGAGGCGCACGCCGCCTTCGGTGCGTCCTTCAACAGCCCGGACACCGCGCCCGAGTCGATCTCGACCTTCCTCGGCAACGTCGGCTCGAACTCCGTGCACCTCAACGGCGGCGTCACCGGCGTCAGCTGCGCCAACGACACACCGCCCACCACGCTCGGGCTGTGCGCGGCGCTGCCGGTGTACCTCAGCACCGACGGCGGTCAGCACTACAACCCGGTCAACGCGACCAACGACCCGACCAAGGACCCGGACACCCTCCGGCTGCGGCTCCCGCTGGTGACCGCGACCCCGTCGAACATCGGCGACCTCGCCGACCAGTTCAAGCTCACCGACAGCAGTGGCAACGCCCTGCCGCTGAGCGCGAGCGACTCGACCAAGCGCTTCGAGCTCCCGCCCTCGCTGGCATCCGACCTCGCGCACGCCGTGCTCGACTTCAGCCAGCTCGGTGGCGGCCTCGACGGCTACTTCAAGTTCGCCGAGCAGGCCCTGAACCTCGCCAGCTTCGGCGGCAAGGTGCCGCTCATCGGCAAGGACCTGCAGCAGGGCGCGCAGTTCCTCGAACACGTGCAGGGCGAGGTCGACGGCGTGCTCGGCGACCTCGCGTCGGTCGGCAACGAGGCCCAGCTCAGGGACTGGGTGGACAACAAGCTCAACGACGCGCTGAAGGACGTGCTGCCGGCCGGCGGCAAGATCACCGCCGACTTCGTCTGTTCGGCCCAGCTCGCGACCCCGACGAACGTCGCGGGTACCGCCGCCAAGACGGACACGCCGACCACCGGCTACCAGTACCGCGTCGCGGCCTCCGACCCGAAGGGTGACACGGCGGCGAGTGCGGCGATCACCGTCACGAGCTCTGCGCTCAGTGCGACGAACACCATCACCGTCACCTGGACGAAGGTCGACGGCGCGAGTGGCTACAGGCTCTACCGCTCGTCCGACGGCGGCACGACGTGGAAGGAGTTCGACGTCGCGACGTCGGACACGCCGTCGTTCACCGACACCGGGGCGGCCGGCACCGACGGCACGCCGCCGACGGGGCCGAACCCGGATCTCTCACCGTGCCCGATCAGCAAGACCACCGGTGTCACGCTCACCGGCGACATCGGCCAGGGCAAGATCAGCGCCGACAAGGGCTGCGAGGACGACGGCGCCAACCTGTGCATCGGGTCGGGCAACCCCGGGCTGCACACGCCGTTGAACATCGGCATCCCGGGCCTGTCGCTCGCGGCCGCGACCAACGACGACGGCACGCCCGACCCGACCCAGGAACTCGCCGTGCGGGTGGGGTGGCACATCCACCTCAAGATCGGCCTCGACCTGCACCGCGGCTTCTTCGTCGAGACGCAGGACCAGAAGAACCCCGAGATCCAGGTCGGCCTCGCCGTCCAGCTGCCGAAGTCGATCCAGGCGCAGATCTCGTTCCTCAAGGTCAACCTCTGCGACTTCGCGACCGGCCAGTCGTACCCGCCGACGGCGAGCCCGAGCTGCCCGTTCAAGCCGCTCGTGCCGAACGGCGTCACGCGCACCGCCGGCTCGCCGACGCCGCTGTTCGCCGGCGCCTTCGGCATCGACCTGCACACGCCGACGGCGTCGGTGACCGCGTTCGACGATCCGGGCTTCACCGCGAACGACGACGCGGCGAACGACATCACGCTCAAGGACCTCACCAACCTCGCGTCCCTGAAGAAGCTCGTCACCGTCGGCATCTCGGCGAAGGTGCACATCGACTGGGACTTCCAGGCCGTGCTCGACTCGTCGCTGCCCGGTGTGGGCGGCGAGTTCAAGCTCGACTGGCAGTGGGGCACGTCGCTCAACAAGCCGGCCGTCGCCACCGACAGCGGCAACGACGCGACGCCGCCCGCCGACGGTGTGGCGAAGCCGGACATCGAGTTCGACAACGTCTACATCTCCGCGGGCGGATTCCTCAGCGGCGTGCTGAAGCCGATCATCAAGGAGGTGCAGCAGTTCACCTCGCCGCTCAAGCCGGTGATCGACACGCTGTACGCGCCGATCCCGGTGCTGTCCGACCTGAGCCATCTGGCCGGCGGCGGCGACGTCACGCTCATCTCGATCGCCGAGGCGTTCAGCACGCTGGCGGGCGGACCCGACCTGACGATGGTCGACCGCATCCTGCAGGTGATCAAGCTGGTCAACGCCATCCCGACCGGTGACGACGGGCTCGGCATCTTCATCGGCTCGTTCAAGGTCAGTTCGAGCAAGGCGGTCGGTACCGCGGCGACACCCGACAACACCGATTCGCTCATCGACACCAAGACGCCGGCCCCCGCGTCCCAGAACGGGAACAAGAGCGCGGCGGACGCGATGGACGGCGCGTCCAACGGCAGCATCGGCACGGCGAAGTCGAAGGCCGGGTTCAGCTTCCCGATCCTCGACAACCCCTCGTCGGTGTTCAACCTGCTCATGGGCGGCGACGTCGACCTGATCCGCTTCGACTCGGGCAACCTGTCGCTCGGCTTCTCGTACAGCCAGCAGTTCGGCCCCGTGTACGCGCCGCCGCCGGTGGTCATCACCATCTCCGGCAGCGCGAGTGTCAGCGCCCGCATCATCGCGGGCTTCGACACCTACGGGCTGCGCAAGGCCTACGAGGCGATCAAGTCCGGCCAGGGCGCGGGTTCGGTGATCGGCTCGATCCTCGACAGCCTGTTCCTCTACACCGTCGACCCGACCAAGGACGACGGCAAGCCCGTGCCGGTGCTGACCCTGACCGGTGAGCTCGCGGCCGGCGCATCGGTGACGGTGCTCATCGTGAGCGTCGGCATCGAGGGCGGCATCAAGCTGACGATCAACTTCTACTGGAACGACCCCGACAACGACGGCAAGTTCCGGGCGAGCGAGTTCGCCAAGACGGCGATCAACAACCCGCTCTGTCTGTTCAACGTCGACGGCAAGCTCAGCGTCTTCCTGCGCCTCGGCGTGACGATCGGCTTCGGGCCGTTCAGCACCACCTTCCACATCACGCTGGTGGACATCACGCTGCTCGACTTCAGCGTGCATCCGGACTGCACGCCGCCACCGCCCGAGCTCGGTGAGGTGCAGGGGACGACGCTGTACCTGTTCTTCGGTCACCTCGGCGGCAGCGGCCAGCGGGGCGAGCCGTGGGGCAACAGCGGCGAGGACGAGACGGTGAAGGTGCACGAGCTGCACGACTTCACCGACCCGCAGCACCCGACCTTCGCCGGCTTCTCGGTCGACGGCCTCGGGCGCCACGAGGAATTCCGCGACAGCGGGCTACAGACGGTGGTGCTCGATGCCGGCGGCTACTCCGGCAAGGAGACGGTCATCATCGGCGGCGACAGCAACCAGTCGCAGCCGGCGGCCGACGGGCCACCGACGCCGCTGCCGTTCGACCGCACGGCGGTCGTCGTCGGCGGTGACGCCGCCGACAACATCAAGATCGACGGCGGCACGGTGTTCGTCGACGGCAAGGGCGGCGACGACACCGTCAACCTCACCGGCAACGGGGTGGCGAAGGTCGCCGGTGGCGCGGGCAACGACACCCTGACCGTCGGCAACGGCGACGACGTCGTCGCGGGCGACAGCGCTCTCGACACGAGCCGGCCGGTGACCCTGACCGACCACCGCCAGTCCGAGCCGAAGGGCGCCTTCCAGAACATCTCGACGGTGGCCGACTCGCTCGGCGCACCCGGTGCGGGTGAGTCGAGCAGCGACGGCAACGACTCGATCTTCGCGGGCTACGGCGCGAACACGCTGCTCGGCAACGGCGGCAACGACCAGCTCAGCGTCGCCACCGACAAGGTGCTGACGGGCAACGAGACCAGGCAGCCGGGCACCAACGCGTCCAAGGGCGACACGATCGTCGGCGGCACCGGTGACAACAACATCCACGGCGGCGCGGGTGACGACACGATCTACGCCGGCCAGCGGTGGACGTCGCTGTCGGACAAGCCGAACTACGCCGGTGAGTCCGGCGACGGCAACAACCAGGTCGACACCGGCGCCGGCAGCGACACGGTGTACGGCGGCAGCGGCGCCGACTTCGTCATCGGCCACTCGGTGAGCGGCGGCCACGACACCGTCTACGGCGGTGGTGGCAGCGACGTCATCGCCGGCGGCGACGGCTCGGACCACCTCTACGGCGGCCCCGGACCGGACTACCTGTCCGGCGGCCCGGCGAAGATCGACACGATCGACCCGGCCGACCCCACCCTCGGCGCCTGGCGCATCACGCCGACACCGGACGGGAAGCCGGTCGACCACAAGCTGCTCGTCGGTGGCGACGGCGCCGATCACATCGTGGCCGGCAACGGTGGCGACACGATCTACGGTGACCGCGAGGAGAACCAGTGCGTCACCCCGCCGGCGGTGCAGCCGAGGTGGACGCCACCGGGCGAGACCAGCACCGGCACCCCGGGCAACGACTGGGTGCAGGGCGGCGCCGGCGACGACAACATCGCCGGTGGCGCAGGTGCCGACATCCTCACCGCGGGCACCGGCACCGACGTGCTGTGCGGCGAGGCGGGGGCCGACAAGGTCTACGGCGGCCCGGGCACCGACACACTCTTCGGCGGCTCCGGTGACGACCTGCTCGTCGCCGGAACCGGCAACAGCGGGCTCTACGGCAACGACGGCGCCGACACCGTGCTCGCGGGCTCGGGCAACGACTGGCTCGAGGGCAACGGCGGTGCCGACAAGCTCGACGGCGGCACCGGGCAGAGCGTGCTCATCGGTGGCTCGTCCACCGCGGCGCAGGCGGACACCGGCGACACGATCTTCGGCGGCAGCGGCGACAACGTCCTCATCGGTGACAACGGCACGGTCGACGCCAACAGCGCGTGGCCGGGGTCGGGCAAGCCGTTCGCCGAACCGGTGGTCGTGCACTCGTACGACCTCGACTCGGAGACGCCGGCGAGCTTCGGCGGCAACGACGTCATCACCGGCGGCTCGGGCGACGTGCAGGTGTACGCGGGTGTCGGTGACGACTATGTCGTCGGCGGCACCGGCACCGACCACCTCGAGGGCGGTCCGGGATCGGACACGATGTACACCGGCCCGGCCGGCGACGACGTGCTCGGCGGCACCTCGCCGCAGGCGGTGGCGGGCGGCTCGGTCGACGGCATCCCCGACGGCAGCGCGAACGGCACCGACATCGTGCCGAGCACGCTGACGACGCTGCCGATCACCGGCAACACCATCTCCGGGTTCCTGCCG
>NZ_JBQCEE010000389.1:0-33470 GCF_051960575.1 Jatrophihabitans sp.
CCGGCATCGCCGACACCGCCTACTTCGGCCCGGAGGCCGAGTTCTACGTCTTCGACGACGTCCGCTTCCAGACCGCCCAGAACGAGGGCTACTACCACATCGACTCGATCGAGGGCGCCTGGAACACGGGCCGGGTCGAGGAGGGCGGCAACCGCGGCTACAAGACGCGGTACAAGGGCGGCTACTTCCCGGTGCCGCCGGTCGACCACTACGCCGACCTGCGCGACGCGATGAGCCTCGCCCTCATCAACGCGGGCCTGAAGCTCGAGCGGGCGCACCACGAGGTGGGCACCGCCGGCCAGGCCGAGATCAATTACCAGTTCAACACGCTGACCAACGCGGCCGACGACGTGCTGAAGTTCAAGTACATCATCAAGAACGTCGCGTGGGCCCACGGCAAGACCGCCACCTTCATGCCGAAGCCGCTGTTCGGCGACAACGGCTCGGGCATGCACTGCCACCAGTCGCTGTGGAAGGACGGCTCGCCGCTGTTCTACGACGAGCTCGGCTACGCCGGCCTCTCGGACACCGCGCGCTACTACATCGGTGGCCTGCTGCACCACGCGCCGGCGCTGCTCGCCTTCACCAACCCGACGGTGAACAGCTACCACCGCCTGGTGCCGGGCTTCGAGGCGCCGGTCAACCTGGTCTACAGCTCGGGCAACCGCTCGGCGTGCATCCGGGTGCCGATCACCGGCACGAACGCCAAGGCCAAGCGCATCGAGTTCCGCATCCCCGACCCGTCGGCGAACCCGTACCTCGCCTTCGCGGCGATGCTGATGGCAGGCGTCGACGGCATCAAGAACAAGATCGAGCCGCCCGCGCCGGTCGACAAGGACCTCTACGAGCTGCCGCCGGACGAGGCCGCCGCGATCCCGCAGGTGCCGGGCTCGCTCGGTGAGGTGCTCGACGCGCTCGAGGCCGACCACGAGTTCCTCACCGAGGGTGGCGTCTTCACCGAGGACCTCATCCAGGCGTGGGTGGGCTACAAGCGCAGCAACGAGATCGACCCGATCCGCCTGCGTCCGCACCCGCACGAGTTCGAGCTCTACTACGACGTCTGAGCCGTCCGAGCCGCTGCTCGACCAGCACTGACGCGAAGGCCCCGGGGGACACCCGGGGCCTTCGCGTCGTCCGGCGCCGCGGCGCCATGGTCGCGTCCCGTCGATTCCGTGCCATCCCGCGCGGCCGGTGAACCGCGACGCGCCGCGCTCCGTCGTCCCGCGCAGAGGCGCTCGTCCGAGTGCCACGGACGGAGGCGGGTCGTCATGACATCCATCCATCTCGCACGAACTGGCCTCGGCACCGTCGGTGTCGCGGCGGCACTCGCGCTGCTCACCGCCTGCGGGAGCAGTGCCTCCTCGGGCAACGCCGCCGCGGCAGGGGGCGGTGGGGCCTCCGGGACGGGCGGCGTCCCGGCCGGTCTGCGAACGGAGTCGACGCCGGTCGGCACGGTGCTGGCCGACTCATCAGGACGCACCGTCTACGAGTTGGTCGGCGACTCGGTCGCGCGCCCGACGTGCACCGGGCAGTGTCTGTCGGTCTGGCCGGCGGTCACCGCGAACGGGCACCAGGTCGTCGTCCACGGCCACCCGGCCTACACCTTCGTCGGCGACAGGGCGACCGGCCAGGTCACCGGCCAGGACCTGACCGACCAGTGGGGACGCTGGTTGGCGCTGGGGGCGGACGGCGACCCGATCACGTCGAGCAGGCCGGGCTCACCGGCGTCCTCGGGCCCGGCCTCGTCGCCGAAGGCGCCCGGCGGCGGCGGCCCCGCCTTCTGAGACGGGCCGACGATGACACGCCCGACCCGCGCGGCCACGCGGGTCTACCTCCCGGCCCTGCTCGTGCCGGCCGTGGCGCTCGCGCTGATCGTCGCGGGCTGGGCGACGCACTGGGGCGGCGTCGACTTCGGCGCCTCGTTGACGGCCTCGCGGGTGGTGACCATCGGTCCGCTCGCGGCCGCGCTGCTCGCGTCGTTCCTCGTGCTCGAGCGGCTGCGCCCGGCGCAGGTGCGCCCGCTGATCGCCCGCGGTCATCGCCACGACCTGCTCTTCGCCGTCCTCAACGCCGCGGTGGTGCTGCCGCTGGTCACCGCGCTGACGCTGTCGTTGTCGGACGTGTTGCAGCGGGTGGCGCCGTGGATCGTGCTGCCGCACCTCGCGGCGGTGCCGCACTGGGCCGTGCTGCTGGCGATCCTCGTGGCGATGGACCTCGGGAACTGGCTGGTGCACCTGGCCAACCACCGGGTGCGGCTGCTCTGGCGCTTCCACGAGTTGCACCACTCGCAGGAGGACATGAACGTCCTCACCGTCTTCCGGACGCACCCGCTGATCCACGTGTCCTACCTGGTGGCGGTGCTGCCGGCGCTGGTGCTGCTCGCGAACGGCGAGGTGCCGACGCTGCTGCTCGTCCTCTACGGCGGCAGCGTCGCCTTCGCGCACTCGAACACCGACGCCGGCTTCGGACCATTCGAGCGGGTCTTCGTCAGCCCCAACTACCACCGCATCCACCACCGGGTGCACGACCGGCAGGACGTCAACCTCGGCTTCGCCCTCACCGTCTGGGACCAACTGTCGGGACGCGCGGTGTTCCCGTCGGCGGCGACCGTGCGGGCCGACACCGGCCTGCCACAACGCCCGTTGAGGGTCGAGCAGGAGGGCCCCCGCGCACGTCATCTCGCGGTGCTGGTCGCACAACTGCTCGCGCCGTTCCGTCCGTGGGACGGCTGGGACCCGCCCGATCCGAGCACCCCTGCCGGTGGCGGGGCGCCGCGAAGGAGCTGATCATGTCGACGCACACCCTCCACACGCCCGACGCGCTGCGCGCCGTCTTCGGTACCTCGGCCGGCCGACGCCCGACCGACCTCGGCTGTCTCGTCGTGCGGGTCACGCTGGCCTGGGTCTTCGTCTACTACGGCGCGGCGAAACTCTTCGGCGCCTTCCCCGGCGACGGACCGCACGGCCTGCACGAGACGGCGGTCTTCATGGCACGCACGGCGCACCTGCGGCCGGGCATGTTCTTCGCCGTCGTGGCAGGGCTGGTCGAGTTCGGCGGTGGCGTGGCGATGGCGCTCGGCCTCGGCACCCGCCTGGCCGCCGCCGCGCTCTTCGGCGACATGGTGCTCGCGACGATCACCGTCACCTGGGCCACCGGGCTGAACTCGACCAGCTCACCGCCCGGCTACCAGGTGAACCTGGCCCTGGCCGCCCTGGCCCTGACCGCGGCCCTGCTCGGTGCCGGCAGCCTCAGTCTCGACGCAGTGGTGTCGCGCGCACTGCGGCAACGGTCTGCAGGCTCGACGAACGTTGAGCCATCGGCCCCGATCAGGACTTGAGGACGACCGTGATCGTGATGGTGAGCGTCACCGGCGTGCTCGGGTCGAGGCCGGGGGGCGTCTCGCCCGGTCCGAAGACGTCCGCGGCGGTGCCGCTGATCGACTGCTGGCACGTGGTCTGCTGCTGGTGCTGGTTCGCGTTGCCCTGGCCCTTGGTGGACAGGAACGTGCCGAGCACCGTGTCGGTGCCGGTGATCGTCGCGACGCCACCGAACGATGTCGGGATGCCGTGCGAGCCCGGCGTGCCGACGACCTGGCCGACGCTCCATCCACCCATGTCACTGCTGTGGTTGTTGTTGGTGCGGATCGTGTACTGCGTGCCGGCGCACTCGATGGTCTGCGTCGACTGCGCGGCGTGTGCCGACGCAGCGAACACCAACGCGCCCGCGGCACCGGCGATCGCACCGACCGCGGCCACTGCCGCCCTGCTCGATCCGTTCGACATGTGAGGCCTCCTCACTCCCGGACAGGTACGGGCACGCCCGAATGCGCCCCCGCTCCGACCGATGCCGGGCAGCGTGGCAAGCGGCGTGATCAAGGTCAAGGGCGAAGATCGATTCGGCCGCACCGATGGCAGGAAGCGCCGGGAAGAAAGGGGTGAACCCGCCGAGAACGATCGAGCCGCGATCGGCCCGGTCGCCCGCCGCGGCAGGATGCTGCCGGGCCGGGTCCGGGTCGCCGGATCCGCCTGTGATCACATGGACGAATGACCCGAACGCCGCGCGTCCACCTGACCACGGCGTTCTGGTTCGTCACCGCGGCCTTCGTCGCCACCATGCTCGGCACGACGCTGCCGACGCCGCTCTACCCGACCTACGAGCGGCAGCTCGACTTCGGCGCGCTCACGGCGACGATCGTCTTCGCCACCTATGCCGTCGGCGTGCTGGCGGCGCTGCTCGCGTTCGGGCGCGCCTCGGACACGCTCGGGCGGCGCCCGACCCTGCTCGCCGGGCTCGGCGCCGCGCTGCTGTCGTCGGCGGTCTTCCTGCTCGCCGCGCCGGTGCACGGGCACGCGCTCGGGCTCACCCTGCTGCTGGTCGGACGGTTCCTGTCGGGCCTCTCGGCCGGTGTGTTCACCGGCACCGCGACGGCGACACTCGCCGACCTCGCCGAGGGGTCGGGCACCAGGGCGAGCCTGGTCGCCGCCCTCGCCAACGTCGGCGGCCTCGGGCTCGGCCCGCTGGTCGCCGGCGCCCTCGCCAAGGGTGAGGTCGCGCCGCTCAGCAGCCCGTACTGGGTGCACCTCGCGCTGGTCGTGGTCGTCGCCGGCCTGCTGGTGCTCACGCCCGAGACCGTCCGGGTCGACGGGCCGCGCCGGCTGACGATGCAGCGTCTCGGGGTGCCGGCCGAGGTGCGCACCACCTTCGTCCAGGCCGGGATCGCGGGCTTCGCGGGCTTCGCCGTCCTCGGCTTCTTCACCGCCGTCACGCCGGCCTCGCTGGGCGCGCTCGGCCACCATGACCCGCTGCTGACGGCGCTGGTGGTGCTCGCCGTCTTCGCCGCCTCGGCCGTCGGGCAGGTGCTGTCGCTCGCGGTCGCGCAACGTCCGGCGCTGCTCACGGGCACGACGGTGCTGGCGCTCGGCGCAGCCGGGGTCGGCGTCGCGATCGGCGAGCACTCGCTGCCGCTGCTCGTGGTCGGCGGCGCCGTCAGCGGCCTCGGCCAGGGCCTCAGCTTCCGTGCGGCCCTCGGCGCGGTCACCGGCGCGAGCCCGGCCGACCAGCGCGCCGCCGTCTCGTCCAGCTTCTTCGCGGTCTGCTACGTCGGCATCTCACTGCCGGTCGTCGGCGTGGGCGCGGCCAGCGACGCGGTCGGGATCGTGCGCACCGCCGAGGTCTTCGCGGGCGCCATCGCGGTGCTGACCCTGCTCGCCCTTGCGGGGCTGGCGCGACGGCGTTAGCTGCGTCCTCAGCCGGTGTGCGTCACGCTCTGCGGCATGGATGTCCACGTCATCGACGCCGACGGGCTCACCAAGCACACGCCCGACGAGCTGCCTGCGCTGCTCACCCGGGCCGACGCCGTCGTCTGGGTCGACATCCCGCTGTGCGAGACCCAGCACGCCGACGTGCTGACCCGGGTGTTCGGGTTCGCCGAACTCGCCGTGCGCGGCTGCGTCGAGCGCAACCACATCTCGCAGGGCCATCTCTACGACGACCACCTGTTCACCGTGCTGCACGCGCCCGAACTCGGACGCGGCGGCCACGTGCACTACGTCGAGCTCGACCAGTTCGTCGGACCCAACTACGTCGTCACCGTGCACGGCCCGCTCAACCCCGTCGTCGACCGCGCCGTCGCCCAGATCGACACCGACCACGTGCTGGCGCGCATCAAGGCCGGCACGCTGCACCCCCGCACCCCGATGGCCCTGTCTGCGGCGATCGTGTCGGCGATGATCCGCCGCGAGATCGACCTCGTCGCGAAGCTGGCGCGCGAGTCGGGACGCCTCGAGCAGCAGGTGACCGACGAGGACCACGACGACGACCCGGAGGCCCTGCTCGAGCAGCTGTTCGAGGTCGGGCACCAGTTGCTGGCGATCCGCACCATCGTCACCCACAGCGCCGAGACCTATCGCAACCTCGCGCGCCGGGGCACCCGGCTGGCCGAGGCCGACGCCGGGCTCGTGGTCGACCTGGCCGACCGGTTCGACATGGTGCGCAGCATGGCCGAGGGCCAACGCGAGTTCGTCCACGGCGTCATCGAGTTCTTCCAGACGCGCACGAGCACGCATCTCGCGGTCGCCGCGCAGGAGCTGGCCGACACGTCGGCGAAGCAGAACGACCAGATGCAGCGCATCACCGCGTGGGTGGCGATCATCGCCGTCCCGACCGCGGTCACCGGCTGGTTCGGCCAGAACGTGCCGTACCCGGGCTACGGCACGACGGCCGGGTTCGTCGCGTCCACGGTCATCATCGTCGTCGCGGCGCTCGCGCTGTACGTGCTGTTCCGCTGGAAGCGGTGGCTCTGAGGCCCGTGGGCCGACCGGTCGACCTTTGGTCCCGCCGACCGACCCTTGGTCAAGTACGGCGACGGTGACGCCGATACGGCAGATGCCCGCAGGGAAGCGGCGCACTCGGGTGACCGCCCGATTCGTCTTATGGAGGAGAACCGCATGACCATCCGTATCAACACCGCCGGCAAGCGCGCCGCGGCCGTCGCGGCGGTTGCCGGCACGGTCGTCGCGGGCGTCTTCGGCATGTCCGGCTCGGCCAACGCCACCTCGACCACGCCCACGATCACGAAGCTGAGCGTGCACCGGATCGCCACGAGCATCGGCAACCAGCTCATCGTCGTCACCGGCACCAACTTCGACGAGAACACGATCAGCAACGTCAAGCTCGTCGACACCCAGAACAGCAACGCGTCGGTGTGCACCACGGCCCCGACCTACATCGTCGCGAGCCCGACCTCGCTGCTGGTGAAGACCGCGAACGACTGCGCCGTGGCCAAGTCGAAGGTCGGCGTCGACATCCACCCGACGAGCGGCTCGGACATCGTGAGCGACCCGACCGTCGCCGCCATGGCGCTCGACCTCGTCGCGCCGCCGACCCTGTTCGACGACGACACGTCGGTGCCGGACGCGCCGGTCTTCCTGGTCAACGGTGGCTCGGCCGCCCCGGTCACGGTCGCCCCGATGAGCGGTGGCCAGATCGTCGAGGTCAAGGGTGACGGGACGTACCACTTCACCACCTCGACGGCCTACCCGCTGAAGGCGAGCATCGGCGGCGTGCCGCTGACCAACCTCGCGCTCGGCGGCTGCACCGCCGGCACGAACTGCACCTACTTCACCGGCAAGCTCGGCAGCTACAAGGCGGTGCCGGCCAACAACGACCTGGTGATCACCGCCAACGGCGTCACGGCGACCTACCACTCGGGCAGCGGGAACAGCGGCTGCGTCGCGGCCTCGAGCTGCACCGGCACCACGCACACCTTCACCATCGGTGACGACCAGCTGATCAAGCTGAGCACCCCGTCGGTCCCGCTCACCGGCGGCACCATCACGGTGAACGGCAAGGGCTTCAAGGCGGCCACCCCGACCGTCGCGATCACCGGCGCCACCCACGCGACCTGCAGCAACGTCACGGTCGTCAGCGACACGAAGCTCACCTGCGACGCCCCGGCGAACACCGCCGGCGCCTACCCGGTGGACGTCACCGTCGGCACCACCCACACGCTCGACAATGGCACGAACTACCTGGTCTACAGCGCCTACTGATCGACCTGATCGAGCGCTGCTGATCGACACCCTGACCGCGCGGCGGCGGGAGCTCCGGCTCCCGCCGCCGTTCGGCGTTCTCGACCCGAACGACGTCACGGGACGCACCACCCGGGCCGGCGTCAACCGTGCCGCGCTCCCCCGCTAGCGTCGGCGGGGCACGCCGAACCCACCGCGCGAGGAGCACCCCATGGCGATCGTCAACCTGGCCACCGCCCTCGGCCTCGGCCGCGCCGTGTTCGGCGGGGCCGCGTGGGCCGCGCCGAAGCTGGTCGCCGAACGCGGCGGCATGCCCGGCGCCGGCGCGAACGGCGAGGCCCGCTACATGACCCGCCTGTTCGGCTCGCGCGACCTCATGGTCGGCCTCGCGACCGCGCTGCCGGCGACCCAGGCCCAGGCGCTGCGCCTCGGCATCGTCCTCGACCTGTTCGACACGGCTGCGGGCGTGCTCGCGGGCCGCGACGGGGTGTCCGCCCGGCAGTCACGGCTGTACGCCGCCGTCGCGGGCGGCTACGCCGTCGCCGGGATCGTCGCCGCCCGGCGCCGCTGAACGGGCGATCTGCTCACATCCCGCGTCCGGACGCATCCACGCCGGCGCCCGCGCGCGAACCCTTTGCCGTGACCGATCCCGTCGCCTGGTTCGCCGCCGCCACCACCGTCGCGGCCGACTGGCCGGTCGAGCGGGTCGCCGCCGCCAAGGGTGACCACCGCATCGCGGTCGTGCTGCCCGCCCGCAACGAGGAGGCGACCGTCGGCGACATCGTCGCCGCGATCCGCGCCGACCTCATGACCACCACGCCCTTGGTGGACGAGCTCATCGTCATCGACTCCGACTCGACCGACGCCACGGCCGAGCGGGCCGTCGCCGCCGGCGCGGTCGTGCACCCCGCGCGCGGGATCCGTCCCGACCTCGGCACCAACCGCGGCAAGGGCGAGGCGCTCTGGAAGTCGCAGTTCGTCACGTCCGCCGATCTGCTCGTGTTCGTCGACGCCGACCTCACCGGGTGGGGCACCCACTTCGTCACCGGGCTGCTCGGCCCGCTGCTGACCGACCCGCGGGTGCAACTGGTGAAGGGTTTCTACGACCGCATCCTCGACGACGGCTCGGGTGCGCACGCCCCGCAGGGCGGACGCGTGACCGAGCTGGTCGCGCGGCCGTTGTTGGCACAGTGCCGACCGGCGCTCTCGCGGGTGGTGCAGCCGTTGGCCGGCGAGTGGGCGATCCGTCGGTCGGCGTTCGCCAGGCTGTCGGTGCCGGTTGGTTACGGTGTCGAGATGGCGACCCTGCTCGACATCCACGAGCGGTTCGGCCTCACCGGCATCGCCCAGGTCGACCTCGGCGCCCGCGCGCACGCGCACCAGTCGGTGCACGACCTCGGCGTCATGGCGTCCGAGATCGTCGCCGTCACGCTGGCCCGCACGCTGGCCGACGCACCCCCGGCCGCGCCCGACCTGTGGCAGTTCGACCGCCGCCGGCCCGAGTCGTGGCACGCGCGCCAGGTGCCGGTCGTCGAACGCCCGCCCGCCGCACCCCTGCTCGACAACGGAGACCGCTGATGCTGCGCTTCGGCCGCCGCACCTACGCCGACGACGACCTGCTGATCATGGCGATCGTCAATCGCACCCCCGACTCGTTCTACGACCGGGGGGCGACCTTCGCCTTCGAGAAGGCGCTCGAGCGCGTGCACCAGGTCGTCGCCGAGGGCGCCGACCTCGTCGACATCGGCGGGGTCAAGGCCGCGCCGGGCCAGGAGGTGACGGTCGCCGAGGAGATCGAGCGCACCGCGCCGTTCGTCGCGGCGGTGCGCGAGGCGTTCCCCGACCTGGTGATCAGCGTCGACACGTGGCGCGCCGAGGTCGGCGAGGCGGTGTACCAGGCCGGCGCGGACGTGCTGAACGACGCGTGGGGCGGCTGGGATCCAGGGCTCGCCGAGGTCGCCGCGAAGCACGACATGGGCCTGGTGTGCACCCACGCGGGCGGCGCCCAGCCACGCACGCGCCCGCACCGCGTGCAGTACGACGACGTGCTCGCCGACGTGCTGCGCCGCACGGTCGGCGAGGCCGAGCGTGCGGTCGCCCTCGGCGTCGACCGCAACAGCGTCGTCATCGACCCCGGCCACGACTTCGGCAAGAACACGCGCCACAGCATCGAGGTCACCCGCCGGCTGCCGGAGATGGTCGCCACGGGCTGGCCGGTGCTCGTCTCGCTGTCGAACAAGGACTTCGTCGGCGAGACCCTCGACCGCCCGGTGGGCGAACGGCTCATCGGCACGCTGGCGACGACGTCGGTCAGCGCCTGGCTGGGTGCCCGGATCTTCCGCGCGCACAACATCGCCGAGACCCGCCAGACGCTCGACATGGTAGCGACGCTGCGCGGCACCCGACCGCCGGCGCGCACCACCCGCGGCCTCGCCTGACGCCGGCGGGCATCAGACCCCGCCGCCGCCCGCCTCGGTGTCAGCGACGTCGGCGTCCTCGGCGGTCCCGTCCGAATGGGGCTCGGGCGCGTCGTCGTCGAGCTGCTGCGCCCAGTCGCCGAGCGGTCGCTCGCTCGGCGGCGCCGTCATGGTCGGCTCGGAGTCCTGATCGAGCGCGCCGTCGTACTCGTCCTTGCTGCTGTCCGCTGCCATGCCGGAGGCATACCCACCGAGGCGGCACACCGATCCCCACAGCTGCAGTGTGCAAATGTTCCGCCGCGCGGGTAGTGGCCGGGCATGGACGCACGTGAGCAGCACCGGCTGCAGCGACTCTGGGGTGAGCGCACGCCCTACGCCGCGGGTGAGACCTGGCCGGTACGCGTCGACGAGCACTACGCCGAGGGCGTGACGGCCGACGACGTCGACGCGTGGTTCACCACGGCTTCGCTGCTGCACTCGAACGGCGACGCCATGCGCATCGGCGTGCGCGACGGCCGGATCGTCGGGGTGCGGGGGCGCGACGACGACCGGGTCAACCACGGCCGTCTCGATGTGAAGGATCTCTACGGCTGGCAGGCCAACCTCAGCCGCGACCGCCTCACCCAACCGCTCGTGCGCCGCGACGGCCGGCTCGAGCCGACCGATTGGGACACCGCGATCGGCATGGTCGCCGATCGCACGAAGCAGCTGCTCGCCGACCACGGGCCCGGCTCGATCGGCTTCTACACGACCGGGCAGCTGTTCGCCGAGGAGTACTGGACGCTCACCACCATCGCCCGCGCCGGCATCGGCACGCATCACCTCGACGGCAACACCCGGCTCTGCACGGCCACGGCGGGCGAGGCCCTGAAGGAGACGTTCGGCAGCGACGGGCAGCCGGCGTCGTACCGCGATGTCGATCATGCCGAGGTCATCGCGCTGTTCGGGCACAACGTCGCCGAGACTCAACCGGTGTTGTGGATGCGGATGCTCGACCGGCTGGCCGGGCCGAACCCGCCGAAGCTGCTGGTGGTCGACCCCCGCCGCACGAAGGTGGCCGAGCAGGCGACGGTGCACCTCGCCCCGCGCAGCGGCACCAACCTCGCCCTGCTCGACGCCCTGCTGCACGAACTGCTCGTCAACGACTGGGTCGACCACGACTTCGTCGACGCACACACCGTCGGCTTCGACGAGTTGCGCGCGCGGGCCGCCGACTGGACCCCTGCGTGGGCGAGCGAGATCTGCGACGTGCCCGCCGAGGACATCCGCGCGGCCGCGCGCCTGCTGGGCGCGCACACCCGCATCCTCGCCACCGTGCTGCAGGGCGTGTACCAGTCGCACCAGGCGACGGCCGCCGCCGTGCAGGTGAACAACCTCGTGCTGCTGCGCGGTGCACTGGGCAAGCCGGGGGCCGGTGTCCTGCAGATGAACGGTCAGCCCACCGCGCAGAACACCCGGGAGTGCGGTGCCAACGGCGACCTGCCCGGCTTCCGGAACTGGGCGAACGACGAGCACATCGAGCAGCTGGCCCGCATCTGGAACGTCGACCCGATGCAGGTGCCGCACCACGGCCCGCCGACGCACGCCATGAACATCTTCCGCTACGCCGAGACCGGGTCGGTCAGGTTCCTCTGGATCTCGGGCACCAACCTGGCGGTCTCGTTGCCCGAGCTGCACCGGATCCGCTCGATCCTCGCGTCCGAGGGGCTGTTCGTGGTCGTCCAGGACATCTTCGAGACCGAGACCACCGCCTTCGCCGACGTCGTGCTGCCGGCAGCGACCTGGGGCGAGAAGACCGGCATCTTCACCAACGCCGACCGCACCGTGCACCTGTCCGAGCAGGCGGTCGAGCCGCCGGGCGAGGCCCGCAGCGATCTCGACATCTTCCTCGCCTACGCCCGTGCGATGGACTTCCGCGACAAGGACGGCCGGCCGCTCGTGCACTGGAACGATCCCGAGAGCGCCTTCGCCGCATGGCAGCGCGCCAGCGCCGGACGCCCGTGCGACTACACCGGTTTGACCTACGCGAAGCTGCGCGAGCACGGCGGCATCCAGTGGCCGTGCACCGCCGACGCTCCCCTCGGCACCGAGCGGCTCTACACCGACGGCATCAGCTGGGCGTCGGCCGACCTCAGCGAGAGCTACGGCCGCGACCTCGTCACCGGCGCCTCGGTCGAGGAGGTCGAGTACCGCGCGCTGAACCCCGACGGCAAGGCGGTGCTCAAGGCCGCCGAGTACCTGCCGCCGCACGAGATCCCGTCGACCGACTACCCCTTCCAGCTCACGACCGGGCGCACCATCTTCCACTTCCACACCCGGACGAAGACCGGTCGCACACCCGAGCTGAACGACCAGGCGCCCGACGTCTGGGCCGAGCTCAACGCCGACGACGCGGCGCAGCTCGGTGTCGGACCCGGCACGCTCGTCGACATCTGCTCGCCGCGCGGTCGCATCCGGGCCGCCGCCCGGATCGTCCCGATCCGCCGCGGCCTGGTCTTCGTGCCGTGGCACTACGGCTACTGGGACGTCCAGGGCGGCGCCGACGCGGCCGCGGCCCACGACCGCGCGGCCAACGAGTTGACCATCACCGACTGGGACCCGGTGTCGAAACAGCCGCTGTTCAAGACGGCCGTGTGCCGGGTCGAGGTCGTGCGATGACCGGCGAGGCCGGATCGCGGTACGCGCTGAGCAAGGTGCACCAGGCCGAGGACGACCTGGTCGAGCACCTCGTCGCGGTCGCCGAGCGGCACGCGACCGAGCACGAGGTGCATCACGTCGCCCTCGACCTCGCCCGGTGGTCGCGCGAGCACCTCGCGGCGGTGGCGGGGACGGCGCAGGCCCGCGGGATCGACCTCGATCCGCACCCGCACGGGCCGTCGAGGGTGAGCCGGGCCGCGCAGCGGGCGACGGCGGTGATGGGCGGGCGGCGTCCCGAGCCGGGAGTGCTGCTGCTCGAGGACGTCGAGCAGCTGTACCTGCTCGCCTCGGCCGCGTCGCTGGCGTGGGAGCTGCTCGGCCAGCACGCCAAGGCGCAGCGGGACGCCGACCTGCTCGGGGTCGTGACGACCTGTCACCCGCGCACGCTGCGGCAGGTGCGGTGGGCGAACACCACCCTCAGGACGGTCTCGCCGCAGGTGCTCGGCAGCCTCTGACCGGCCCTCGCGCTACTCGCGCCCCGCGGGCCCCTCGGCCGACGGCTTGCCCGGCTTGCCCTTGGTCTGCTGCAGGATGTCGTCGATCGCCTCGTCGGGGGTCGAGGCCGCCTTCTGGTTGGCGATCTGGAGCTCGCGATAGACCTCTTCGCGGTGCACGCTGACCGACCGCGGCGCCGTGATGCCGATACGCACGGCGTCGCCGCGCACCTCGATCACCGAGATGACGATGTCGTCACCGACGATGATGTTCTCGCCGGAACGGCGCGTCAGGATCAGCACCCTCGCCAGGGTACTGACCACGGCCGGTCAGCGCGTGAGCAGCGGCTGCCGCATGGGCAGCGCGTCGTCGTCGAGCACCAGCTGCACGGCGCGGTCGGTGCCGGAACCGAGCACGACGGGCGCCCGCAGGTTGGCGGTCGCATCCGCCAGGCCGCGCTCGACGGTGAGCACGAGCAGGAGGTCGACGGTCTCGCCGACCTGGGTCTCGAGGCTGCTCGGCAGCTCGGGGCGGTAGTCCGGGAAGAATGTGCCGGCCGGGGTGAGGATGAAGCGCAGCGCCGGGTCGTCGGCCGAGCGCAGCGAGAACAGCACGCCCTCGTCGTCGATGGCGGTCAGGTCGAAGTCCCGCAGGCCCGGGAAGCCCGGGATCGGCTCGACCATCGTGATGTGCCGCGACTGCTTCACCGGCGCCACAGGCGCGAGCATGGCGCTCATCGGAGGAAGTCCAGCAGGGAGAGCTGACGGATCGAGGCGGTCGTCTGCAGCGCCGCCTGGTAGTTCGTGTTCGCTGTGGTCACCTGGATCGCCATGTCCGCGAGATCGATGTCCTGGATGCCGGAGAGCTGGGTCTTCAACGTGAGGGTGTTCGCCGCCTGCGTCGTCTGCGCCTGCGTGATGCGGGCCGCGGCCGCGCCCTCGGCGGCCTGTGCGGCGGACAGCTGCCTGAGGGCGCCGTCGACCTGACCGAGTTGCCCGCTCAGCGTCGAGGTGTCACCGGACCGCAGCGCGCCGGCGATGTCGCTGAGCAGCGAGAAGACGTCGCTGCCGGGGGCCCCGAAGGCCGTCGGGCCGGTCTGGTTGACCTGGATGCTGGCGTTCTCGCCGATGGTGCGGGTGATCGCGCCGCCGTCGCCCTGGTAGTTGCCGGACGAGTCGTAGGCGACCGGCGATCCCGACGTCCCGGCGAAGATCGGGCGGCCGTTGTACGTCGTGTTCGCCGTGGCGAGCAGCGACGAGCGGATCGCGTCGACCTGGTCGGCCAGCGACGACATCGCCTCCGGCGTCATCGCGCCCGAGTTGAGGCCCTGCACGACGATCGTGCGCGCCGACTGCACCTGGTTCACCGCGCTGGAGTAGGCGCTGTCGGCCATCGACAGCCAGCCCTGGGCGAAGTTCTGGTTGGTCGTGTACTGCCCCATGCGCGACAGGGACGCGCGGAGCTTGAGCGCCTGCACCGTGCCGGCCGGATCGTCCGAGGGCTTGGTGATCTGGTTGCCGCTGGACATCTTGGCCTGCAAGGTGTCGAGACGGCTCGAGGCGGTCTGCAACCCGCGCAGCGAGTGCTGCGCGAGCGACCCCTCGGTCACGCGGAGGCTCATGATCAGTTGCCCAATCCGGTGTGGTTGATGAGGGTGTCGAGCATGCTGTCGATCGTCGTCAGGACGCGGGACGCGGCCTGGTAGGCGTGCTGGTAGGTCAGCATGTTGTTGATCTCGTCGTCGTAGCTGACGCCGTTCGCCGAGGTGCGCAACGCGTCGGCGCTCTGCGTGACGCTCGCCTGGGTCGCCTGCTGCTGCTGGGCGACGGCGCTGTCCCCTGCCACCGAGGCCACCAGCTGCACGTACGCGGCGTCCGGGCCGCTGCTGAGGTTGCCCGCGGTGCCGAGACCGGTCGCGTTGCTGCCGTCGAGCGCGCCCGCGCCGGCGGCCGCGGCGGCGACCAGCGTCGGGTCGGTGAACGCCACGGCGATGTCACCCGCGCCCGCGCCGCTGAACATCGGGGTGCCGGTGTCGCCGGCGAGGTCCGTGCCGTTGGCCTGTGCCGTGTTGACGACCGTGATCAGCTTCGCGGCGACGCCGTCGAGCGCGCTCTGGTAGCCCGGCAGGGTCGTGCCGAGCGCGGTGACATCGGCGGCCGCGCTACCGGTGGTGAGCGTCGCAACGGTGCCGCCGACGGTGATGTTCGCGCCGTCGAAGGCGACGGTGGCGGCGGTGTTGCCGGTGACCAGTGCCTGGCCGCCCACGGTCACGTTCACCATGCCGTTCGGCTGCAGCGTCGCGGTCGCGCCGAGCGATGCGCTGAGCTGGTCGAGCACCTGGTCGCGCTGGTCGAGCAGGTCGCTGGTGTCCGACCCGCCGCCGGCGGCGACGGCGATGCGGGCGTTGAGGTCGGCCAGCTTGCTCGCGAGGGCGTTCGCGGCCGTCGCGGTCTGCCCGAGCGACTGGCCGATGTTCGCGGCGATGCCGCTGAGGCTGGTCGACATCGAGTTCAGGGTCGACGCCACGGTCTGCGCCTTGCTGAGCAGCGTCGTCCGGGTCGCCGCACTCGACGGGTCGTTGGCGACGGCGCTCCAGGCGTTCCAGAAGGCGTTGAGCTGCTCCGACAGGCCGGTGTCGCTCGGCTCCGGGAAGACGGCCTCGACGCTCGACAGGCGCGAGGCGGTGGTGTCGGCCGCGGCGCCACGAGCGTCCTCGAGGCGGGCCCGGGCGTCGACGAGCGCATCGTTGAGCCGCGAGGTGCCGAGGATCTGCACGCCACCGGTCTGGGTCGCCGCGACGTAGCGCCGCGAGACACCCTCGACGCCGTCGAGGCTGGCCTGCTGCGCGGCGCGCCGGACGTAGCCCGGCGTGTCGGCGTTGGCGATGTTCTGCGAGACGACGTTCAACCCGTACCGGGCCGCCGCGAGGGCGGTGCCGGCCTGCTGAAGGCCTCCGAAGGTGCTGGTCATCAGACGTGCTCATCCAGGAGTCGGGAACCGGACACAACCTGCGCGCGTCCACCCTGCGCGTCGTACGTACTGCTCGTGAGGCCGAGGCGGTCGAGGGTCTCGCCGATGACGCGGCCGGCGGCCGCGAGCTGGCGCGAGGTCTCGGCGGCGAGCGCCTGGACCTCGAGCACCAGTGACCGCAGCGCGGCGCGATGCTCGGCGAACAAGGTCGCCCACGGCTCGTCGGCCGTGTCCGACAGTCGGCTCAGCGTCGAGTCACCGGGCAGCCCGAGCTGCAGGGCCAGGTGCTCGACCTCGACGGCCCGCGCGATCTCCTGCAGCCGCATGCTCTCGACGGCGGCCTGCACCTCGTCGGTGGCCTTGGCCAGCCAGCGGGTCGAGCCGGATGCGACGACGAGCTGCTCCTGCGTCAGCTTGAACAGCAGGTGCTCGAGGACGTCGCGCTCGCGCCACAGCAGCCCCGAGACGGCACCGTAGGCCTCGGCCGCGGTGTCACCGGTGTCGCCATGAGCAGGCACTGCGTCCTCCGAGAGGTCGGTGGGGGGAACAGCAGACCTATCGGCCGGGCCCCGGGCGACCTGAGCCGGGCGACGGGACAAGCACCCGTAGGGCCCGAAGGGGGCAGATGCGCACAACATCGGACGTCTCGAGTGGCGCACGAGCGCACAGAAGTACACAGTGTCGGCATGACCGACTCGGGACGGCCCTGCGCCCGCGAAGCTGCGGGACCTTCGTCCCCTCTTTGTCGGGTGGCGACATCAGGACTTGCGCCCCCGGGCCAGGTTGGGCAGAGTTCCTTCACGTCGACCTAACACACATGAGTTTTACATAGGTCGACCGGGCGGATGACGGACTGCGGGGTCCTGACGCTCATCTTCAGTACCACCTGCGGGGTTCGAAGTGCCAGACGTTCTCGATCCCCAGCAGGAGGTCCGCCATGACTGCGATGCAGGTTCTCGCCGACGAGCCGACGATCGTCCGCGACGGGGCCGCACAGGCCACCGACGCCCGACGTGTCGACGAGCTGGTGCGCACGCAGCTGCCGCTGGTCGGCCACATCGTCCGGGAGTTCCTCACCCGGCTGCCGGCCCACGTGCACCGTGACGACCTCACCTCGGCCGGCATGATGGCCCTGGCGATGAGCGCCCGTCACTTCGACCCGTCGCGCGGCGTGCCGTTCGCCCGCTTCGCCGCCATCCGCATCCGCGGTGCCATCACCGACGAGCTGCGCTCGATGGACTGGGCGAGCCGCGCGGTGCGTAGCAAGGCCCGCGACCTCGAGACGGCCCGCGCCGAGCTCACCGCCACCCTCGGCCGCGCGCCGCGCCGCGAGGAGCTCGCGCAGGTGCTCGGGGTGAGCGTCCAGGACCTCGACAACGTCGACCACGACGTCCACCGCGCGGCGACGCTGAGCCTGCAGGGCCTCTCCCCCGACCAGGGCGCCGAGCTGCTGCCGAGCGGCGACGAGGGCCCCGAGAGCCTGCTGCTGAAGCGCGAGCAGGTCGGGTACCTCAAGGACGCCATCGCCGAGCTGCCCGAGCGGCTGCGCACGGTCGTCGAGCAGTACTTCTTCGCGCAGCGCAAGATGAGCGACATCGCCGCCGAGCTCGGCGTCACCGAGTCGCGGGTCTCGCAGATGCGCTCGCAGGCGCTCACCATGCTCCGCAAGGGCCTGCAGGGTCAGGACGACGCCGCCACGGCGCGCGGCGAGGCCGGCGGCTCGGGTCGTCGCGAGGCCGCCGACGCCGCGTACTGCGCCGCGATCGCCGCCCGCTCCACCATGTCCGGCCGCCTCTCGGCGACCAACGTGTACGGCGAGCTCCGCGAGCGCGCCGGCGCGACCGTTCACCACGTGAACTTCCCGGGCCGCAGCGCTCAAGTCGCCGCCCGACGCGCCGATCACTAAGACATCCGAGCCACGGACGGCTCGGGAGCCCGGATTGAGTCCGGGCAGGAACTGACTCACTAGCCAGGAGGCACCCCATGAGTCTTCGTATCAACACCAACGTTGCGGCGCTCAACGCGTACAACAACCTCAGCGCCAACCAGGCCAAGCAGAACATGGCGTTCCAGCAGCTGTCCTCGGGTCTCCGCATCAACAACGCGGCCGACGACGCGGCCGGTCTCTCGATCGCCAGCGGCCTGACCAGCCAGATCAACGGCCTCACCCAGTCGGTGTCGAACGCGCAGGACGGCATCAACGTCGCCCAGATCGCCGACGGCTCGCTGGCCACCGTCCAGACGATCCTGCAGCGCATGCGCTCGCTGGTCGTCCAGGCGGGCAACGCCGGCACCATGGACTCGAACTCGCTCAACGCGATCACGGCCGAGATCGGCACGCTGAACTCGCAGCTGACGAACATCTCGGGCCAGACCGCGTTCGGCGGCAAGAACCTGCTCGACGGCACCTACAGCTACGACTTCCAGGTCGGAGCCAACGCCGGCCAGGTCATCCACCTCGACCTGTCCAGCGCCAAGGTGGACGCCACAACCCTGGGCACCGGTGGCCTGCAGATCGCCTCGCAGGTCAGCGGCACGTACGACCCCACGACGGACCTGGGCACGCTCGACGCCGCCCTCGGCACCGTCAACACGGCGCGCTCGAACATCGGCGCCGTGCAGAACCAGCTGAACTACACCGTGACGAACCTCCAGACGGCGATCACCAACGTCACGGCCTCGCGCTCGAACCTCACGGACGCCGACCTGGCCACCCAGGTCACGAACATGACCCAGGCGCAGATCCTCACCTCTGCCGCGACCTCGGTGCTGGCCCAGGCGAACTCCGCCCCGCAGGCCATCCTGAAGCTGCTGCAGTAATCCACCCCCTTCGTCGCCGGCGCACCCGCACGTGCGCCGGTGACGGAGACCCAGGACCGGGGCGGGTAGCGCGATCCCCCGCCGCGCTACCCGCCCTCGTCCCGTTCCACTTCACATTCGGAGGATCAGGTGACCGCGCCCAGCAGTTACAACGTCAGCGGGCTCCTCGGTTCCAACACCATCGACACGACCACTCTGGTCAGCCAGTTGGTGCAGGCCGCAGCCGTTCCGCAGACCCAGCTGAAGACCCAGCTCTCGCAGGAGCAGTCGGTCCTCAGCGCCTACCAGTCGATCAACAGCAAGGTGACCGCCGTGCAGACGGCGGCGCAGGCGATGCTCGACCCCGCGACGTGGAACGCCACTGCCGCCGTCTCGAACAACACCGCGGTCGTCGCGTCGTCGACGTCCGGCGCCCAGGTCGGCACGACGACCTTCGACGTCACCGCACTGGCCAGCAGCCAGACGGTGACCGTCGCAGCGTCCAACGGCGCCATGGTCAGCAGCTCGACGGTGCCGATGACGGTGACCACGTCGAGCGGCACCTACGACGTGCCGCTGAGCTCGTCGGACACGCCGGCGGCGATCGCCGCGGCCATCAACGCGAGCGCGCACGGCGTGCACGCATCGGTCATCAAGACCTCGACCGGCGACATCCTGCAGATCACGTCGACCGGCACCGGCGTCTCGAACGGCAGCTTCAAGCTCGGTGTCGGCCGGAAGGCCGACGGCACGGCGGACGACTCGGTGAACCCGTTCGCGTCGACCCCGCAGGTACTCACGCCGGCGGCCGACGCGTCCATCACCGTCGGCGACCCGACCAAGGGTGGCTACACCGTCACGAGCTCGACCAACACCTTCACCGACGCGATCCCGGGCGTGACCTTCTCGGTCGCCGCCCTGGCGACCGGGGTGAAGGTCAGCGTGTCGTCCGACCCGTCGTCGATCAGCGACAAGGTCAAGTCACTCGTCGACGCCGTCAACGCGGCCCGCACCGAGATCGGCAACGACTCGGGCCAGGGCGGCGTGCTGCAGAGCCGCTACGAGGTCAGCTCGCTGTCGCAGGCGCTCGGCAGCGCGGTCAGCAGCCTGCCGGGCAAGATCTCGCTCAAGTCCTTCGGCATCGACATGGACAAGAACGGGGTGCTGTCCTTCGACCCGAGCGCCTTCAGCAGCGCGTACGCGGCGAGCCCGGCGAACACCCAGTCGGCGATCACCGCCTTCGCGACCAGCCTGAACGCGACGGCCACCGCGGCGGTCGCCCCGACCACCGGGACGATCACCAGCAGCATCGCCGCAGCGGCCACGCACTCGAAGTCGCTGAGCGACCAGATCGACTCGTGGTCGACCAGGCTGTCGGACCTGCAGAGCCGACTGCAGACGAAGTACGCCGCCATGAACACCGCGCTGGCCAAGCTGCAGTCGCAGCAGACCTACCTGACGTCGGTGTTGAAGGCGCAGGCGAACTCCGGCTCGAACAACTGAGGTAGGACATGTCCTTCGCCGACCACCGGGCCGAGTTCCTGCGCAACCGGGTCCTGACCGCGACGCCCGCCCAACGGGTCGTCATGCTCTACGACCGGCTCGCGCTCGACCTCAACCTGGCCCGGTCGGCGGAGGACGCGTTCGCCAAGGGGCAGGCCCTGAGCCACGCCATGGAGATCGTCACCGAGCTGCAGTCGAGCCTCGACCACAGCGTCGGTGGCCCCGCCGAGAACCTCGCCCAGCTCTACGGCTTCGTGCTGCGACAGCTCATGGAGGCCCGGGGCGGCGCCCTGGACGTGCTCGACTCGATCGAGGACGTCGTGCGCCCGCTGCGCGCCGCGTGGGCCGAGGCCGCCGACATCGTCGCCGGCGGCGCCGGCCTCCCCGCCGGTCAGTCGCCCTCGGGCTCGTGGCGCCCGCTCACGACGCCCGCCGCCTCGAGCGCCTGGGTGGGGTGATCCGCATGGCTCCCGCCGAGACGCCCTCGGCCGAGTGGGAGCGCGTGCTGGCCCTCGTCGAGGCCGAGACCGAGCACGCCGAGGCGCTGCTCGCGCTGCCCACCACCACCGAGGCCACCGCGTGGCTCGCCGCGCCCGCCGTGCTGCCCTCGCGCGCTCCCCTGCCGCCCGTCGAGACGATGCCCGACCTGACGCCGGAGCTGCGCGCCCGCATCGTCGCCCTGCGCGCCCGCATCATCGAGCTGCAGGAGCTGCTCGGCGCAGCGCTGCAGGACGCCCGCTGGCACATGGTGACGATGCTGCCGCCCGTCACCCCGGCCCCGGACCCGCAGTTCCTCGACCGCTTCGTCTGACCCCCGCCGCCCCAACCGGCGATGATCTCGGGAAAACCCCGGCAGGAGCAGGGATTCTCCCGAGATCATCGTCCGAAGGGGACGCCGAGTTCGTCGGCGCGCGCGAGCAACCAGGCGCGGACGCCGGCGACGAACGCCTCGGGCTTCCGCTGGATGTACGCGGGCGTCCGGTGGATGACGGAGTAGTGCAGCGTCGACAGCGCCACGTGCTTGTCGTCGGTGGCATCCGCGTCGACCGGCTCGCTGTGCCACTCGACGCTGTCGATCTCGAGCACCGCCATCAGCTCCGGCCAGCAGATGTCCGCGACGACGTACCCGCCGCCCGGCAGCAAGATGGTCCAGTTCTGCTGGAACGGCGCGAGGCCCGCACGGTGCAACAACGTCGCGGCCCGCGCCTCCGGCGCCGACCACGCACCGCCGCCGACCTCGTCGACGGCCTGCCGGAGATGCCTGCTGCCCCGCCGGGCGCAGTGCTGCAGCTCGGCGGCGAGCTCGTCGACGGTGCAGACCCGCGCGCGCACCGCCTGGGCCACGAGCGTGCGGACATCGTCCAGCTGCCGGCGTTCGAGGGCGAGATCGGTGACGGCACGGGCGAGCGGGACGCGGGCCGGGCCCGGCAGCAGTGCGCGCGGCGGCATGCGGATCGCCCGCCGCACCTGCACGAACCCGGCGCTGGTGACGCCACGGTGGTACGGCACCAGCACCAGGAGCCGATCGGGACGCGACACGCAGCGCAGTCCCTCGTCGGCGAGCGCGGCGGCGCCGGACAGCAGGGCCCCGTCGCCGGCGTACGCGAGCGCCGCGGCCTGCCGGTCGCCCCAGGTCATGGTGCCGCCGGTGAAGTAGGTGTGCGGCAACACCCGCTGCCACCGACCGGACCGGACGCGATGCTCGATGGCGGCCTCGGTGAGCCCGCGCTGCAACGCGCCCGCCGTGCTGAGGACGCGTGACGCCGGGCTCGGCCCGAAGATCGCCGGGTCATCGGGGATGCCGAAGTGCACGGGCAGCAGCGTGCCGCGTCCGGGCGTCCGCCCGTTCCGGCCTGTGGACAACGCCCGACCACCGCCCCGACCACCGCGATGATCTCGGGGAAACCCATGCTGGAGCACGGGTTTCCCCGAGATCATCGCGATCTGGAGGGGCCCGGGGGGCCGGGTGGCGCGGCGGGTGGCGCCGCAGGTGACCCGGCGGTCGACCCGGCGGTCGACCCGGTGGTGACCGGTGGTCCCGAGCGGGACGAAAGGCCCGACGTGTGTGATGAGCGTAAAGCCCACCCGCGCCGATGCCGATGACCAGGGTGAGCAACGGACTGCTCGCCGAACAACAGCGCCGACGGACCGGCCGGGCAACGGAGGTGTGCGGTGCTCGACGACATCGCGTCCGTCACGCTCCAGACCGCCATCGGCGGACTGGGTCTGCGGCAGCAGGTCACCGCGAACAACATCGCGAACCTCGAGACCCCCGGCTTCTCGGCCAGCCGCGTCGACTTCGAGAGCAGCCTCGCCGACGCGCTCTCGACCGGCAGTCCGACGGCCGCGCGCGTCACGACGCGCCCCACCGGCGACGCCGCAGGCATCAACGGCAACAACGTCAACCTCGACGACGAGTTCGTGCTGGCCACCAAGACCGGGCTGCAGGAGAAGCTGCTCACCGGTGAGCTGACCGCCAAGTACGGCCTCATCAGCACCGTCCTCAAGGGCTGATCCGCATGTTCGACGCCATCGACACTTCGGGCACCGGGCTCACCACGTACCGCACGTGGCTCGACGCCATCGCCAACAACATCGCCAACGTCAACGACGTGGCGCCGACCAACGGCAAGGTCTTCCAGGCCCAGTACGTGCAGGCGACCGCCAACGACGCCGGCCCGGACGGCGTCGGCACCGGCGTGCACGTCTCGAACATCGAGTACGGCAGCGCGCAGGGCCTGCTCGCCTACGACCCGAGCAACCCGCTCGCCGACAAGGACGGCAACGTGCTGCGGCCCGATGTCGACATGGAGGACCAGATGGGCTCGCTGATCATGTCCCAGCGTGCCTTCCAGGCTAACGCCAACGTGGTCGACCGCTCGAAGGACGTCTACGAATCCGCCATCGCGATCGGTAAGGGCCTCTAGACCATGGCGTTGGAAGCGATCGCCGCACTCAGCGGCGTCAGCGGCATGAGCAGCGCGTCCGGCCTGGCCGGTGCGAGCGGCCTCGGGCCCGCCGCCGGACTGTCCGGCCCGTCGGCCGCCGCGGCGCCGGGCGCCACCTCGGGCACCGACTTCGCCGGCGTGCTCGGTCAGGGCTTCGACGCGGTCCAGGCGACGCAGTCGCGCGCTGACAGCCTCGCCGTCCAGGCCGCCACCGGCACGCTGACCGACCCGTCGCAGCTCACCATCGCCGCCACGCAGGCGTCGCTGATGACCTCGCTCGCCACGACCATCGAGTCCAAGGCCGTCCAGGCGTTCAACCAGATCATGAGCATGCAGGCCTGATGAAGACGCAGATCACCGACACCAGCAAGAAGCTGTGGAACGACTTCCGCGGCTTCCCGATCGGCCAGCAGATCGTCGTCGGCGTCGCCCTCGTCGCCCTCGTCGTCGGCGGGTTGATCTACACCATGTGGACACCGTCCGCGACGTACGCGCCGCTGTACACGAACCTGGCGCCGACGGACGCGAGCGCCATCATCGACAAGCTCAACGCCAGTGGTACCCCGTACCAGCTGGCCGCGGCGGGCACCGAGATCGACGTGCCGCAGGACAAGGTCTACTCGGCGCGCCTCACCGTCAGCGCGGCGGGCCTGCCGTCGTCCGGCCAGACCGGCTACGCCCTGCTCGACAAGGAGGGCGTGACGACGTCCGACTTCAAGCAGCAGGTCGACTACCAGCGGGCGGTCGAGGGCGAACTGGCCCGGACGATCCAGTCGATCCAGGGCGTCACGGCGGCGTCCGTGCACCTCGCCATCCCGCAGCAGACCGTCTTCAACGACAGCTCGAGCAAGCCGACGGCGTCGGTGCTGCTCACCGTCGCGCCCGGCACGACGCTCACCACCCAGCAGGTGCAGTCGGTGGTGTACCTCGTCAGCTCCGCGGTGCCGAACATGGTGCCGGGCGGCGTCACCGTGGCCGACTCCAATGGCAACGTGCTGTCCGCGCCGGGCAGCGGCGTGACCGACGCCGCCGCGACCTCGACGCAGGTGCAGGCCACGCAGGCGAAGAACAACGAACTGCAGACCTCGCTGCAGGCGATGCTCGACCGGCTCGTCGGCCCGAACCACGCGACGGTGACGGTCAACTCGACGCTGAACTTCGACCAGACGCAGACGCAGACCACGACGCCGACGTACAACAAGAACGCCCCGCCGCTGTCGGTGCAGACCAAGACCGAGACCTACCAGGGCGGCAAGAACCCCGGTGGCACCCTCGGCACCGGCGGCACCACCGCCGGCGGCACCACGGTCACCGGCGGCGGCAGCTACAAGAACACCGAGACCACGCAGGACAACTCGGTGGGCAAGCAGACGACCTCAACGGTTGTTGCACCGGGCGGCGTGAAGCAGCTGTCGATCGCCGTGATGCTCGACAGCAACGTCAAGGGCGTCAACACCGCGGCGATCACGAACCTGATCAAGTCGGGCGCCGGCTTCAACGCCGCGCGCGGCGACCAGCTGTCGGTGCAGGCCCTGCCGTTCGACCAGACCTCGGCGAAGGCCGACGCGCAGGCGACGGCGGCCTCGCTCGCCGCACAGAAGGCGCAGCAGGCCCACGACGACCTGATGAGCATGATCCGCCAGGGCTCGATCGTCGGCGTCGTCCTGCTCGTGCTGCTGGTGGCCTGGCTGTCGAACCGCAAGCGTCTCAAGGCGCTGAAGGCCGCGGCGGCCGACGATGACGACGAGGACGAGGACGAGGACATCGACGACGACGACTTCCTGATGCCGCGCGGCGGCACCACGGTGCACCGCCCGGCGCCGGTCGAGGACGCCGCCATGCTCGCCGAGATGCAGGAGGCCGCGGCCCGCCGCAAGGCCTTCATCTCCCTCGCCGAGGAGCAGCCGGACGACGTCGCCCGGGTGCTGTCCGGCTGGCTGAGCTGACGAGAGGAGTCGTTGCACCATGACCTCCGCCACCGTCGTCCTGCCGACGCCGGCCTCGTCCGCGTCGACCGAGGTCGACGTCGTCCGTCCTGACCCGTTGCAGGGCATGACCAACCGCCAGAAGGCGGCCGTGCTCGTGCTGCAGCTGGGCAAGGAGGAGTCGGCCCGCGTGCTGGGCCGCCTCACCGACTACCAGCTCGAGGACCTCTCGGCCGAGATCGCCCGCATCGGCAACGTCTCCGGCGAGGTCTCGGCCGCCGTCATCGCCGAGTTCGCCGGCCTGATGAGCATGGGCAGCCCGGGATCGACCCGCGGCGGCATGGAGATGGCGCGCGACCTGCTGTTCGCGACCCTCGGCCCCGAGCGGGCGCAGGAGATGCTCGACCGGCTCGCGCAGAGCTTCGTCGAGCTGCCGTTCGCGTTCATGCAGAACCTCGACCCGCGCCAGATCATCTCGTTCCTGTCGGACGAGCACCCGCAGACCGCCGCCCTCGTGCTGGCGCACCTGCCCGTGTCCCTGGCCTCGCACGTGCTCGGCGGTTTCGACCGCGAGAAGCAGGCCGAGGTCGCGCACCGCATCGCCGTCATGGACCGCACCTCGCCGGACCTCATCCGGGCGATCGAGTCCACCCTGCAGCGCCGGCTCTCGTCGCTCGGCGTGGCCAGCGAACTGTCGGTCGTCGGCGGTCTGCAGCCGCTCGTCGACATCATCAACCGCAGCGACCGCGGCACCGAGAAGCTCATCCTCGAGGGCCTCGAGCAGCGCGACCCCGCACTGGCCGAGCAGATCCGCGCGCAGATGTTCATGTTCGAGGACATCGTGCACCTGGACGACAAGGCCATCCAGCTCATCCTGCGGCAGGTGCAGACCACCGACCTCGCCACGGCGCTCAAGGGTGTCGCCGACGCGGTGCGCGACAAGATCATGCGCAACATGTCGGGCCGCGCGGCCGAGAACCTGGTCGAGGAGCTCGAGATGATGGGTCCGGTGCGCCTCAACGTCGTCGAGGAGGCCCAGACCGGCATCGTCCGCGTGATCCGCCAGCTCGAGGAGTCGGGCCAGATCGTGGTGGGACGAGGTGACGAGGATGCCTTCGTCGCCTGACCCGCAGCCGCACGTGCTGCCCGACCTCGGGTCCGTCGCACAGCCGATGCCGCTGGAGGACCTGTCGGCACCCGGCACCGTCGCGCCGGCGCCGTCGGACGACGTGCTCGCCTGCCGTCCGCTCGACGAGCTCGCGCCCCGCCGCACCACGCGCCGCGCGGCGCCGCACCTGTTCGAGGTCGCGTCGCAGCGCGCGGGTACCGACGCCGAGTCGGCGCCCGAGCGCACGGCAGCCCAAGCGGCCGGCTACGCCGCGGGCTGGGCGAACGGCATGCGCGCCGCGAAGGCGGTCATGGCCGGCGAGGCCGCTGCCGCCCGGGACGCGGCTCAACAGGCGTTGCGTGCCGCCGAGGCGCGTCGCGCGTCGGCCTTCGCCGCCCTCGACGCGGCCGCGGCCCGACTCGAACGCAGCGTCGCCCCGAGTGCCGAACGACTGACCGACGAGGTACTTTCGGCTGCCTACGCCATCGCAGAGGCCCTGGTCGGGCATGACCTTCGTACCGATCCTGAGCGCGCCCAGCACGTGCTGGCTCATGTGCTGGCACTGACGCCCGATCACGAGGAAGTGATCGTGCGCCTCTCCCCCGTCGACTTCGCGACGCTGACGGCCGAAGGGGCCCCGCCGCGCATGGGCCGGCCGGTGCGCCTCGTCGCCGACCCGGTGCTGCAGCCCGGCGACGCCGTCGCCGTCAGCGGCGCGACCAACGTGGACGCGCGCATCACGGCCGGGCTCGCCCGCATCCGACTGGCCCTCGGCCTGAACGGCAGCCTCAACGGCAGTGGAGCCGTGGGAGCGTCCGACGTCATCGGTGGCGCCGCATGCTGAACCTGCTCGACCGCGTCGACGGTGCCGTCGGCGCCGCCGTGGCCGCCGGCCGCCCGCTCGTCTGTGGACGCGTGGAGCAGGTGCGCGGCCTGGCGGCGACGGTGTCCGGCGTCCCGGCGCGCGTCGGCGACCTCGTGCGCATCGGCGGACACACCTCGCTCGACGCGGAGGTCGTGTCGGTCGACGGCGCCACGGCGACGTGCATGCCGCTCGGCCCGGTGACCGGCATCGGCGTCGGCGACGTGGTCGTCGGCACCGGCGGCCCGATGACCATCGCGGTCGGCGACGACCTGCTCGGACGCGTGCTCGACGGGCTCGGCCGTCCGCTCGACGGCAGCGACCTGCCCGCCGGCCTCGCCCGGGTCAGCGTCGAGGCCGCGCCGCCGCACGCCCTGGCGCGGCAGCGCATCCGCCGCCCGCTCGGTATCGGTGTGCGCGCGATCGACACCATGACGCCGGTCGGCGTCGGGCAGCGCATGGGCATCTTCGCGGGCTCCGGCGTCGGCAAGTCCAGCCTGCTCTCGATGATCACGCGCGGCACCGCGGCCGACGTCACCGTGCTCGCGCTCGTCGGCGAGCGCGGCCGTGAGGTGCTCGAGTTCCTCGAGGACGACCTCGGCCCCGAGGGGCTGCGCAACGCGGTCGTCGTGGTCGCGACCTCCGACCAGCCGCCGATGGTGCGCCTGCGGGCCGCGTTCGTCGCCACCCGCATCGCCGAGCACTTCCGCGACGAGGGCAAGGACGTGCTGCTCATGATGGACAGCCTCACCCGGCTGGCCATGGCGCAGCGCGAGATCGGCCTGTCGGCCGGCGAGCCGCCGACCACGCGCGGCTACCCGCCCACGACGTTCGCCATGCTGCCGCGGCTGCTCGAGCGAGCCGGCGCCGGCGCCACCGGCTCGATCACCGGGCTGTACACCGTGCTCGTCGAGGGCGACGACCACAACGAGCCCGTCGCCGACGCCGCGCGCTCGATCCTCGACGGCCACATCGTGCTCGACCGGCACCTCGCCCACGCGGGCCACTTCCCCAGCATCGACGTGCTGCAGTCGGTCTCGCGGGTGGCGCCGTTCGTGACCACGCCCGACCAGCAGGCGATCGCCCGCGACGCCCGCCGGTTCCTGGCGGCCCGCCGCGAGGTCAAGGAACTCGTCGAGATCGGCGCCTACGCGCACGGCAGCAACCCGGTGGCCGACGAGGCCCTGGCGCGCTGGCCCGCGCTCGAGGCGTTCCTGCAGCAGGACCGGCACGACCTGACCCCGACCGAGCACTCGTGGATCGTCCTGCGGCAGGTGGTCGGCCATGGCGCGTAAGGGTTGGATCTACCAGCTGCTGCGCGCGCGGCAGGCGCAGGAGGACGTCGCCAAGCAGCGCCGCACCGCCGCCGAGATCACCGCCCGCCGCGCCCGCGCGACGCTGCGGTACGAGGCCGACCGGCTCTCGGTCATGGGCGAGGACCTGCAGCACCGCACGGTGTCGGCGTTCCTCGCGTCGTCCGCCGCGCTGCACGCCGCCGCTGCGACGCACGCGGCGGCCGAGCGCCAGGCCGAGCTGAGCGCCCGCGCGGCCGAGGACCGGCGCGCGGAACTGCGTGCCGCCGCCCGCGCCCGGCGCACCATCGAACAACTGCACGAGCGGCACCTCGCCGAGGAGCGCGCGGCGGCCCAGGCGGCCGAGCAGCGCGAGCTCGACGAGATCGCCGCCACCCGTCGGCCCGGCCTCGGGCAGGAGCTCACATGACCGCCCCCGTGGCGACCGACCTCACCTCGGTGATGTCCCGCATCAGCAGCATCCAGGCCATGATGGCCTCCCTCGCCGCGCCCGCCGTCACGAGCGGCGGCACCGCGAGCGCTGCAGCGACCCCGGCCACCGCCAGCGCCAGCGCGTTCGCGTCGACCCTGTCGTCGTCGGTGTCGTCGGTCAGCGGGGTCGCACCCGTCGCCGGCTCGACCGGCGTGACCGGCACCGACGTGGTGAACCAGGCGAAGACCTGGCTCGGCACGCCGTACGTGTGGGGCGGTGAGTCGCGCTCGGGCATCGACTGCTCGGGGCTGGTGCAGGCCACGTACCAGTCGCTCGGCATCTCGCTGCCGCGTGTGGCGGCCGACCAGGCCAGGCAGGGCACGGCGGTGCCGTCGCTCACCCAGGCCCAGCCGGGCGACCTGCTGGCCTTCGGCGACCCGGCCTACCACATCGCGATCTACCTGGGGAACAACCAGATGATCGAGTCGCCCGAGCCCGGCAAGACCGTGCACATCACCGACGTCTACCAGACGCCGAGCGCCATCCGCCGCATCGTGGGCACGGAGTCCGCCCAGGCGGCCACCGCCGCCGACACACGGTCGACGGCGGCGCTCGAGGCGGCCGGCATCAGCCCGCGCGTCGCCGCCTACGCCGACCAGTTCGCCGCGGCCGAGAGCCAGTACCAGCTGCCCGCCGGCCTGCTCGCCGCCGTGTGCCAGCAGGAGTCGGGCGGCAACCCGAACGCCGTCAGCCCGGCCGGCGCCCAGGGACTCATGCAGCTCATGCCGTCGACCGCGGCCGGCATGGGTGTCAATGCCTTCGACCCGGGCCAGGCGATCACCGCCGCGGCACGGATCCTGCACGGCAACCTCTCCGAGTTCGGCTCGGTGCCGCTCGCACTCGCGGCCTACAACGCCGGTGGAGGCGCGGTGCGTCAGTACGGCGGCGTCCCGCCGTACACCGAGACGCAGAACTACGTCCGTTCCATCACTGCGATGTGGGAGGCCGGCGGATGATCACACCCCACGAAATCGCTCCGCACAAGACGCTCCACGATTCCGCGGGGGCCCCGAGATGAGCGCCCCCCTGCTCCCGGGTGTCGCCACGCCCACGCCGTCCGACCCGCACGCCGCGACGCGTGGACGCGGTCGGGGCGCGACGTCCGCCGACCCGACGGCCGGCATCGACTTCGCCGCGCTGCTGCTCGCCCTGCCGGTCACGCCGACGGTGCCCGCCACCGGCGGCACCCCGGCGCCCGCGCACCCGGGCCGCGGAGCACACCCGGCCGCGGCCGATGACGCGATCGACGCGCTCGCCGCCGCAACCGCGGCCGGGACCGCGTCGCCGACCGCCGGCGCGACGCCCACCGCCCTTCCGGCCGGCGCCCTGCCGACCACGGCGGCGACGCCGCCGGGCACGGCGGCGACCGTCGCTGCGGCAGGCATGATCGCGGCGGCCGCCATGCCGAACGCGGCGCAGCCGATGCCCTCAACAATCGTTGCAGGCCCTGCTGCCACCACACAGACCGGCCCGGACGCGCCGGTGCGCACCGGCTCGGCGCCGATGCCGACCCCGATCCTTGCGCCTGCACCGTCGGCGCAGGCGTTCGACGCCGTCGACCCGGCCGCCCGCGCCGCCGCACCGATGGGACGGCAGGTTGCGAGCGGTCCGTCGGCGGTCGCCGCGCCCGTCTCGGCGACCCCGAGTGCGGTCGACACCTACCTCGACGCGACGCCGACCGCCGCACCGTCGACCGCTGCGGCGGCGCAGCCGGCCCCGGCCGCGGTCACGCCGCCGGCCACTGCCGCACCGCGCTCGGCCGCGCCGACGACACCGGTGCCCGGCCCGATGGCGCCGGTCGCGGCACCTGCCCCGCTGCCCGGCCACCTGCAGCGACCGCTGCTGCCGACTTCATCCGATGCCCCGCACGCCGCGGCAGCCGCGACGGCGGCGACTGTGACGAGTGTGGCGACTGCCGCGACCAACTCGCAGCCGCGGGCGACGAGCGCGCCCCGACCGGGCCCGATGACCGGCCCGTCGGTCAGCGCACCGACGCTGCAGCCGACGAGCGTCGCGACACCGCTGGTCGCACAGGCGCCGCAGATGACCGCGCCGACCGGCTCGGCCGTCCGCGAGGCGCTCGCCCGGCCGTTGCTGCACCCCATAGCACCGAGCACGTCGGCCGCGTCGAGCACCGCGACGCCCGATCCGACCACTGCCACCCCGCCGGTCGTGACCAACGCCGCGGCCGGCGACCCCGGGGCGCCGCCCAGCGCCGCCGCCCAGCCGTTCGACGCCGCCGTGCTGACGTCCCTGGCGACCGCGACGACCGCGGCGACCGCGACGACCGCGGCCACCGCGACGACCCGTCCGTCGCTCAGCCCGACGCCGGCACGCAACGACGACCGCCCGCTCGCCCCGATCCTCGGGACGTCGTCCGGCCGCGCCGCCGAGTTCGCCGGGCGGCTGCACCACGGCGTCACCCGGCTCACGGGCGACCGGGCCGACGGCCCGGTGTCGAGCTGGGCGCAGGCCGCCGAGCACGCGGCCCTCGACGCCGACGAGCCGGCAGCGTCGGCCACCGGTCCCCGCCCGACACCTGCCGCCGCGTCGAGCACGCCGACCGCGCCGACCGCGCCCGCCACGGCGGCGCCGATCGTCGCAGCACCGCAGCCGCAGCCGATGCCGGCGCCAGCCGCGGTCGACGCCCCGGCGCCGGTGACCGGGCCGGAGCCACGACCCGAGCTGCCGATCGTCAGCGCCCTCACCAAACTGCGCGGGCGCGATGGCGAGCACGAGCTCACGATCGAGCTCCACCCTGCCGAACTTGGTGCCGTGAGTGTGCGCGCGACGATCCACGACGGTGCGATCACCGTGTCGCTGCACTGCGCCGAACCGGCTGCCCAGGCCGCCGTGACCGCGTCCCTGTCGACGCTGCACGGCGAACTGCAGTCCGGCGGCTTCACCGGTGTCGACGTGTCCGTCGGCTCCGGGCAGCAGCAGGCGGCGCCCGGCGGGGGCCAGCCCGGCCACTCCGGCGCATCGCACGCCGACCAGCGCGGGGGCCGGCCGACGCCGGGCGACACCCCCGACCGCGCCCACCGTCCCTCCGTCACCGTCGACCGCGGTCTCGACCGCTGGCTGTAAGGAGCACCCATGACCAGCCCCCTCGCCGCCGTCGGCGCGACGCCGTTCGCCGGTACCCCGGCCACGGGCGTCGTGTCGTCGACGCCGCCGACCGCGGGCACCGACGGCTCGACGACGAGCAGCATGTCGGCCAGCCTCGACCCGCAGGCGTTCCTCCAGCTGCTCGTCGCGCAGCTCAAGTACCAGGACCCGAGCTCGCCGGTCGACACCTCGACGTTCATGCAGCAGACGGCGACCCTTTCGCAGGTGCAGACCATGAACACCATGTCCGACTCGCTGACGTCGCTGATCCAGATGTCGCAGATGCAGGCGGGCACGGAGATGATCGGCAAGTCGATCACCTACACCGACTCGGCCGGCACAGCACACACCGGCGTCGTCAGCGGGGTCTCGACCGGCGCCGGCAAGGTCACCGTCCAGGTCGGCAACGTCCCGGTCGCGATCGGATCCATCACCACCATCACCAACCCGACGCCTGCGGCCTGACGCCGGCACCCCTCCCCCACCCAGCCCTCGCAGTCCCCACCCCACCAAGGAGCACGTCATGCTGCGGTCCCTCTTCACCGCGATCTCCGGCCTCAGCGCACACCAGAAGATGCTGGACGTCACGGCCAACAACATCGCCAACGTCAACACGACCGGCTTCAAGTCGTCGTCCGCCATCTTCGAGGACACGCTGAGCCAGACGCTCACCGGTGGCGGTGGCTCGTCCGCGACCTCGGGCGGCACCAACCCGTCGCAGATCGGTCTCGGCGTCAAGTTCGCCGGCGAGGCGACCAACTTCACGCAGGGCTCGTACCAGACCACCGGCGTGCCCAGCAACATGCTGATCAACGGTGACGGCTTCTTCGCCGTGCAGAAGAACGGCCAGCAGCAGTTCAGCCGCGCCGGCGGGTTCACCCTCGACGACGCCGGTCACCTGGTGCTGCCCGACGGTGCCGAACTCGAGGACGCCAACGGTGCCGTCATCTCGCTGCCGGGCCTCGTCGACGGGACGTACTCGTCCTACAGCATCGACCAGAACGGCAACATCAACGCCGTCGACTCGACCGGCACCACGACGACGCTGGCGCAGGTCGGCCTGGCCACCTTCGCCAACCCCGGCGGCCTGTCGAAGGCGGGCGACACCTCGTACCTGGCGACGACCGCGTCGGGCGCGCCGACCATCGCAGCCCCGAACACGGGCTCGGCCGGCAGCATCACGTCCGGCTACGTCGAGATGAGCAACGTCGACCTGGCGCAAGAGCTCACCAACCTGATCATCGCCCAGCGCGGCTACCAGGCCAACGGCAAGGTCATCACCACCTCCGACGAGGTGCTGCAGACCCTGGTCAACCTCAAGCAGTAAGCGCAGTCCTGCGCGAACTCGGCCGGACCGCCCCCGCACACGGGCGGTCCGGCCGAC
>NZ_JBQCEE010000390.1:0-4242 GCF_051960575.1 Jatrophihabitans sp.
AGGTCCCCGCCCCCGCCCGAGACATTTTAGATAACATCGGGGGCTGACCCCGGGGCGGGCCGCAGCCGGGGCCGAGGGGCGCTGGGGTAAGTCGGTGCGCACCGACGCGATGCCCACCGTGGACCCCGCGCCCGTCGCCGTCCCGAGCACGGTCAGGCGCAGCGTGTGCACCGTGTCGGCCAGCGTCCGTGACGACCACAGCATCGCCGTGGGCTGGGCGGTGGTCGCCCGCTCGTCGATCGTCGCGACCCGCACCCCGTCGAGGGTGATCGCGACCTTCCCGGCCGACGGCGAGCGCAGGCCGTAGACGTACAGGGTGGTGCCCCGCAGCGTCGCGGCGAACGTCGGGCCGCCCCCGTTGTCGCCTCGGGTGGCGAACGGCGTCCAGTCGTCGCCCTGCCCGGTGCGGGCGAACGACTCGGCCGCCGTGCGCTCCTCGTGCAGCGTGCTGCCGACCTGCAGGGCGTCGACGGCCACGGCGGTGCCGCTCGAGCCGGGCGGCCGCACGCCGACGACCTGCACGCGCACGGTGTGGGTGCCGTTCGCGAGGCCGCGCACCGTCCAGACCGCCTGGCGGTACCGGGTGGTCGGCGCGAAGAACGAGACCCGGGTGCGGCGGGTGCCGTCGACGGTGACGTCGGCGTACCCACCGTCCGGGCGTCGGACGCCCAGCAACGACGCGGCAGTGCCCGCGAACGTGAAGCCCGCGGCGGCGCCCGCGCTGTCGGCGATGTCGAAGGCCGACCCGCTCGCGCCGGCGGCGACGTCGTGGTCCCACCGCTCGACCAGGGCGGGCGACCCGACCGACACCTGCGTGTCGGCCCGGAAGCCGGCCGTCCACGCGACCAGCGGATTGCCGTTGCGGTCGGTGATCCCCGACGTCGCCCGCAGCGTGTAGTGCTGACCCGGTGTCAGCGGGCCGAGCGGCGTCAGCACCGAGGTGCTACCGGTGCCGCTGACCTTGGCCGGCACGACGGTCGGACCGGCGGCCAGCGTCAGCGTCGTGCCCGACACGTGCAGCACGGGCTCGCTGAAGGTGACCGGGAACGACGACCGGATCGGCACGCTGGTGGCCTTCACGGTCGACGTGACCCGCGGGGCGGTGGTGTCGAGCGTGAACGAGCGCGCCGACGAGGTGGCGAGGACGTTGTTGGCGCCGTCGAGCACCTGCACCCGCCAGTACCAGGTGCCGTCGTTCACGGTGTTCACCGGCGCCCAGGCATGGTTCACCGTCGTCGCCGAGGTGGGCGCGCCGAACCCGGAGCTGTTGCTCAGCTGCCAGCGGTACTGCGCGATCTTCTGGGCCGACGAGGGCTGCCAGACGAAGACGAGGTCCGCGCCGGACAGGGCCGCGCCCTCGACCGGCCCGAGCAGGGTCGGCGCATCCGCTTGCAGCCGGAACAGCCCGCCCGAGGACCACTGACCCGGCTGGCCGCCGCCGTCGACCCGGCGCACCCGCCAGGTGTAGAGGCCGCTGGGCAGCCCCTGCACCGGCGCCCAGCTCGTGTACGCGGTCACCTGGCTCGCCACCCGGTTGGCGCTCGAGTAGCTCGTGTCCCCGTTCTGGTACAGCTCGACGGTGTAGGTCGCGGCGTCCGCGAGCGGCTGCCACTGCAGGGTCGGCAGACCGGTCTCGACCGTGCCGCCGACAGGGTCAGTGGGCGTCGGTGCCGGCGACTGCTTGAGCAGCTGCTGCGGCGCGCTCCAGGTCAGGTGGTTGCCCGACCCGTCGACGGCCTGCACCCGCCAGTAGATCGGCCCCTCGGGGTAGGTCTTCGACCCTGCCGTGTAGGTGGTCTGGTCCACCGTCGCCGTGTCGAGCGTCGTCGAGAAGTCCTGCTTGGTCGACACCTGCACGACGTACTGCTCGGCCTCCTGCTGGGCGCCCACCGCCACATCCGTGTCGAGGTAGTCGTCCCAGGTGAAGGTCACCTGGTCGGCGACCGGCGAGCTGCCAGTGGCGGGCGACAGCCCGGTGACCGGAGCCGAGAACTTCTGGAACTTGGCGGCGTTCTGCTGGGCGACGTCGTTCTGGGGCGACGGGCCGCACCTGGTGGCGGTCGAGTCGATGCAGGGCCGGACGAACCAGTAGTACGACTGCCCGGCCTGGTTGTCGACGAGCGACTCGCGTGGCGTGAACGAGGTGTACGCGGTGCCCCACTGGCGCACGACGTTGGTGAAGTGCGGGTCGAGGGCGGCCGAGACGATGTACCAGCCGGCCTCGTCGACCCGCTTCCAGCTGAACGTCGGGGTGTCGCTGCACGGATCGGGTGCGACACACGTCGGCGTCAGGTAGTCCGACGGGGCGAGGGTGGCGCTCGGCTGGATGTCGAGCACGGTGAACGTCGACGACGCGCTCGGTGCCGTCACCGTCGAGTTGTGCGGCACGACGTACCACGTGTAGGTGCCGGGCGGCAGGGGGACGCCGGTGGAGGTGAACGAGGCGTAGGGCAGGCCGGACGCGAGCACCTGGTCGAACCCGTTGATCGACGCGTGCACGTCGTAGGTCACCGGGCTGGTGCCGGAGACCGCCGGCACCGCCGTCCAGGCCATGTCGGGCATGCGGTCCGACGCCGCGCCGGCGGCCGGCGAGGTGATCGAGACCGCGGACGCGGTGCCTGCGGCGGGGGTGCTGAAGCTCGGCCAGCCGATGGCCGGGGCGGCGCTGACGTCGCCGTTGCCGAAGACCGCGCGGACGCTCCAGCCGTAGACGCCGGCGGGCGTGAGGCGCGTCAGCGGTGACCAGCTCGTGCCGTAGGTCGTGATGGGTGAGGTGAGGCTGCCGTCCGGTCGCTGCAGCACGACCTGGTACTTCTCGGCACCCGGCACCGACGACCACTGCAGGCCGGCGCCGAGCTCGGGCGCGGGCGTCACGGCGTCCGGGTACAGCGGCGTCGGGCCCGTCGGCGTCGGCATGGGCGGGTCGAGGACGAACTGCCACGTGGCGCCGGTGGCCGCGTCCGACCAGACGCCGAGCACCTCACCCGGGTCGTCGATGCCCCGCACGTGCCAGTAGTAGGCGACGCCGGTCGACAGCTTGTCGATGCCGCACGAGCCCTCGCTCGACGGCGCCTTGCGCACGTACGGCTGGAACGCGGTGTGGTTGGTGTAGCACTGCGCGCTCAGGCCCGGCGAGAAGTTCGGGTCGGTGCTGATCTCGATCTCGTAGCTCGACGCATGGTGCACGGGCGTCCAGCTGAGTCCGAGATCGCCGTTGACGTGCGGGATCGGCCCGCCGGGACTCCACACGGGCGTGAGCAGCGTCGGCCGCTCGGGCACGCCCTGCGCGACCCACGCCCGGGTGAAGGTGCCCGTGTCCGACCAGGCGCCGGTGTCACCGGCCGCGTCGACGGCCTGCACGCGCCAGAAGTAGGTGCCGTTGTCCAGCGTCGTCGGCGGCGAGTACTGCGTCGAGGTGAGCTTCTCGACGTGCAGCACGGGGTTGTTCGCGAAGGCGATGTTGGGGCTGACGTCGAGGGTGTAGGTGGCCGCGCCGGGCACCGTGCTCCAGTGGAACACCGTGTCGGCGACCGTCTGGCCCTGGGTCGGCGTCAGTAACGAGGGCTGCGACGCCCAGCCGATCGAGTAGCTGCGCGGGCTCGTCGTCGGGGTCGACTGCCCGCTCACCAGCACCGCCGACACGCGCCACCAGTACGTCTGGCCGAAGGTCTGCGGCGTGGTCAGGGTGAACGACGTGTTCGCCGTCTTGTAGGTCGTCGGGTTGACGAAGTCGGCGGCGTCGTCGACCTCGAGCAGGTAGCTCTTGACGCCGTCGACCGCCGTCCAGCTGAACACCGGCGGGTCGTCCGGGAACGTCTTCTGGTCGCCGTCCTGGGGCGTGAGCGGCGTCGGCGCGTCCGCGGCGACGGTGACGATCGAGCGGGTGGCGCTGGCCGGGCCGGCATTGTTCGACAGGTCGGTGGCGCGCACGTGCCAGTACAGCGTGCCAGCGGGCAGCTGGGTGGCCGGGACCGCGCTGCGGCCGGCCGTGTGCAGGTCGTAGACGATGCTGCCGAAGCTCGGGTCGGTGGCGATCTGCACCTCGTACCCGACCGCACCCGCCACGGCGCCCCAGCGCAGCAGCGAGTCGGGCCCGAAGGCGGCGCCGTCGGCCGGCGCCGTCAGTGCCGGGGCGACCGTCGGCGTCGTGGCCGACGCGGGCACCGCCGGGGCGGCCAGCAGCGACGCCGGCAAGGCGCCGGCCAGCGCGAGGGCAGCGATCAACCTCCGGAGACGCACCCG
>NZ_JBQCEE010000391.1:0-2981 GCF_051960575.1 Jatrophihabitans sp.
CGAAGACGAGAGGCAGGACGAAGTCCATCACCTTCTTATCGACACCGGAGCAACGGCGCTTGAGCGCCCTGCGGCATCAGGTGCAGGCGGGGCCGTTACAGAAGTCGGTCGGCGGGGAGATCCAGAAGGCGCCGGGCGGCTGCTGGATCGAAAGCGGCAGGATGGTGATCGGCGGGAAGGTGCCGCCGAACTGCTGCCCCACGATCACGGTCTTGTTACCGGAGACGAGCGGTCCCTCGGTCTGGGCGCTCTGGCCGGTGGCCACCGTGTTCGTGGCGTAGAGGCCGCCCTGGAACGAGCTCTGCGACGGCCCGACCGTGACGCCGTTCGGGCCGTTCGAGGCCAGGATGAGGATCTTCTTGTTCGGGTCCCAGTTGTTCCAGTCGCAGTTGGTGCCGCTGACGGCCGCGCAGAGCATCTCGCTGTTGACCGAGATGTCGCCGCTGGCAAAGAGAACTGCCTGGCAGTCCGCCGTCTGCGTGCAACTGCCGCCGGAGCCCGTGCCCGTGTACGTGATCGGCTGGTTGCCCGTGGTCGTAAAGGTGACGTTGCCGTCGATGAAGACGGTGCCGGTGATCGTGAGCACCCGCGTCGCCGCGTTGTACGAGAGCTGCCCCTGCCCGGTCTTGCAGGTGTAACTCGTGGCCGGCGTGAGGTTGAACGTCGTGAGGACGCTGTCGTTCATCGTCGTGTCGTTGTCGAACGTCGGAGGCGTCCCGCTGGTCGACGAGCACGGATTCAGCGGCCCGGGTGAGGAGACGGTGTACCAGCCGCCGACGGGGTCGCCGGCGCAGGTGCCCGGGCCCCAGCAGATCGTCGGCGCCGAGACGTTCGCGAAGTCCGACGCGGGTCCGGTCAGATTGGTGGGTGCGCCGCTGACCCAGACGTTCGTGTTCGGCTGGTTGCCCGGCACCGGCTCGCTCTTGCACGGATTGACCTGCCCGCCGCTGCTGACCTGGCAGTAGCCGCCGACGTGGGCGGAGTTGACCGGCGAGGTCTTCGTGCCGATCGAGCTCTGCTTGTTGTTGAAGGTGAGGAAGCCGCCGACGTAGACCGGCTTGATGATCGACGCGTTCTGTCCCATGCAGAGGTTGCCGCCGACGTAGACCGGGACGTTGATCGTGACGCCCTGCCCGACCGAGGTGTCACAGGTACCCGGGGTCGGCCCGCCCGGCGAATAGACGGTGTTCCAGACGGCGACCTGGTAGCTCACCGACGGCGGACCGTTCACCTGAAGCTTCGCGGTCATGTACTTCACGAGCGGAGCGGCCCCCGTCGGGTTGTTCACCTGCGCCTTCGCATGCAGCGTCCACCACCAGCCCCAGCCGGACTGCGGCCCCGTGGTGACGTTGGCGACCGATCCCCACCACCAGACCTTGCCGGTCGAGTAGGTGGTCAGATTGGCGTGCGCCAGGTCGACCGGGAGCAGCGGGCTCGGGCTGCCGTTCGCCTGGGGGATCAGGTACTTGTTGCCGGCGCCGCACAGCGGCGTGCAGTTGGCGGCCTGGGCAAGCACCGAGACCGCGTTGTTGACTCCGGCTTCTGCGAGCGAGCCCGCGACCTGTTGCGCCTTCTGGATGTTGGCGTTCCGCTGGTTGCCGGCGGTGAAGATCATCACGGCGCCGAGCGCGAGCGCCAGGAAGGTCATCACGAGCAGGGCGATGACGAGCGACTGGCCGCGCTCGTTCCGGAAGCGGCTGAGGACGCGACGCATCATGAGACCGGCGCGTTCCTGAGCATCATGGTGTCGGTGAGCGTGTAGAGGTCCTGGTTGGCCGCCCGACCGGGCTTGAGGTTCGCGTCCAGCGGGAGCTTGACCGTCAGCTGCGGGTGGAAGCCGGTCGTGAGCACCGAGGTGAAGACGGCCTTCGTCGTGAGGTTCTGTGCCTGCAGGACTCCGGTGCTCGCGGCGCAGGTGGCACCGACCTGGCGATAGAGCTTGTACGGGGAGCTGGTCCCCGTCGCGCACCACGTCACCTGGGGACCGGCGGCACCGTTGACTCTGATGCACGTGTCGTCGAGCGTGACGGTGTCGCCTGCCGTACCGGCCGCGACGGTCGACCCGTTCAGCTGCACCACCGCGGCGGAGCAGGAGGACTGGACGTCGTTCCGCATCTTGGTGAGGGCGACGCGGGCGTCCTGCTGGGCCTGGAAGCGCTGGTTCAAGTCAGTCGTCGCGTGAAGGCCGCTGATCGAGACGCCGAGGATTCCGGTCATCACGATCCCGAGGATGGCCATGGTCGTGAGCAGTTCGGGCAGAGTCATGCCGTCCTCCCGTGCGAGCCACGCCCGGATTCGCGTCGCCATCGCCTAGCCCGAGTTGGCGTGCCTCGCGCGCCGGATCAGGCTCGCCCCGTACTGCGACCTGTCCTGGGGCAGGCCGACCTCGGGACCCGTGCCGCGCGCAAGCCACAGGGTGATCGTCGGAGCCCCGGTGTTGACCACGTGCGTGCCGGGCTTCGGGCTCTGGCGGACGACCCTGTTGGCGGGGAAGCCGTGGACGGCTCCGCGGACCTTCCAGCCGAAGCCGTTGTCCTCGAGCGTTCCCGACGAGAAGACGAACAGCTGGCCCTGCACGTTCGGCACGACCAGAACCTGCTGCGGCGCCTTCGCCTGCGACTTCGGCTTGCTCGCGGGTGCCGGCTTATCGGCGGCGAGCGCGATCGTCGCGCTCACGAGCAGGACGACGGCGGCGACTGCGACTACGCGGGGAAGCGTGAGGATACGCCCGGACACGGCACGTGCATCGGAAGCTTGGAATGCGCTCATGACCCCTCTAATGGGTGAAGTAGACGACGTCGGGAGTGAATGCGGTGCTGCTGTCGGCGTTGTCGCTGCCGGTGGTGAAGGTCGTCGCGCCGCCCGTCATCGGCACGCCGCCGAACTGCGCGCCGAGGATCCGCTTGGCGCCGTCGTAGTTGGCGGCGAACCAGCGGTCGCCGAGGCTGTCGATGCGGACGTTGGCGCCCGTATGCGGCGCG
>NZ_JBQCEE010000392.1:0-17912 GCF_051960575.1 Jatrophihabitans sp.
GCGCGGCCATCCCCTCGGCGTCGTCGACGCCGTCACGCAGGCCGAGCTCGCGCTTCGCGTTCGACAGCGTCGTGTCGAGGTCGGCGGCGAGGAACACCAGCTGACGGACGGCGGGCAGTGCGGTCACCGCGGTGTCCTCTCAGTCGAGACGTTCGACGACGACGGCGGTGCCGAGGCCGAGCGCTGCGGGAATGGTGAGCAACGCGTAGCGCCCGCCCGTGCGCTCGAGCGCACCCAGGGCGGTGGCCAGCAGGATGCCGCCGCTGGCGCCGAGCGGGTGCCCCATCGAGATCGCGCCGCCGTCGACGTTGAGGACGTCGTCGGGGAAGCCGAACTCGCGCTGCACGAGCAGCGGGCTCACCGAGAACGACTCGTTCGCCTCGACGATGTCGAGGTCGCCCGGCGTGAGGCCGGCCATCGCCAAGGCGCGCCGAATCGCGTCGAGCGTCGCGGTCAGCAACGGCGAGCGCACGGCCGCAGTGGCCGTGGCGACGATCCGCGCCCGCGGCCGCGCGCCGAGCGCGTCACCGGCCGAGCGGGTCCCGATGAGCGCCAGCGACGCACCGTCGACGATCTGCGGCGCGCACGCCGCCGTGTGCACGGCGGGGAACTCCCCCAGTTCGGGCAGCCGGCGGCCGACCCGCGCGTGCGCCTCGGCGTCGTCGGGGAAGAGCAGCGGCATCGCCTCGAAGTCCGGCAGCGTCATCTGCGGACGGATGGCGTCGTCGCGCTCGAGCAGCACCTCGCCGTCCCTGTCGCGCACGGGGATCACGCTGCCGTCGAAGTGCCCGGCCGCCCAGGCGGCCGCCGAGTGCCGGTGCGAGCGGAGGCCGTAGGCGTCCAGTTCGGCCCGCTCGAGCTTGGCGACGGCCGCCGTCGCGTCGGCAGAGACGCCGATCGTGACGAAGCCGGTGCGCTCGGCGAGCTCGGCGTCGAAGTGGATGCCCGGACGGTCGGACATCATCGGCACCTGCGACATCGACTCGACACCACCGGCGGCGACGAGGTCGGCGGTCCCTGCGGTCACCTGTGCGGCGGCGTTCGCCAGTGCGTCGAGGCCGGAGCAGCACAGGCGGCCGACGACCGTGCCGGACACGTCGTCGGGCCAGCCGGCGTGGATCGCCGAGGCCCGCGCGATGTTGCCGGCCTGGGCCCCGGTGACGGTGCTGACGCCCAGGATCACCTCGTCGACCCGGGCGCCCCTGGCGGACAGGCCGTTGCGGTCGTCGAGGGCGTGCATCAGCTGCCCCATCAGCTCGTGCGGCGCGACCCCGGCGAGCGCACCCCCGTCGCGGCGTACCCGCGCGCGTGGCGTGCGCACCGCGTCGTAGACATAGGCGTCCAGCTGTCGGCTCATACTTCAGTAATAGCAGTGACTCGACGGCACCGACAAGACTCGCCGACCGCTTGCGCGGTGGGTGCGCCGCATGATTCAGTGCATCGAGCAGCACTGCTAACTGTAGTACGTCGCGGTCGGTCGGCCGCCGGAGGGGAGCGACCGCCCATGGACCTCCTCGACCGGCTGCGCGTCCCGGTGATCGCCGCGCCGATGTTCCTGATCTCGGGGCCGGATCTCGTCATCGCCGCGGGCCGCGCGGGCGCGATCGGTGCGTTCCCCGCCCCGAACTGTCGCACCACCGAGCAGCTCGACGAGTGGCTGACGACGATCGCCTCGGCGCTCGGCCCGGACCTCCCGTGGGCGCTCAACCTCGTCACGCACAGCACGAACGAGCGGCTGCCCGCCGACCTCGAGGTCGTCGCCGCCCACCGGCCACCCATCGTGATCACCGCGCTGGGCTCACCGCGTCCGGTGATGGAGACGGTGCAGGGCTACGGGGGCGTGGTCATCGCCGACGTCGTGAGCGTCGCGCTCGCCCGCAAGGCGGCGGCCGCGGGGGTCGACGGCCTCGCCTGCATCTCGGCCGGCGCGGGCGGGCACACGGGACACCTGTCCCCCTTCGCGTTCGTGAGCGCCGTGCGCGAGTTCTTCGACGGCATCGTCGCGGTGGGCGGTGGGATCAGTGATGGGCACGGCGTCGCCGGCGCCATCACCGCCGGCGCCGACCTCGTCTATGTCGGCACGCGGTTCCTCGCCACCGACGAGAGCATGGCGCAGCCCGAGTACAAGCAGATGATCGTCGACCACGGGGTCGACGACCTCATCGTCAGCTCCGCGGTCACCGGCACCGACGCGTCCTGGCTGCGTCCGAGCCTCATCGCGAACGGCTACGACCTGGACGACCTGACCGTGCCGGCCCAGCGCAGCTACAACAGCGGCAACGCCGACGGGCACACCCGCTGGAAGGACATCTGGGCCGCCGGGCAGGGCCTCGGCACCATCCACGCCGTCGAACCGACGACGGTCGTCATCGACCGCCTGGAGGCCGAGTACCGCGAGGCGATGCAGCGCCGCGCCCGGTTCGGCCGCCAGGACTGACATCGCACAGCGCTCACCCGCACATCGCACCGCCACCGAACGAGACGGAGCCACCCGCATGACCGACGCACCGCGCCACCCCTACGTCCAGCTGCTCGACCGGATCATCGCCGCCGCCGAGGCCGGCGACGCGACCGACCTGTACGACATCTACACCGAGGACGCGGTCATCTGGCACAACCACGACGGCCGCGAGACGACCGTCGCCCAGAACGCCGACCTGCTCGAGAAGATGGCGCAGTGGGTGGCCGACCGCCGGTACACCGAGCGCCGCATCCACGTCTTCGACGGCGGCGTGGTGCAGCAGCACGTCCTGCGCGGCACGCACCGCACCACCGGCGAGGAGCTGTCGATGGACGCCTGCGCCGTGCTGTACGTCAACGCCGAGGGCAGGGCCACCCGCCTGGACGAGTACATCGACTCGGCGCAGGCGCGGAAGTTCCGCCCTTAGCGCTCGGGAGGGAGCGCGGTCAGCGCAGCCGCTCGACGATCATCGCCATGCCCTGACCGCCACCGACGCACATCGTCTCCAGCCCGAACTGCGCGTCCCGTTCGGCGAGGCTGTGCAGCAGCGTCGTGAGGATGCGCGCTCCGGTCGCGCCGAACGGGTGGCCGAGCGCGATGCCGCCGCCGTTCACGTTCAGCTTGTCGTGCGGGATGGCCAGCTCGCGGGCGCTGCCGATCACCTGTGCGGCGAAGGCCTCGTTGATCTCGACGAGGTCGATGTCGGCCATCGTGAGGCCCGCGCGCCGCAGCGCGAGCCGGCTGGCCTCGACCGGGCCCAGGCCCATGATCTCCGGGCTCAGGCCGGTGGCTGCCGTGGCCACGATGCGAGCGAGCGGGGTGATGCCCAGCTCCGCGGCGCGGCGGTCGCTCATGACGACGACCGCCGCGGCACCGTCGTTGAGCGGGCAGCAGTTGCCGGCCGTCACCGTGCCGTCCGGACGGAACGCCGGTGGCAGGCCCGCGAGTGTCTCGAGGGTCGTCTGCGGCCGCGGGCCGTCGTCGGCGGTGAGGAGGGTGCCGTCGTCCAGCCGGATCGGGGTGATGTCCGTGGCGAAGAAGCCGCGCTCGATCGCGGCTGCAGCACGTTGCTGGCTCGCCAGCGCGAACTCGTCCTGTTCCTCGCGGGTGATGCCCATCAGCTGCGCGACGTTCTCTGCGGTCAGTCCCATTCCGATGAACAGGTCCGGGATGCCGCCGTGCTCACGCGGATCGCTCCAGGTGCGCCCGCCTGCGGCGTACGCCGCGGTGCCTTCGTCCAGGTGCAGGAACATCGGGTGGCGGGTGTCCGGCAGCGGCTGCGGGAAGGCGGCCGCGTGCCGACTGACGCTCTCGAGCCCGACGGACAGGAACACGTCGCCCTCGCCGGAGCGGATGGCATGGAACGCCATGCGGGTGCTCTGCAGGCTCGACGAGCAGTAGCGCGTGACCGTCGTGCCCGGCACGGAGTCCCACCCGAGCTCGACGGCGAGGTTGCGGGCGACGTTGTAGTCGGTCTCGCCCTGCGGCTGGGTGTAGCCCGCGACGATGTCCTCGATGTCGAACGGGTCGAGCTCCGGCACCTGCGCCAGCGCTGCCCCGATCATCTGCACGGCCATGTCGTCGGGACGCATCTCGCGCAGCGATCCCTTGAACGCACGGCCGATGGGTGACCTGGCGCAGGCGACGATGACGGCATCGGGGCGGGTCACGGGGACACCTGCGTCCGGTCGTGCGCACCGTCGACGGTGCGCGGGATCAGCGCCTTCTGCACGCGCAGCGTCGGCGTCTTGGGCAGGGCGTCGAGGAACTCGACGTAGCGCGGCACCATGAACCGCGGCAACCGCTCGTCGAGGTACGCCCACAACTGCTCGGCCGTCACGGCGGAGTCGGGCTGCCGGATGACGACCAGCTTGATCTCGTCCTCGGCCTCGTCGGCGGGCACGGCGATCGCCGCGCACTCGAGCACGCCGGGATGCAGGATCGCCTCGGCCTCGACCTCGTAGGACGACACGTTCTCGCCCCGACGGCGGATGGTGTCCTTGAGCCGGTCGACGAACAGGTAGCGGCCCTGCTCATCGCGGCGGAACGCGTCACCGGTGTGGAACCAGCCGTTACGCCAGGCGTCGACCGTCGCCTGCGGCATGTCGAGGTAGCCGGCGTTCAGCGTCCACGGCTCGGCGGTGCGCAGGATCAGCTCGCCGACCTCGCCGTCGGCGACCTCGTGGTCGTGGGCATCGACGATGCGCAGTTCGTAGGACGGGTACCCCTCGCGGATCGGCCCGCAGTTCGGGGTGTCCCCCGGCCGCCACTCGCCGAGGTAGGTCGGGACGCTGATCTCGGTCATGTTGTACGCGCTCCACACGCGGGTGCCGAAGCGGGCGTTGAACTCGTCGACGGCGGGCACGACCGGCGCCATGAGCACGTTCGTCAGCGTCGTATCGGCGTCGTCCGGCCGTGGCGGCGCGGACAGCAGGAACTGCGCCATGGCCCCGATCAGGGCGGCGTCGGTCGCGCGGTACTGCCGCACCTCGTCCCAGAACCGGCTGCCGCTGAAGGCGTGCCGCATCACCGCGACACCACCGAGCATGGCCATGACCGCCGCCGCACCCTTGGCCTGCACGTGGTTCGGCGGCCCGGTCACGTACATGACCTTGTCCGGACTGGGACCGCCGAGCACGCCGGTGACGGTCAGCATCTGGCCGGCGTGCAACTGGCCCCACGGCATGAGCACGCCCTTGGAGGGCCCGGTCGTACCGGACGTGTAGATCACCGACGCGATGTCCCACGGCTGCAGCTCGGCGTAGGGGCGCACGGGCTCGTCGTCGACGCCGGCGAGCACGTCGGCCACCGGCAGGACGGTCAACCGGCCGGCCGCGTCCTCGGGCTCCTGCAGCGTGATCACGCGCTGCAGCGCCGGCACGCTCTCGGCAGCAGCCATGATGTTGGCGACGGCGGACGCGTCGGCGATGACCAGCTCGGCGGCAGGCAGCCGCAGCTGGTGCGCGAGCACGGTGCCGCGCAGGTCGACGTTGACGGGCACCTCGACCGCGCCGGCCCAGGCGATGCCGAACCACAGCGCGTAGTTCTCGACGGTGTTGTGCAGCATCGTCACGACCCTCGCGCCCGGCTGCACGCCCAGCCGCATCAGCGCACGCGCCCACAGCAGCGCCCGCGCGTGCAGCTCGCCGTAGGTGGACGAGCCGCCCTCGACGTCGACCAGGTACGGCCGGTCGGGGATCGTGCCCGCCCGCTGCTCGATCACCAGCGGCAGGACGACCTCGTCGCGCGGGTACCTCATGGCCGCAACCCCCACGCCACGCGTCCGGGTGTGCGCAGCGGCGCCACCAGGTCGGCGAACTCGCAGAGCAACGGACGGGTGTCGCGCGGATCGATGAGCTGCTCGATGTCGAACGCCTCGGCCGTCTTGATCACGCCCTGCACGTCGGCGATGCGCGCCATGATGTCGGCCATCAGCGCGGCGGGGTCGTCGCTCGCCTCGAGCTCGGCGCGGTAGGCGGCCTCGACCCCGCCCTCGGCGGGGATCGAGCCCCAGTCGGCCGACGGCCACGCGTAGCGGTACTGCAGCCGCGCGGCGTTCGAGTGCCCGGCGCCACCGACCCCGAAGACCTTGCGCAGGATGATCGAGCACCACGGGACGCGCGCCTGGTACACCGCCGACAGCGCCCGCATGCCGTGCCGGATCGCCGAGCTCTTCTCGGCCTCCGTGCCGATGAGAAACCCGGGATTGTCGACGAGGTGCACCACCGGCAGGTGGAAGGTGTCGGCGAGGTCGACGAAGCGGACGGCCTTGTCGGCCGCGTCCGCACCCCAGCTGCCGCCGTAGATGTACGGGTCGTTCGCCATGACCGCCACGGGCCAGCCGTCGAGCCGCGCGAGCCCGGTGACGAGCGCGCGACCGAAGCGAGCGCCCAGTTCGAAGAACGAGCCGGTGTCGACGATCGACTCGATGATCGGACGGATCTTGTAGACCCGGCGCCGCTCGACAGGGATCGCACGCACGAGCCAGTCGTCCCTGCGGTCGGGGTCGTCGGTGGGCTCGGCACGCGGCGGCAGGTCGTGCACCGACGACGGCAGGTAGGACAGGAAGCGGCGCGTGCACTCGAAGGCCTCGGCCTCCGAGTCGACCACGGCATCGACGGTGCCGTTGCGGCCGTGCACGTCCACACCGCCGAGCTCGTCCTTGGTGACGGTCTCGCCGATCGCCGCGACGAGCGGGGGCCCGGCGGTGAAGATCTGGCTGATGCCGCGCACCATGACCGAGTAGTGGCTCGCGACCACACGGGCGGCGCCGAAGCCGGCACACGGGCCGAGCGCGAGCGAGACCACGGGCACGGTGGCCAGGTTGTCGGCCGACACCTCCCAGCCGGGCAGCGCCGGGACGTAGGTGCGGCCCATCTCGACCAGGCTCCGGATGCTGCCGCCGCCACCCGTGCCGTCGACCAGCCGCACGATCGGCACGCGCAACTCGTTGGCCATCTGCTCGCTGTAGATCTGCTTGCGGATGTTGAACGCGTCGGAGGCACCGCCGCGCACGGTGAAGTCGTCGGCACCGACGACGACCATGCGCCCGTCGATGCGGCCGCGTCCGGTGAGGAAGTTCGTGGGCAGGAACTCGCGGAGTCCGCCGTGCTCGTAGCGCGCCTTGCCGGACAGCGTGCCGAGCTCGCGGAAGCTGCCGGCGTCGAGCAGCGCGTCGATCCGCTGCCGCACGTCGAGCTTGCCGTTGGCGTGCTGGCGCGCGACCTTCTCCGGCCCACCCATGCGGCGGCCGAGCGCCTCGCGCTCGCGGATCTCGTCCACCGCGGACTGCCAGTCGGTCATCCCACCCCCTCCGGACGCAACCGCGCCACCAGGCCGGTGTCGTACTCCCCGGCCGCGAAGCCCGGGTCGGCGAGCACCTCCGCGAGGAACGGGAGGTTGTGTCGTGGTCCGCGCAGCCGGAACGCCTCGACCGCCGCTCGGGACCGTGCGACGGCGGACGGCCGGTCCGGCGCCCGCACGCAGACCTTCGCGAGCAGCGAGTCGTAGTAGGGCGTCACCACGTCACCCTCGTCCACCCCGGCGTCGACGCGCACGCCCTCGGGCGGCTCCCACTGCTCGATGCATCCGGGGCCGGGCAGGAACCGCACCGGGTCCTCGGCGCACACCCGCAACTGGATCGCGTTGCCGTCCGGCCGGGGTGGACGGAGCGGGTCGAAGCCGGGTGGCTCGCCGGCCGCGACGCGCAACTGCTCCGCCACGAGGTCGAGGCCGGTGACCAGCTCGGTGACCGTGTGCTCGACCTGGAGGCGCGTGTTCATCTCGAGGAAGACGAACGAGCCGTCGGCCGGATCGACGAGCCACTCGACGGCGCCCGCGCCGCGGTAGCCGACGGCCTCGCCGACGCGGACCGAGGCGGCGTGCATCGCTGCGCGGACGTCTTCGGACAGCCCGGGCGCCGGGGTCTCCTCGATCCCCATGCCGATGCCGCCGCCGCCACCGGCGGCCTTCACCATCACCGGGTACCCGATCCGGTGCGCGGCGGCGCGTGCCGCATCGATGTCAGGGACTGCCGTGCTCGTGCCGCGTCCGATCGGAACGCCTGCCTCGCCGACGATCCTGCGCGCGTTGATCTTGTCACCCATCGCATCGATGCAGTCGGCGGACGGGCCGACGAACACCGCACCGGCGGCCGTCACGCGGCGGGCGAACGCGGCGTGCTCGGACAGGAAGCCGTAGCCGGGATGCACCGCCTCGGCGCCCGTCGCCCGCACGGCCGCGACGATCGCGTCGATGTCGAGGTAGCCCGCACCGGGGTTCGGGCCGCTGAGCGGATACGCCTCATCGGCCTCGCGGACGTGCTTGGCCCCGGCGTCAGCCGCGGAGTGCACCGCGATCGAGCGGATGCCGAGCGACCGCAGGGTCCTGATGACGCGGCAGGCGATCTCGCCACGGTTGGCCACCAGGACGGACTCGAACACCCGGCCGCCCCCCCGCGTCTCACACTGCTAACTGTAGTGACGTTGGTTGAAGCTAGTCCGGCCGGGTGACGCTGTCTACTGTCAGACGATGGCCGCTCCGATCGACACCGTCGGACTCGACGACTACCTCACCGAGCACCTGTCCGGCTACGTGGCACCGGGGCGGGCGACGCTGCTCAAGGGCGGCCAGTCGAACCCGACGGTCCGTCTCGACGCCGCCGACGGCTCGGTCCTCGTGGTGCGGATGCGGCCACAGGGCGTCGGCGACTGGGCGCACGCCATCGACCGCGAGTACCGGGTGCTGGGCGCGCTGGCCGGGACGACGGTGCCGGTGCCGCGGGTGCACCTGTACTGCGATGACGAGAGCGTCATCGGCGCGCGCTTCTACGTCATGGACTTCGTCGACGGCCGCATCGTCGACGACAACGGACTGCCGCAGCTGGCACGCGCCGACCGCCGCGCGGCGTGGGAGGACTACACCCGCGTCTTCGCGCGGCTGCACCGACAGGACTGGCAGGCCCTCGGCCTCGACGGCTTCGGGCGACCGCAGGGCTTCCTGCGGCGGCAACTGCGCCGGCACACCGACACCTACCGGGGCTGGGGCGAGGAGCCGCTGCCCGATCTCGACTGGTTGATCGCCTGGCTCGAGGATGCGCTGCCCGACGACCACGACGGGCCGGTCGGCATCACGCACGCGGACATCCGCACCGGCAACGTCGTCTTCGACGCGGTGCGGCCGCGGGTGGTGGGGGTGCTCGACTGGGAACTGTCGACGATCGCGCCGGTGTGGGCGGACGCAGCGCTGCTGGTGCTGCCCTTCTACGCGGACCTCGGCCCGATCGGTGATCTCACCACCGTCGACCTCGCAGCGGCCGGGCTCCCGGACCGCGACGAGGTGCTCGGCTGGTACTGCGACGAGCGTGGCGAAGCGCTGCCGGCGGACTTCGACCTGATGGTGGCCTTCGACCTCTTCCGCTACTCGTCGGTGACCTACGGTGTCGGCGTGCGCGGTCGTCGTGGCCTGACGCCGTCGCCCCAGGCAGCCGCGTTCGGCCGGTCGGCAGCACGCATCGCCGCGCGCGCCCGCGAACTGATCGGGTCGGGGAAGTTGGCCGGCTGACCGGCGAGCCGCCTCAGGGCGCGATGACCGTCGCGCCCCCGGTCATGACGACGCGTCCCTCGTGCGTGGTCGTGACGAGCTCCAGGACGAGCTCACCGGCACGCTCGCCGACGACGGTCGCCCGCGCGGTCAGCGTCTCGCCGGGCCAGACCTGCCCGCGGAACGAGGCGCGGTAGGTGCGCAGGGCGTCGACGCCGAACCATACGGTCAGCACCCGCCCGGACGCCCCCATCGTCCACATGCCGTGCGCGAACACGGACGGGTACCCGGCGGCCTGCGTCGCGAAGACCTCATCGGTGTGCAAGGGGTTGTAGTCGCCGCTCGCGCCGGCATACATCACGAGGCGGCTGCGGGTCAGGCCGTCCGCGATCACGAGGTCGCGGTGCTCGCCCGTGCCGGCGGTCGCGGCCGGGCCGGGCGGCGCCGCACCGTCGTCGGTGGTCACACCGTCCGGCGCGGGATCGGGACTCAGCACGACGGCCACCTGGCTCACCGACTGCAACAGCTCGTCTGAGGCCGTGTCGCGGAAGTCGGTGAGGACCTCGGAGAAGGACAGGTGGCCGCCCTGGCGCCGCGGCTTGACCCAGCTGCGCCCCTGCCGGTGGTCGACGCGCACCACCTGCCCGGCCCGGACGGGCCGGTGGTACACGTACGCCTGCTCGGCGTGCAGGCCGGCGCCGAAGGCCGCGGCAGGGGCGCCGGACGCCGTGCGCCCCGACCCCACCCACGGGTCGTCGCCGTGCGGACGCAGCGGATTGGCCGACATGAACTGGATGTGCGCCGCAGTGAAGGTGGGCGGAGCGGTCGCCACGCGGTGGTCGACGACATCGGCGTCGCGGTCACCGATGGCACGGGCGAAGAAGTGCAGGTGCGTCGACTCGACCGGGAACAGGTAGCCCGACTCCGGGATCGCCGGTGCCGCCGGAGCCACTGCGGCCGGACGGGAGGTCATCGTCCCGTCCAGCGCGGGGCGCGACGCTCGACGAACGCGACGGCACCCTCGTGCGCGTCGGCGCTCGCATTGATCCGCAGCCCGGCCTCGTGCGCACGCGCGAGGCTCGCGGCCCGGTCGAGGTCGAGCGAGGCGTACATCAGTTCCTTGGTGAGCCGCAGCGAGAGCGGCGCGTTCGCCGCGATGAGCCGGGCCACGCGGATCGCCTCCGGCAGGACGTCGTCGGAAGGCCGGAGATGGTTCACCAACCCGAGCTGGTGGGCGCGGCCGGCGTCGATGCGCTCGCCGGTCAGGCCGACCTCGAGCGCCACCGCCAGCGGGAGTCGGCGCGGCAGGTCGGTGCCGCCGCCGGCGGCGATGAGGCCGCGCTTGACCTCCGGGATGCCGAACGAGGCGTGCTCCGCGGCGACGATGACGTCGCATGCGAGCAACAGCTCGAGCCCGGCCGCGACCGCCACACCGTTGACCGCGGCGACGATCGGCTTCGGGTAGACGCTGCCGAGGAAGTCGCGCAGCGCGTACCAGTCGCTGTCCGCATCGGTCGGTGGGCGTTCGGCGAACGCGGCGAGATCGACGCCGGACGAGAACGCCTTGTCCCCGGCGCCGGTCAGGACGACCGCCTGCACGGCGTCGTCGTCGCGGAACCCGGCGAACGCGTCGGCGAGCCCGCGCATGGTGCGGTCGTCGAGCGCGTTGCGGCGCTCGGGGCGATCGATCGTCAGCACTGCTACGCCGCCGTCGGTCTCGGTGCGGAGGGTCATGGCGTCACCACCACTCGTCCGTAGGTGCCTCGCCCGGCGAGCGACTGCAGCGCCGTGGCGGCGGATGTGAGCGGCTCGGTCCGCATGACCAGCGGATCGACCCGACCGTCGAGCACGAGCTGCACGATCTCGTCGTGTGCGCGCCGGATCAGGTGCGGCGCGCGGTCCTTGTACGGGCCCCAGTACAGGCCGAGCACCGAGTAGTTCTTGATGAGCAGGTGGTTCACCTTGACGACCGGGATGGTCTCGGAGGCGAAGCCGATCACGAGCAGGCGCCCCTCCCACGCGATGCAGCGCCGGCTGCGGTCGAAGACGTCGCCGCCGACCGGGTCGAAGACCACGTCGGCCCCTCGCCCGGCCGTGAGCTCGTTGATCAGCGGCGCGAAGTCGGGGTGCTCGAGGTAGTCGATCGCGTGCTCGGCACCCATCCGTCGGCAGAGTTCGGTCTTGGCCGCGCCACCCGCGGTCGCGACGACCCGCGCGCCCGCCGCGACACCGAGTGCGATCGCCGCGGCGCCGACGCCACCCGCGCCTGCGTTGACCAGCAGCGTCTCCCCCGCCTGGAGCGCAGCGCGATGATGCAGGCCGAACCATGCGGTCTGGTAGGCGGTGTGCATCGCCGCTGCCGTGACGTCGGCGATCCGCTCGGGCAGCGGGTGCAGGTCGGTCTCCGCAGCGACGGCGAACTCGGCCAGACCGCCGTGGGGCAGGCGCGCGATGCCGACCACCCGGTCACCCGGCGCCAGGGTCACGCCGGCGCCCACGCGGTGCACGGTGCCGGCGATCTCCATCCCGGGGGTGAACGGCAGTGCGGCCCGCTCCTGGTGCTTGCCCTGCGTCAGCAACAGATCGGGATAGCCGAGACCGCACGCCCCGACCCGGACGACCACCTCACCCGGGCCTGCCTCCGGCGCGGGACGGTCGACGAGGGTCATCGCCTCGGCAGGGTCCCCGGTGTGCTCGACCAGCCAGGCACGCATCGGCACGCCCACCCTTCTGACGCTGTTGCCCGGCGGAGTGACTCTGTTTACTGTAATGCGACGGCAGGTGCTGCAACACCCTTCCGGAGGTAGCGAAGTGACCGACGAACTCGTCCTGCGCGAGGACCGCGACGGCGTCGCCGTCCTCTCCCTCAACCGCCCGCACCGACGCAACGCGTGGACGATCCCGTTGCAGCGTCGGTACTACGGCCGCCTGCAGGAGTGTGTGGAGGACGGCTCGGTGCGCTGCATCGTCGTCACCGGTGCGGGCGACACCTTCTGCCCCGGCGCCGACACCGACGAGCTGCAGGTCTACACGCAGACCGGCGAGTTCAACCCGGAGATGGCCGAGATCGAACAGGCCGAGTGGTATCCGCTCACGGTCCCCAAGCCGATGATCGCGGCGATCAACGGCGCCGCGGCGGGCTTCGGGTTGGTGCAGACGATGATGTGCGACGTCCGCTTCGCCGTGCCGGGCGCCCGGCTGAGCACGGCGTTCGCACGCCGTGGGTTGCCGGCGTTGCACTCCGCGTCCTACCTGCTCCCCCGGCTCATCGGCGGCAGCCGCGCGGCCGAGCTGCTCGTCTCCGGCCGCACCTTCACGACCGACGAGGCCGAACGGATCGGGCTGGTGCACCGGCTGGTGCCGCGCGAGACGCTGCTGGACGCGGTGCACGAGTACGCCGCCGACATCGCGCAGCATGTCTCGCCCGCATCCGTCCAGCACATCAAGGAGCAGTTGCGCGCGGCGCAGGAGTCGACGTTCCTGGACGCCCTGCACGACGCCGAGGCGCGCGAGCTCGGCGCGCTCTCGTCGGTCGACTTCCACGAGGGCGTCATGAGCTTCGTCGAGCGTCGCCCACCGGCGTTCGCACCGCTCGGGCAGGGCTCGCTGCCCTACACCGAGCAGCAGACCGCTACGTGATCGAGTCGCGGATGGCGGCGGCCAGGCGCAGCGTGCGCTCGCCCGCGGGGTCCTCGCCGGTCGCCGACGGCACGATCACGATGTCGTCGGCGCCGGCCGCCGCGTACTCCTTGATCCGCCGCTCGACGCGCGCGGCGTCGCCGACCAGGCCGGTGACCGACACCAGCTCGTCGGGGATCCGCGCCAGGATGTCCGCCGGGTGTGGACGTCCCTGCGCGAAGTCGACGACGTCGCCGAAGCCGGCCCGGCGGAAGACGTCGCTGTAACCGGGGATGGCGAGGTACCCGACGACGGCGCGTCGCAGCTGCTCGAGCGCCTGCGGGCCGGGCTCGATGGCCGTCGCGACCCACACCGCGACGCGCGGGCACGGGCGGCCCAGCTCGTGCGCGGCGACGCGCAGCTTCGCCACCATGAGGCGCACCGAGTCGGGGTCGATGAGGTTCAGCACGAGCCGGTCGGCATGGGCCGCGGCGACCCGGATCGCCCGGTCGCCGAAGGCCGCGATGACCAGCTCGGAGCGCGGCGGCGGCAGCCGCAACCGGTACCCGTCGGTACGCACCACGGTGCCGGCCACCGACGCCTTGGCGCCGTCGAGCAGCGCGCGGACCGCCACGGCCGACTCGGCGAGGCTCGTGGCCGTCGAGCGCCAGTCGCGTCCGTGCCAGCCGTCCACGACGATCGGCGACGACGCCCCGAGCGCGACCGACACCCCGCGACTGGTCAGCGCCGCCACGGACGCCGCCCCCATCGCGATCATCACCGGGTCACGGACGGCGACCGCGAGCGGGCCGAGCACGAGGTCGGCCTGGGTGAGCCGCTGACCGATGGACGTGCCGAGCGCGAACGCGTCCCAGGTCGCCATCTCACCGATCCAGATGGCGCGGTAACCCCAGTCGTCCGCGACGCGTGCCGTGTCGAGGACCTCGTGCGGCGGGCGGTCCTGCCACAACCCGAGCGAGACCTCGATGTGCGTGCTCATGCCGGCGTCGATCCGTCGGCCCATGCCCTCCGCAGCGCCGGCTTGTCGATCTTCAGGCTCGCCGTGCGCGGCAGCGCGTCGACGAACCGCACCTGAGTCGGCTTCTTGTAGGACGCGACGCGTGCTCTCGCCGCCGCGATCACCGCCGCCTCGTCGAGCGAGGGATCGGTGCGGACGGCGACCGCGACGACCGACTCGCCCCATCGCTCGTGCGGCACGCCGATCACCGCGATCTCGGCGAGGCCGGGGACGTCGCACAGTGCCGACTCGACCTCGGCCGGGAAGACGTTCATGCCACCCGAGACGATCATGTCCTTGGCCCGGTCGGTGACGTACAGGTATCCGGCCTCGTCCAGGTGCCCGACGTCGCCGGTGCGGATGCGTCCGTCGACGACGGTCTCCGCCGTCAGGTCGGGACGTCTGTAGTACCCGGCGAACTGGGTCTCCGACCGCACCGAGATCTCGCCCGTCTCGCCGGCAGGCAGCACGAAACCGTCGGGGCCGACGATCTGGACGTCGGCGAGGTGCATCGGCCGGCCCGCGCTCGCGAAGACGTCGTCGGCGGGGCAGTCGGGCGCCCAGTCGTCGGCCTCGGTGGTGGTGACGGGCGCGCCCGTCTCGGTCATGCCGTAGCACTCGCCCATCCGGGCGCCGACCACCTCGACGAGACGGCGCAGCACGTCCGGTGGCATCTTCGACCCGGAGTGCAGCACCGAGCGCAGCGTGCCGAGCAGTTCGGGACGGCGCCGGGTCTCGTCGATGAAGGCGCCGGCGAGTGGCGTGGGCACGTAGGTGGCGGTCGAGCGCTCGGCGATCATCCGGTCGACCCATTCGTCGGCCGGCAGGCCGGCCATGAACGACACCTCACCGCCGAGGTACAGGTGCGGCAGCAGCACGCCCCAGATGCCCGCGACGAACGACAGCGTGCCGGTGAAGGCACACCGTCCGCGGGGCCGGAGGTCGAAGTGCACCGGCATGTGCCGCAGGATGCGGGTCATCGACCGCTCGGTGTGCATCACGCCCTTGGGCTGCCCCGTCGTCCCGCTCGTGTACCCCACGATCGTCAGGTCGTCGGGCTCGCGCGTCGGGATGGGCACGGTCGTCGAGCCCGCCTCCAGCAGGGCCGGCCAACGGTGGTGCCGGCCGTCGGCCGGCTCGCCGACGGCGACGACCGTGGGGAGGTCCTCGAGCGCGTCCAGCCCGGCGAGGGTGCCCGCGACGTGGTCGGTGTAGACGAACCCGCGGGCGTCGGCGTCGGCGAGCACGCCGCGCACCTCGGCGGCCACCCAGCGGTCGTTGACGTGGATCGCGGCGTACCCGCCGAGCAGGCAGCCGACGTACGCCTCCACGGACTCGACGCGGTCGGCGAGCATGAGTGCGACGTGGTCACCGGGCTGCAGCCCCTGCGCGGCCAGCGCGTTGGCGAACCGGGCGGCGTTGTCGAGCAGTTCGCGGTGCGTGCGGGTGCGTCCGGCGTGGTCGCGCAGCGCCGGTCGGTCGCCGGCACGGCGCAGCGAGGCAGCCAGGATCGACCCGGCGGTGTCCTCCATGCCCGTCCCCTCAGTGGGCGAAGTCGCGCGAGGGGTCGAGGCCCATGCCGCGCAACAGGGTGGCGCGGTCGTAGTACTCGAGCCATTCGGTGACCATGCCGTCCTCGACGCGCAGGATCCCGACGACAGGCACCTCGCCGTGGTTGCCGTGCGTGTCGAAGTCGTCGACGCGCTCGACGAAGACCCGCCCGTCGATCACGCCGATCGCCTTGATGTGCAGCTGGATCCGTTCGAGGCCGACCGCCAGCACCCGCAGTCGCTCGGCGAACGCCTCGCGCCCGACGACCGGTTCGCTCATCACGCTGTGCAGCACGCCGTCGGGTGCGAACAGCGACTCGACGCGGGCCCAGTCCTGCGCCGACCACGAGTCGAGGATGTCGCGGACGACGGCGATCTTCGCCGCGTCGTCGTCGTGGCCCGCGTCGGTGCGGGTGTCGGTGTCGGTGCTGGTCATGCGAACTCCTTCTTCACGTCGTCGCGCAACTGGCGCTTGAGGACCTTGCCCACCGGGTTGCGCGGCAGGGCGTCGACGACGACGAGGCGCTCGGGGAGCTTGTAGGTGGCGATCTCCTGCCGGCGCAGGTGATCGGTGAGGTCGTCGAGGGAGAGCTCCATGCCCGGGCGCAGGGCGACGACCGCACAGACCCGCTCGCCGAGCACGTCGTCGGGGTACCCGACGACGGCGACCTCCGCGACGGCGGGGTGGGTCGCGATCAGCGTCTCGAGCTCGGCGGGCGCGATGTTCATGCCGCCGCGGATCACCATGTCCTTCGAGCGGTCGACGTAGCGCAGGAACTGCTGCTCCGGCCCGTCGATGACGAACATGTCGCCGGTCCTGAGATACCCGTCCTCGTCGAACGGGCTGGCAACGTTGCTGGCGTCCAGGTAGCCCGCGAAGAGGCTGGGGCCCTTGAGCCGCAGCTCCCCCGGACGACCGGGCTCGTCGATCTCCTCACCCGTCTCGAGGTCGACGAGCCGCACCGAGGTGCGCTGCGCCGCCGGGAACGACCATTGCCGCCCGCCGCCGTAGCGCGGGAAGAAGCGGGCGCGCTGGGCCGGGTCGGTCATCAGTTTGACGTCGGTCATCAGCGAGATGCCCTCGTTGGAACCGAAGTAGTTGATGATCGCGATGCCGTAGCGGTCGTGCCATCCGCGCACCATCCACTCCTGCAGGGGCACCGACCCCGAACCGATCTGGCGCAGGGTCGAGATGTCGGCGTCGGCCAGCAGCTCCTCGCGCTGCAGCAGGGTGGCGAGCAGCGCCGGCGGCGCCACCGTGTAGGTGATGCGCTCCTGCTCGATCTGGCGCAGGAAGACTCCGAGGTCGAAGGGATGGTGTTGGACGAGCACGCACCCCACCCGCAGCCACGGCAGGAACATGCCGTTGATGCCGGCCATGTTCACCATGGGGAACGGGTTGAGGATGCGGGCCTCGTGGGTGAGGCTCGGTGAGTAGACGGTGTCCCAGCTCATCACCAGCCACTCGTAGTGCGCGCGCGGCACACCCTTCGGGCGGCTCTCGGTGCCCGACGTCCAGCAGATGGTGATGCAGTCGTTCGGGTCGACGGGGTGGGCGTCGGCGTAGGCACGCACCGCGGCCAGGTCGTCGGCCCCGACCCGCTCGAGCGCCTCGTCCACACGATGCGCACCGGGCACGTCGGAGGGGCCGAGGTACAGCACGGTCTGCAGCGACGGCACGTCCGGGAGCAGGTCGACCACCTCGGCCGCCATGTGCCGGTTGCCGATGCGGTCGCTGGTCAGGAACGCCTTCGGTTCGCAGATCGCACCGAGCTCGACGGTCTCGTGGCGCCGGTACTGCACCGGCAACGGCGAGACGATCGCCCGCACGCGCCACGCGGCGAGGTAGGCGACGATCAGCTCGACGATGTTCGGCAGCTGGACGACGAGGACGTCGGCCTCACCGATGTCGTGCGACCGCAGCACCGCCGCGAGCCGATCGACCTGACGGTCGATGTCGTGCCAGCTGGCGCGCTGGAACGGGAGGTCGACCAGGTCGGCCTTGTTGAGCGGGTCGACCGCGGCGAGCTCGTCGCCGTACTCGGCGACCCGGTCGGCGAACAGCTGCTGCACGGTCTCGTCGGTCCACCAGCCCTTGCCGGTGTACTCGTCGACCCGCCACTGCGTGTGCATCCTGCGGCCGACCATGACCCTCCCACCGCGACCGTTGTGCGTGCCAGGTGGCGAAGAGGGTGGGAAGGTCAAGCCCAACACAACAGCAAAC
>NZ_JBQCEE010000393.1:0-30939 GCF_051960575.1 Jatrophihabitans sp.
GCACGCCCCCGCACCCGTGCGGGCGGCCGGCCCCCCCCCCCCCGCGGCCGCGCGGGACGCCGCGCCGCCCCGCCCCGGGGGGGGCCGGGCCGGGCGCCCCCGCGCGCCCGGCGATGACGCACCTGCCGATCAGCCGCGGTTGACCGGGACGGTGATCGGCTGCGTCGCCGCGACGGGCTGCACCACCGGCAGGCGCACCTCGAGGATGCCGTCGGCGTAGGTGGCCTTGATGTCCTTCTCGCTCGCGCCGTCGGGCAGCGGGATGCTGCGCCGGAAGCTGCCGTAGCGGAACTCCGTGCGGTAGCCGTCCGGCCGCTTGTCCTCGGCACGCTCGTTGCGCTCGGCCATCAGGTGCAGGACGCCGTCCTGGATGGTGACCTCGACGTCCTTGTCGGGGTCGATGCCGGGCAGCTCGGCCCGGATGACGCAGGTGTCGCCCTCGAGGTACTCCTCGACCTGCACGGGGTGCATGATCGCCTCGTACCGGTCGGCCATCGTCCGCGCCGCGAAAACGTCGCGGAACATGTCCCGGAACACGCGGTCGATCCGCTCCTCGGGCCAGGCGAACTCGGTGGTCGGCCATGCGGTGCGCGACTCGCGACGCATGATGCTCATGATCGTTCCTCTCCGACGCGTCCCTGCGCGTCCTTCGCGTCCCGGTCCCTCGTCCGGGTTCGACCCCAGCGTCGGACGCGTGCGTGGTCGGTCGCAGGGCCGAACGGACGTACTCCTGCCTGTCCGGTCAGGGCTGCCCGCCGAGGGTCAACTCGATCTCCAGACAGTCGGCATCACGCCGTCGTCGCCAGGGCAGGCCGAGGTGTTCGAGCACGTCGATCATCTCGGCGTTGTAGGGCAGCACCTCGGCGACGACGGTGCGGATGCCGGCGCGGAACGCGCTCGTCAGCGCGCGGCGCAGCAGCAGGGTGCCGACGCCGATGTGCTGTTGCGGGTCGAGCACGAGCAGCCCGACCTCGGCGGCGACCTCCGAGGTGCGCTCCCAGTCGACCACGCCGATCAGCTCGCCGGCCCAGAAGGCGCCGAAGCACCGGTGGGCGTCGGTCGCCGACTGGGCCTCACGGACGGCGTAGTCGAAGGCGGCCTGCCGGCTCGCCGTGAAGAAGCGGCGCTGGATGCTCCGGGTCGAGGCGCTGGTGTACAGCTCGTGCAACGCCGCGGCGTCCGGCGGGCCGATCAAGCGCATCTGCACGGAACGCCCGAGCCGGTCGTGCCCCTCGACGGTGACCTCGTCCTCGACGGTCATGGTGTCGTTCGTGTCGGTCGGGACCCGGACGCGGCACTCCCCCGCGCCCGCTGCCCTGCCCGTCTCCCCCCGAAGACCAGCAACCGGTGCGCGTCCGGGTCCCTGACCGGGTGCACCCGGTGACGCAGATGCTGCCCGCGCCACGGGTGGTGCAAAGGGGTCGTTCGGCATGTCAACGGCCCAGGACCAGCCGGGACGGGTCGTCGACCTGCGCGACCGCCTCCACGTCCGCCGTGGCCCGGCGGCGGGCCACGAGCAGCACCGGGAGGTGTGACGCCGAGACGATCGCCCGGGTCGTCGCCGCGCGACCATCGTCAAGAGATTGGCACCATGCCAATACGACGAGGTCGCATCCCGCCTCCCGCGCGACAGCCAGCACGTCGGCGCTCGCGACGCCGGAACGGATCTCCAGCCGGGCGTCGGCGTCGAGCCTGCTGCGCAGCCGGAACTCCTCGGCGAAGTCCCGGGCGGCGTGCACCGACTGGTCCCAGTGGGCCGGCACCGTGTCCGCGTCGAAGACGTGCAGGACGACGAGGCCGACCCCGTGGCCCTGCAGCCGGGCGCCGATCGGGGCCACCGCGTCGGACGCCTCGACGGTGCCGTCGAGGGGCAGCAGCACGCGGCGCAACCGTGGGGGGACGACCGCCTGCGACGGCACGAGCAATAGCGGCGTCGGTACCGCGGTGGCGAGCTGCCAGGCCGCCGACCGGCTGTCGTCGTCGGGGACGGCCAGCGCCATGACGCCGTCACGGTTCGCCGGGTCGAGCGCCCAGCGCAGCAGTCGGTCGTCCGCCGGCCGGGCGGCGGTCACCTCCGCGCCGTAGGCCGTGGCGAGGAGACCGGCGGCCCGTGCCACGGCCCGTTGCTCGCGGTCGCCGCCCAGGGCGACGGTCACCACGTCAGGCATCGTCCCGCTCCCCCGCGTCGTCGAGCACGTGACCCTCGATCGGCTGCGGCTCGGCCGAGCCGATCTGGACGGTCAGTGGGCGGTCGGTCCGCACCTGCACCGACCCGCCCTCGACCAGCAACCGCACATGGGCACCGAGCGCCCGGAAGCCCACCCGCAGCGTGGGCCACGCCTGCGGCAGCGAGGGATCGACGACGAGCATCCCGTCGCGCACACGCACGCCTGCGAAGCCGCGGACCACCGCCTGCCAGACCCCGCCGATGGTCGCGAGGTGCAGCCCCGACGCCGTCGCGCCACTGGCATCGTCCAGGTCGATGCGCAGGGCGGGGCGCAGCAGCTGCAACGCGTCGTCCGGCCGACCGGCCCGCGCGAGCAGGCAGGCGACGACCGGCATCGACAGCGACGAGCCGTGCGTCGTCCGCGGCACGTAGTGGTCGAGGTCGGCCGTCAGCGACCCGGCCGGCTGCGTGTCCGGCAGCAGGTGGTGCAGCATCAGCACGTCCGGTTGCTTGACCAGCTGCGACCGGGCGACGACGTCACGCCCGAGCAGCAGGTCGGCGGCGACCGGTGCGCGGCCGATGTCGGCGGCGCGCAGGTCACGCAGCCGGTCGTAGCCGCGGAACTGCTCGTGCCGGCCGGTCACCGGGTCGTGGCCGTCGACGAGCGATGCGGCGAGCGCGCGCCACTGCCGCGCAGTGTCGGCCTGCGGCACGAGCGCCGCACCGGCCTCGAGGTTCCACCGTGCCATGCCGTTGGTGAAGGCGTTGTCGTCGACGTCGTCGTGGTACTCGTCCGGGCCCATGACGTGGTCGATGTGGGCGCGTCCCGAGGCGTCCGTGCGACAGCGCCCTGCCCAGTAGCGGGCGGTCTCGATGACGACGCGGCGCAGTGCCGGGTCGTCGGCGAGCGAGGACCCGGTCCACTGCGCCCAGTGCCAGGCCGCCCACGCGACGTCGGCGGTGATGTGCTCCTCGCGGATCCCCGTGCGCACCGGTGTCTCCAAGCCCGCGCACGACACGGCCGACGGCGTCACGTCGGCACCCGACCAGGCCGACTCCCACGGGAACCGCGCCCCCTCGCGGCCGAGGGCACGGGCGCACCGCCGTGCCTCGTCGAGCCGCCGCACCCGGTAGGCGAGCATCGCGCGGGCGGCGGCAGGGTGGATCGTCGTCAGCGCCGGCAGCACATGGACGTCGGCGTCCCAGAACACGTGCCCGCGGTAGCCCTGGCCGGTGAGCCCCCGTGCGCCGACGGCGAGTTCGGGCAGGTCGGCGACGTGCGACCAGAGCTGGAACAGTGCGAAGCGGATCGCGAGCTCGGCGTCCGGGTCGTCGGGCACTGCCACGTCGGTGATGCGCCAGCGCGCCGCCCAGGCCGAGCGCTGCTCGGACAGCAGCCGGTCGAAGCCGACCCGGGCGGACGCGCGGGCCATCCGTTCGACGCCCGCCGTGGTGGTGGCGGACGCGACCGACTGGTACGCCGCGGTGCGCTCGACCACCTGCCGTCCGTCGGCGACGGTGAGCTGCTGCACCGCCGAGGCCTGGACGGCGCCGCCGCGGTGGTCGACCACGGCGGTCGCGGTGCGGATGTCGTCCTCGGTGTCGGGCGCCGCGGCGGTGCCGGACCCGGCCGTCGCAGCGGGACGCAGCGGCGGCCCGGGACGCACGCGGCCGGTGGCGGCCTCGACCCGCATCGTCACGACCCCCGGACGCTGCACGCTGGCGAACCGCATGCTGCGCAGCGGTGCACGCACGCCGGTCTCCGTGCGCAGCAGGACACCCGTGCGGAGGTCGAGCACACGGCGATCCGCCGCCGGGGGCGGCTGCACGTCCAGTCGCGTCCACAGCGGGCAGGCGAGCAGTTCCTCGTCGGCACCCTCGCCCGTCCACGCCGCATTGACCAGCACCGCCGGGCGGCTGCCCTCGCGGTCCTCCTCGCGGGTGCCGCGCGTCGCGACGCCGCCCGACTGGACGGTGAACAGGCTCTCGAAGACGCGCTGCCGCAGGCGGTCGTCGGCCTCCTCGACGATCGTCCAGCCGGGCGAGAGCTCGACCGGCGGCACCGGCCGCGTCTCGCGCAGCAGCTGCTGGCCGCGGACGATCGCGGCCAGCGCGGCGGCGGTCGTGGCGCGGACGTGGGTGGCCTGCGCGATCTCCGCAGGCTCGATGTTGATCGCGAGGACGAGCGACTCGCCCACGCCGACCTGCCACCAGCGGCGGACGAGGCGCTGCACCGACGCCGCGCCGGGTTCACCCAGATGCCAGCCGCCGACGCCGTCGCGGGTCGTGCGGCTGCGCCGTGCCGACGCGGGCAGCCGGCGGTCGGCGACGACCGCGATGTGCACGCCGTACTGCCGCAGGGCGTCGAGATCGGCGACCAGCGCGGCCTGCTCGGCCATGGACATCACGTCCGGGAAGCGCACGATGACCGCGGCGGCGAGCTCGGTCGGCGCCGGCTGCGGCTCGGCCGGGGGCGCGGCCCGCCCGGACGACGACGCCGCGAACGCCGTGGTCATCACGAGGAGGCCGCTCGTCAGGTGCCGGCGGCGAGCCCGGCCGCGGCCGCGACCCGGTCGGCCCAGGCACGGGCGCGCAGTTCCTCGCCGGCGACCAGCACGTTGGTCTTCTCGACGAGGAAGCTCTCGGGTGGCACCACGAACGCCCCGTGCCGTCGGGCGCAGAGCCGCGCGAGCTGTCTGGCCGCGCTGCCCGTGGCCCAGCGTGGGCCCCGGAAGCGGGTGTCGAACGCGGCGAGGATGTGCGGTCGGGTGGTCAGCGACTGCAGCCAGTCGCGCATGCCGCGACCGTCCGCGTCCGGCTCGAGCACCAGTCCGCTGCCGGCCTTCGCCGCACCGTCGGCCGCGGCGCGACGGGTGCGGGCGCTGCTGAGGTGCCACACGTGGGTCGGCGCCCCGAGCACGACCGGCTCGCCGTCACCGACCGCTGCCTCGTCGGACGTCACGGGCACGGCACGGCCGTGCAGCTCGTCGGCGACGGCCTCGGCGATGCGGCGGGTGTTGCCGTACATCGACTCGTAGACGATCAACATGCTGCCTCCTCGGGCGCGTCCGTGCCGGCAGCGCCAGCCTCGCCCCGGCGCCGGACCGTGCGCAGGGACCAATGCACCCACCACGGCCCGAGCTGACGGACGCCGCCCCTGCCGACCGGCCCTGCCCCGGACGGGCGGCGCGCGGCAGCGTGGCGCCCGGGGGTGGGCACGACGAGGGGACGACCGGTGACGACACTGCACGACGAACCGCTCAGGCCGAACGACGCGTTCGCCTGGCGGATGGAGCACGACCCAGTGCTGCGCTCGACGATCGTCGCGGTGATGCGACTCGCGACCGCACCGTCGTGGGAGGTGCTGCGCCCACGCATCGACCGGCTCACCCGGCTCGTGCCGCGGCTGCGCATGCGGGTCGCCGAGCCGGGCACACGATTGGCCCCGCCGCGGTGGGACGCCGCCGAGTTCGACCTCGACTTCCACCTGCGGCGGCTCGCCCTGCCCGCCGGCAGCGACTGGGGCACCGTGCTCGAGTTCGCCCGCACCGCCGCCATGGACGACTTCGACCGCACCCGCCCGCTGTGGGAGTTCACGCTGCTCGACGGCCTGCCCGACGGCGGCGCCGCGTTCGTCACGAAGATCCACCACTCACTCACCGACGGCATCGGCGGCATGGAGCTCGCGCGGCACGTCATCGACCTCGACTCGGGCGAACTGGCACCGGTCGACCTCGGGCCGGAACCGTCGGGGACACCGTCGACGCCCCTCATCCTGGCCACCCACGGCGTCGAGCAGGTCGGCACCGACGCCGCCCGGCTCACGCTGTCGGCGCTGCGGCGGTTGCCGGGCGAGGCCTGGCGGGCCGGACGGCATCCCTTCCGCGTGGCCGTCGGCGGCGCGCGCGACGCGATCTCGGTCGGCCGCATGGTGCGGCCGATCCTTCGGGCCGACTCGACGGTCTTCGGCACCCGCCACGCCGCGCGGCGGCTGGCGACCCTCCAGATCCCGTTCGAGCCGCTGCACGCCGTGGCGCGCGCGACCGGCTGCCACGTGAACGACGCCTATCTGGCCGCGCTGACCGACGGCGTCGGGCGCTACCACGCCGCGCTCGGCACGCTGCCGTCGCACCTGCGCATCACCGTGCCGATCAGCCAGCGCGGCGAGCGCGACGGGCTCGGCGGCAACCGCATCACCCTGGTGCGCATCCGGGTGCCGGTCGGCGACCTCGAGCCGCACGAGCGCGTGCGCGCGATGGCACGGGTGATGGGGCGCTGGCGCCGCGAACCGGCCCTCGCGCACACCGAGGCGATCGCGACCGGGCTGACCCTGCTGCCGCGTGGCTACATCGGCGGCATGCTGAAGAAGGTGGACCTGCTCGCCAGTGACGTGCCGGGCCTGCCGTGCACCGTCTACCTCGCCGGTGCCCGGGTGACCGGCTACTACGGCTTCGGGCCCACGATCGGCGCGGCGCTGAACTGCACGATGATGAGCTACGACGGCAGTGCCGACCTCGGCCTCACCATCGACACGGGTGCGGTCGCCGACCCCGACCTGCTGGTGCAGTGCGTGCAGGACGCGTTCGACGACCTGCTCGCCCTCGCCCCCCACCAGAGCTGACGGAGCGTGCAGGTGCCCGGGCGACGGCGTCGCCCGGGCACCGGCGTCAGCGCGAGAAGATCGGGCCGCCCGAGCTGAACAGGCCGCTGTCGTCGACGGCGAAGACCAGTTCGTTGTGCACGGCGACCACGCCCGGCACCTGCCCCGCCCGGTACCCGAGCCGGGCCGCCGTCATCGCGTTGCGCACCGACCCGCTGAGGGTGACGACGCCCTCGAGCACGGCGACGTCGACCCCGCGGTGGCCCGGCTCGTCGTGCACCCGCACGACGTGGCGCACGATGTCGGCGCGCAGGGCGTCGTCGTCGCGCAGGAACAGCCGCACCATGTCGGCGCGCGACACCATGCCGAGCAGCCGGTCGGCCTCGTCGACGACGGGCAGGCTGCGCACACGGTGGCGGCCGGCGACCCGGGCCGCCTCGGCGATGGTCGTGTGCGCCGGCACGGTGATCGCCGGCGAGGTCATCAGGTCGCCCGCGGTCACCGCCTGCTGCTTGCGCCGCCGCTCGGCGTGGCCGTGTCGCCCCGGGCCGGCCTTGGGCGGCACCGCGTCACGCGTGACGTGCGAGAGCAGGTCGGCGGTCGAGACCACGCCGATCACCCGGTCGTCGTCGTCGACGACCGGCACCGCACTGCTCGGCGCGTCCTGCAGGGCGCGCGCGAGGTCGTGGAACGAGGTGCCGCGGACGGCACGTGGACCGGAGGTGTGCAGCACGTCCTTGACGGTGCGCGCGGCGACGTCGCGCCGCAGCGGTGCCGGCTCACCCGGCGGCTCACGATCGGGCCGCGACATGAACTGGACGTAGCGCTCGAGCGCCGTCGACCAGCGGTCGGCGGTCGGCCCGACGTGCCTGGTGGCCGACATCGCGGCCTCGTGCACGACGGCGGGGGTGGGGGTCGATCGCGTCTTGGTCATGGCCCCATCAGACGACGTCACCGGGTCACCGGGCAGGGACCATCCGACCGTGCCGGTCACGCTCGCGCACTGTCGAGGTCGGGACGTCGTGTCGCCGCCGGGCCGCGCGTTGCAGCTCGTCGACGCCCCAGACGATGACGGGCAGCGGCAGCAGCGCCGCGACCGCCCACGAGGGCGGCGACGCCGTGCCGACGAGCCGTTGCGCCGGCGGCAGCCAGACGACGACGGCCGCGAAGAGCAGCTCGAAGCCGATGCCGAGCAGCAGCAACCGGTTGCTCACCACGCCGATGCTGCGCAGCGACGCCCGCTCGGTGCGCGCCGCGAACGCCGTGCCGACCTGGCAGGCGACGATCGCGGCGAAGGTGGTCGTCGTCGCCTGGCGCCAGACGTGGTGCAGCGTGCTGCCCGCACCCATGGCGGCGCCGGGGTGCCAGCCACCTGCGACGAGCACCGCGAGGAACAGCGACATCGTCAGCGCCGCCGAGACGGTGCCCATCAACAGCCACGCCCTGGCCAGCAGCCGCGGCGTGATGAGGTGCTCCCGGCGCGGACGGGGCCGGCGCCGCATGACGTCCGGTTCGGCCCGCTCGCGGCCGAGGGCGAGGGCCGGCAGCGTCTCGGTGCCGAGGTCGATCGCCAGGATCTGCAGCACCGTGAGCGGCAGCGGCACCGCCCCTGCGCTCAGGGCGAAGACCATGAACGGCACGACCTCCGGCACGGCGTGGGCGAAGATGTAGAGCACGAACTTCCGCAGGTTCTCGTACGCCCGGCGCCCCTCGCGCACCGCCGTGACGATGGTCGCGAAGTTGTCGTCGGTCAGCACCATGGTGGCGGCCTCGCGCGCGACGTCGGTGCCCGAGCGGCCCATCGCGATGCCGAGGTCGGCGTGGTGCAGCGCCGGTGCGTCGTTCACCCCGTCGCCGGTCATCGCGACGATCTCGCCGCGGTGGCGCAACGCCTCGGCGATGCGCAGCTTCCCTTCCGGCGTGCTGCGGCTGAAGACGATCTCGCCGGGCTCGGCGAGCAGGGCGTCGAGCTCGGCGTCACCCATCGAGTCGATCGTCGCGCCGGCGACGATCCGTTCGGCCGAGATGCCGGCCTGCCGCGCGATCTCGGCCGCCGTGCGCCCGTGGTCGCCGGTGATCACGTGCACCGTGATGCCGGCGGCATGGCACTCGCGCACGGCCGCGGGCACCTCCGGCCGCAGCGGGTCGATCAGCGCGACGAGGCCGTGCAGGCACAACCCGTCCTCCGCCGACGTCGCGTCGTCGGGCGGTGTCGCCGCCGGCCGTGACGCCAACGCCAGCACACGCAGCCCGCGCGCCGCCAACGCCTCGACCGCGCCGCTCACCTGCGCGGCTGCGGACGCGTCCAGCGGCTGCCGACCGGTCGGGCCGTCCCACCCGCCGCAGCAGGGCAGCACGGCCTCCGGCGCGCCCTTCACCTCGACGGCGGCGACGCCGTCGTGCTCGACCACCACGCTCATCCGCTTGCGCCGCGAGTCGAAGGGGAACACCCGGATCGGCGTCGCGGCCTCGGCACCGTGCCCGCTCGCGCACCGGCGCAGCGCCGCCTCCATCGGGTCGACCGTGGCGTCCGGGTCGTTGCAATCGGCCATGACCCGCAGGGCCGGCAGCGACGGACTCGGCGCGTCCACTTAGCGGCCGGCAACCCACAGCGACTGCACCGTCATGCGGTTCTCGGTCAGCGTGCCGGTCTTGTCGGTGCAGACGACCGTCGTCGAGCCGAGCGTCTCGACGGCCGAGAGCCGCTTCACCAGGGCGCCCGAGCCGGCGAGCGAGCGCACGCCGGCGGCGAGCGCGAGGGTGATCGTCGGCAGCAGGCCCTCGGGGACGTTCGCGACGAGCAGTCCGACGGCGAAGACCGCCGCGTCGGCGAGCGACAGACCCGCCAGCAGGCCCAGGGGCAGGAACCCCAGGCCGAGCCCGACGGCACAGGCGGCGATCACCCAGGCTGCCCGCCGCACCTGGCGCTCGAGCGGGCTCTCGTCGCCGCCGCCGTGCTGCGACAGCACGGCGATGCGGCCGAGTTCCGTGTGCCGGCCGGTCGCGAACACGACGGCGTGTGCCTCGCCCGCCGTGCACGCACTGCCGGAGAAGACGGCGTCCTCGGCGTCGACGAGCCGCTCGGCCGGCGTCCCCCGTGCCGGCGTCCGCGTCACCGGTGCGGCCTCGCCGGTCAGCGTCGACAGGTCGATCTGCACCTCGCCGGTGAGCACCCGCGCGTCGGCGCAGACGCGGTCGCCCTCGCCGAGCACGAGCACGTCGCCGGGGACGATCGACGCCGCAGGCACCGTCGCGCCGACCCCGTCGCGCAGCACCCGCGCGACGGCCGGCAGGAACTGCTGCAACGCGTCGATGGCGCGGGTGGCCTGGTGCTCCTGCGCGAGCGCGACGCCCGCGTTGATCAGGATGACGGCGACGATGACGATCGCCAGCTGCCTGCTGTCGGTCAGCAGCGCGAGGCCCGCGGCGACCCAGAGCAGCAGCGCCAACGGATGCGCCAGCTGTGCGACCACCGCGCGCACGACACTCGGACGCTTCGGGCGCGGCAGGGTGTTGGGTCCGTGCACCGCGAGGCGACGGGCCGCCTCCCTGGACGCGAGCCCGTCTGCACGGGTGTTGAGTCGCGTGAGCAGATCGTCCAGCGGCACGGCGTCCGGGTGGATCGGCCCTGGGACGCCCGGATCGCTCACGTCGTCGCGGCGGACGTCTCAGCAGCCGCGACGGGCACTTCTGCCTCCTGTGCCTTCTGTGGGAACGGCACCACGACGAGGGGGCACGGCGCCTGGTGCAGCAACCACGCCGCCACCGGTCCCAGGTGCGGCAGCACGGCGTCCTCGGGCCGTCGCGAGCCGATGACGACCAGCGGCGCCGTCGTCGCGGCGCGGTGCAGCGCGACGAAGACGTCGGCCCGGCTCAGCTCGCCGTCGATCACGACGTCCGGGAACTCCGTGTGGGCGACCTCGAGCGCGCGGCTCAGGTGCGCCCGTGCGGTGCTCTCGAGCACGTCGGCGTCGACCGCCACCGGGTAGCCGTAGCCCAGGGCGGTCCAGTCCTGCATGGCGATCGCCCGGATCGCGTGCACCGGCACACCGCGTCGCCGCGCCTCCTCGCACGCGAACCGCAGCGCGGCGAGACCGCCCTCCTCGGCGGACACGCCGACGACGACCGCGCCGTCGGCATGCTCGACGGGGCCGCTGACCGTGGCGACCGGGCACCGCGCGTGCGCCGCCACCTGCTGGCTCACCGAGCCGAGCACCCAGCCGCGCAGGCGGCCCATGCGGTGCGTGCCGACGACGAGCAGGTCGGCGCCGTCGCTGTAGTAGATCAGCAGCTGGGCGGGGTCGCCGGCCTGGCCGCGCACCTCGCTGTCGAGGTCGGGGGCGATGTCGGCGAGCAGCGTGATCGCCTCCTCACGGACGATCGCCGCGAAGTCCTGCACCTGGGTCCCGCCACGCGCGTGCCGCTCCGTGTCCTCGTCGGCGTGCACGACGAGCAGCCGCGCGCCGCGCCACTGCGCCTCGCGTGCCGCGAAGCGCAGCGCCTCGGTCGCGACCTCCGAGCCGTCGATGCCGACGACGACGGTGCTCACGACGTCACCTCGGACGGGTGCTGGTGGACGACGGCGACCGGGCAGGGTGCATGGTGCAGCACCCCCTGGCTGGTCGAGCCCAGCCAGATGCCCACGCGGGCGTGCCGGATGCGCGCGCCCACGACCAGCAGCTCCTGGCGGTGGGCGACCGCGCAGAGGCCGGCGACCGGGTGGTCGCCGACGACCTCCTCGACGACCTCGACGTCCGGGTACTTCTCCCGCCAGCCGGCCACCTGCTCGGCGACCCAGCGCTGCCCGGCCGCACCGTCGAGCTCGTGGCCGAGCCGTGGCCGGGCGCAGTAGACGGCGTGCACCGGGCGGTGCCGCCGGTCGGCGACCTCGAAGGCGAACGCCAGCGTGTCGTGGTCGACCGGCGATCCGTCGAGCCCGACGACGACGGCGGGTGCCGGCCCCTCGTCGATTGCGTCGGGTCCGGGCACGGTGCCGCGCACGACGACCACCGGCCCCTGGGCACCGGCGGCGACGAAGGTGCTCGTCGAGCCGGCCAGCGCCGAGCCCAGTGCGGTGTGGTGCCGGGCGCCGACGACGGTGAGCACGGCGCGCCCCGACCACTCGTTCAACACCGTCCAGGCCAGGTCGTCGACCGTCGTGCCGATCACCGGGACGTCCGGGAAGGTCGATCGCACATGGGCGATCGCGTCCCGCAGGTGCGTCTCGGCGGCGTGCCGGAACGCGGCGCCGATCGTCCGGTCGCCCGGGGTCTCCCAGGGCAGCAGCTGCGAGTCCCAGTGGTAGGCGCGCAGCAGGCGCAGGTCGCAGTGCCGCGACGACGCCTCGCGCGCCGCCCAGTCCAGCGCCCGCCGGCCCTCGGGCCCGCCGCCGACGCCGACCAGCACGTGGGTCGCTGTCATGGTCTCTCCTCGATCCGTCGTGGTGGTGCGGCCGGTCAGGCGAGCAGGACGCCGCCGTCGACGACGACCTGCGCGCCGGTCATGTACGCGGCCATGTCGCTGACGAGGAACAGCACCACGGTGCCGATCTCGTCAGGTGTGCCGAACCGGCCGAGCGGGATGCGTGCGGTGAAGGCCTCGAGCACGGCCGGGTCGACCGACCCGGCGCCGGTGCCCGGGGTGGTGATGCCGCCCGGGGCGACGGCGTTCACCGTGATGCCGTCCTTCGCGAACTCGAGCGCGGCGTTCTTGGTGAACCCCCACACGCCGTGCTTGGACGCGTCGTAGTGCGCCAGCCCGACCATCGAGGGGTGCAGCGCGTCGATCGAGGTGATGTTGACGATGCGGCCGCCACCGGTCATCCGCATGAGCTCCGCGGCGAACTTGGTGAACAGGAAGACGCTGCGCAGGTTCACGCGCATCACCCGGTCGAAGGTCTCCTCGGTCAGGTCGGCGATCGGCACGTTCGGGTAGATGCCGGCGTTGTTGACGAGGATGTCGAGCCGCCCGTGCTCGGCATCGACCTCACCGAGCAGCTGGCGGATCTCCCACTCCGACGCGACGTCCACCTTGGCCGCGGTGGCGCGGCCCCCGGCGGCGACCAGCTCGGCCGCGACGCGGCCCGCGGCGGGGAAGTCGATGTCCGCGACGACCACGGTCGCGCCGGCCTCGGCGAGACGGCGGGCGATGCCCTCGCCGATGCCCATCCCCCCGCCGGTGACGACGGCGACGCGGCCGGTCAGGTCGAGCAGTTCGGCGATGGACCCCATCGGTCTCGTCCCTCCGTCGGTCGGTACGGGCTCCACATTCGTCGCATCCGGGGCCGGGCGCGTGAGTCGGACGGAGTGGCGGGGGCCTGTCGCGGTCCCGTGCGGCACGGGTCAGGTCGGTTCGGGCACCAGGTCGATCGCACCGGCCGGACACTCGGCGACGCAGAGGCCGCAGCCCTTGCAGTACTCGAGGTCGATCACGTACCCGGTGTCGGTCTTCGAGATCGCGTTGTCCGGGCAGACGCCGTAGCAGTTGTCGCAGTCGAAGCAGTTCCCGCATGACAGGCATCGCCGCGCCTCGGCGAGCGCGGTGGTCTCGTCCAGGCCACCGGTCACCTCGGCGAAGTCGTGCACCCGCCGCGCCGCCTCGAGCGTCGGACGCAGCGCTGCCGGCGCGTCGGTGGAGTACCAGGTGTTGAGCCGTTCGAAGGGCACCGGTGTCGGCGCCGGCGCGGCCTCGACCGGCGCCGCCACGCCGGTGAGCCAACGGTCGACGGACTCCGCCAGCACGCGTCCCTGGCCGAGCGCCGTCGTCACCGAGCGGTGGGTGCCGGTCGCGTCGCCCGCGGCGAACACGCCCGGCACCGTGGTGGCGAAGCCGGCGTCGACGGTGACCAGACCGTCCTCGACCTGCAGGCCGGTGACGGTGTCGAGCAGTGCCCGGTCGACGTCCTGGCCGAGCGCGAGCACGACGGTGTCGGCGGTCAGCTGCTCGTACTCGCCGGTCGGCACCGGGCGGCCGTCGTCGTCGAGGCGCATCCGCTCGATCGTCAGTTCGCCCGCCTCGGCACCGGTGATCGTGCGCAGCCAGCGGGTGGTCATGCCCTCGGCGACCGCGTCGGCGAACTCCTCCGGTGCGGCGGGCATCTGCGCCTGCGTGCGGCGGTAGACCAGCACGGCGTCGTCCGCCCCGAGCCGGCGCACGGTGCGTGCGGCGTCCATGGCCGTGTTGCCGCCGCCGTAGACGACCACTCGGCGCCCGAGCGACGGGCGGTCGCCCGCCGCGACGTCACGCAGCAGGTCGAGCGCGTCGACCACCCGCACCGCCTGGGACGCCGGCACGTACGCCCGATGGGCGAGCTGGGCGCCCACGGTGAGCACGCGGGCGTCGAACGAGGTGAGCGCGGTGGCGTCACCGACGGTGTGGCCGCCGACGAACTCGATGCCCTGCCCCACGAGTCGGGACACCTCGGCGTCGAGCACGTCGCGCGGCAGGCGGAAGGTGGGGATGGCGGCACGCATCATGCCGCCGGCGACCGGTGCGGCGTCGAACAGCGTGACGTGGTGCCCGAGCCGGCGCAGGTGGTAGGCCGCCGACAGGCCGGCCGGGCCGGCGCCGACGACCGCCACGCGGCGGCCGGTCTCCGCCCCCGGGGCCGGCAGCCGCCAGCCCTCGTCGAGCGCGCGGTCGCCGAGGAAGCGTTCGACCGCGTTGATGCCCACGGACGAGTCGAGCTGCGCGCGGTTGCAGGCCGTCTCGCACGGGTGGTAGCAGACCCGGCCCATCACCGCCGGCAGCGGGTTGACCGCCACCAGCGACCGCCAGGCCGCCTCGTACCCGCCGTCCTCGGCGGTGTAGAGCCACTCGCGCACCTGCTCCCCCGCCGGGCAGGCGTGGGTGCACGGCGGCAACCCGCTGACGTAGACCGGCCGCTCGGTGCGCCAGGCACCGGTGTGGTTGTTGAGACTCGACAGCACGTCGAGGGTGACGGCGAACGGTCTGGCCACGGCTCAACCCTCCGGGCGGCGCCCGCCGAAGCGGGCGAGATTGCGGTCGGCGAGACGCTGCAGCGCCTCGAGCTCCGACCGGTGTTCGGGTGCGAGCACGTGGGCGAACCGGCACTGGCGCCGCAGGTACTCGTCGACCGGCAGCGGGTCGCGCACGGGCAGCACCGAGGTGAGCTCGCCGTGCTCGGCCTCGAAGACGGGGAACAGGCCCGTGCGATGAGCGAGGCGGGCGAGCAGCACCGTGTCGGCGGGCGCGCTGCCCCAGCCGAGCGGGCACGGCACGAGCACGTGCAGGTAGCGCGCCCCGCGCAACCGCATCGCCGTGTGCACCTTGGCCTCGAGATCGTGGAGTTCGGCGACGGTGGCCGTCGCGACGTACGGGATGCCGTGCGCCATCGCGATGCGCGGCAGGTCCTTCCCGGTGCCGAAGTCGTTGCCCGGCGCCGGCCCGACCGCCTCGGTGGTGGCGGTGCGCGCCGCCGGCGGGGTCGCGCCGCTGCGTTGCACGCCGGTGTTCATGTAGGCCTGATTGTCATAACAGATGTAGAGGACATCGTCGTTGCGCTCGAACATGCCCGACAGGCAGGCGAGGCCGATGTCGACGGTGCCGCCGTCGCCGCCCTGCGCGAGCACGCGCACGTCGTCGCGGCCGGTGGCCTGCAGCGCGGCCGCCACCCCGGAGGCCACCGAGGCGGCGTTCGCGAACAGCGAGTGCAGCCATGGCACCTGCCAGGCGGTCTCGGGGAACGGCGTCGAGAACACCTCGAGGCAGCCGGTGGCGTTCACGGTGACGAGCCTGCCGCCGGCCGCGCGGTAGGCGGCGTCGAGCACGTACCGCGCCGCGAGCGCCTCGCCGCACCCCTGGCAGGCGCGGTGGCCCGACGTGAGGCTGTTCGGACGGTGCGGGTCGGCCTGGTCGGTGCGCTCGGCCTCGGGCAGCAGGCGGTTGCCGACGGCGCGGGTGCCGACCTGGTAGAGCCGCACGGGGGTGGTCATGACGTCAGCTCCGCGGCACGCCGACGCTCGCGTGCGACCACGTCGCCGTGCAGGTCGAGGAACGACCGGGCGGGCAGCGTGCCCGCGCGCAGGTCGTCGACCAACCGGCGCACCGACGCCGAGGTGACCGGACGCCCGCCGAGGCCGGCCACGACCGTCGAGACGGTGACGGGCAGGCCGGCGAGGGCGTCGCGCACGTCGGCGCTCACGGGGCCGCCGGCGCCCGGCGCGAGCGCGCGTTCGAGCACCACCACCCGTTCCGCATCGCGCAGCACCGTGCGCACGGCGTCGGCCGGGAAGGGCCGGTACAGGCCGATGACGAGATGGCCGAGACCCGGCTCGTCCTCGAGCACCTGGGCGACGGTGCCGCTGATCGAACCGAGCGTGACCAGCACCGTGTGGGCCCCCTCGACCCGGTGCGGGGTGATCGCGTGGTTCGCGCGTCCGGTGAGCGACCACCAGCGGGTGGTGAGTGCGGTGAACTCCTCGACCGCCCGCCGCAGGTTCCAGTCGGCGAGCCAGCGCACCTCGGTGAACGCCTCCGGCCCGACCATCGCGCCGATGGTCATCGGTTCGTCGGGATCGAGCCGTTGTCCGGGCAGCAGCGCCGGCAGGAAGGCGTCGACCACCGCCTGGTCGGGCAGCTCGATGGGCTCGACGGCGTGCGTGAGCACGAACCCGTCCACACAGACCATGACCGGCACCGACAGTCGCTCGGCGAGCGCGAAGGCCACGGCGTGCAGGTCGACGGCCTGCTGGTTGTCCTGCGCGTACAGCTGCACCCAGCCGCAGTCGCGCTGGCTCATCGCGTCGCTGTGGTCGTTCCAGATGTTGATCGGCGCGCCGATCGCGCGGTTGGCGACGGTCATGACGATCGGCATCCCGAGCCCGGACGCGTTGAACAGCGCCTCGGCCATGTACAGCAGCCCCTGGCTCGCGGTCGCCGTGTAGGTGCGCACGCCGGCCGCGGCGGCGCCGATGGCCGCCGACATCGCTGCGAACTCCGACTCGACGGTCATCGCGCGGCACGCCGGCAGCTCGCCCGCCCGGATCATCGTCAGCAGCGCCTCGACGATGTGCGTCTGCGGCGTGATCGGGTACGCCGGCACGACCGACGGCCGGCACCGCGCGACCGTGCGGGCGATCGCGCGCGAACCCTCGATCTGCTCACGCATCGACGCGTGCCCCCACCGCGTCGTAGGCGTCGGCAGCGGCGGCGATGTTCGCGGCGACCAGGTCACCGGCGAACCGCGACCGCACCGCGTCGTCGAGCGCGGGCAGGCCGATGACGCCGGTCAGCGCGGCGAACGCCCCGAGCAGCGCGATGTTCGGCAGCGGCCGGCCGAGGTGGCGGCGGGCGATCCCGGCGGCGTCGACGCACACGACGCGTGCCTGCGTCGCCCGCACGCGGTCGGACAGCAGGTCGGCCGGCGTGCGCGCGCTGTTCACCAGCAGCAGCCCGCCCGGCACGAGCCCCTCGGTGACGTCGACGGTGTGCACGAGCCCCGCGTCGGCCACGACGACCGCGTCGGGTGCCGTCACCGGTTCGCGCGCGCGGATCGGCTCGTCGCCGATCCGGCAGAACGCCATGATCGGTGCGCCCATGCGCTCGGCCCCGAAGAGTGGGAATGCCTGTGCCCACCTGCCCTGCCGGAACGCCGCCATCGACAGCATCACCGCCGCGGTGACCACGCCCTGTCCCCCACGACCGTGCAGGCGCACGTCGTAGGAGGTCTTGCGGTCGGCGGCCGTCACGACGACGCGACCAGGCGGGTGAGCTCGACCAGGCGTGCGGTGTACCCCCACTCGTTGTCGTACCAGCCGAACACCTTGGCGAGATGCCCGGACGCCTGCGTCAACGGCGCGTCGAAGATGCAGGACGCGGGGTCGCCGATGACGTCGCTGGAGACGATCGGCTCGGTGCTGTACTTCACGCGACCGGCGAGCGGCCCGTACACCGAGTTCGCCTCGAACAGGGCGTTGACGTCCTCGACCGAGATCTCCTCGCGCAGCTGCACCGCGAGGTCGACCAGCGACCCGTCGACCACCGGCACGCGCAGCGCCACGCCGTCGAGCAGCCCGCGCACCGAGGGCACCACCTCACCGACCGCCCGGGCCGCCCCGGTGGTGGTCGGGATGATGTTGACGGCGGCCGAGCGGGCACGCCGCGGGTCCTTGTGCGGGCCGTCCAGCACGTTCTGGTCGTTCGTGTAGGCGTGCACCGTCGTCATGAAGCCGCGCTGCACCCCGAAGACGTCGTCCAGCACCTTGACCATCGGCGCGACGCAGTTCGTCGTGCACGACGCGTTCGAGATCACGTGGTGCCGCAGCGGGTCGTAGCGGTCGTCGTTCACCCCCATGACGATCGTCGCGTCGACGTGCTTGCCGGGGGCCGACAGCACGACCTTGCGCGGGCCCGAGCCGAGGTGCACGGCGGCGGCCTCCCGGGTGCGGAACCGGCCCGTCGCCTCGATCACCACGTCGACACCGTGGGCACCCCAAGCGATCTCAGCCGGCGACGCGTGGGCGGTGACCGACACCTTGTGCCCGTCGACGTCGAGCGCGTCGCCGAGCTCGTGCACCTCGTGCTGCCAGGTGCCGAACGTGCTGTCGTGCCGCATCAGGCGGGCCAGGGTCGCCGTGTCGGCCAGGTCGTTCGCGGCCACCACCTCGATGTCGGCGTCCTCCTGCACCGCCCGCAGGTACGCCCGGCCGATCCGGCCGAGCCCGTTGACGCCGACCCGGATCACGACGTCGCCGCCGTGGTCGCAGCGGTGCCGTGCACGACGAGCACGGGGCAGGCCGCGTGCTCGGCGACCTTCGCGCTCACCGAGCCGAGCAGCAGGCCGGTGAAGCCGCCGTGGCCGCGCGAACCGACGATCACCATGAGCGCCGTGTGCGACGCCTGGATCAGGGCGTACGCGGGCGAGCCGGTCTCGGCCAGCAGTCGCAGCCCCGCGGGACGATCGCTCCCGAAGACCTCGTCGACGGCCTCGGTCAGCAGCTTCTCGGCGATCTCGGGCTCGTAGGGCGGCAGCCCGCTCCAGCCGTAGGTGGAGGTGATCTCGAACGAGGTGATCGCGTCGATGCGTGCGTCGAGGGCGCTGCCGAGCCGGGCCGCCCACCGCAGGGCGTCCTTCGAGCCCGGCGACCCGTCGACACCGACGACGATGTGCGGACGCTCGCGGTCGGGCTTGGTCATGGTGTCCTCCTCCGGGGGGTGTCCCGCCCACTCTCGGCGCGGCCGTCGGACGCGAGCAGTGCCGAACGGACAGGGTGCGGCCCGATCCGTCCGCGGGCGGCCCGTCGCCGCCCGGGTCGGCCCCGGGAGGCCGCCGGTCCATTGGGCCCTGCCCACCCCGGCGGCCCGGGTCGACGCTGTGTCCGTCGCGACGCCGTGTCGTCGCGCCCGGACCGAAGGGACCGCAACCGTGACGACCGTGCGCTGGTTCGATCAGCTGTCGCTCGCCGACGTCGCCCAGGTGGGCGGCAAGGGGGCCAACCTCGGCGAGCTCGTCGGGGCCGGCTTCCCGGTCCCGACAGGCTTCGTCGTGACGGCCGAGGCCTACCTCGCGGCCATCGACGCCGCCGCGGTGCGCGAGAAGCTGGTCGCCCTGCGTGCCGGCCTGCACAGCGACGACGACGCCGAACTCGGCGTCACCAGCGCCGAGGCGCAGGCGCTCATCCGGTCGGTCGACCTCCCGGCGGAGGCCGCGGCCGAGATCACGGGCGCCTACCGGCGCCTCGGCGCGCATGCACGGGTCGCGGTCCGGTCGTCGGGCACGAGCGAGGACTCGGGCGCCTCGTCGTTCGCCGGCATGAACGCCACCTTCACCAACGTGGCGGGCGAGCAGGACGTGCTCGCCCGCATCGTCGACTGCTGGGCGTCGCTCTACGGCGCGCGGTCACTCGCCTACCGGGCCTCGACCGGCGTCGAGGAGGAGCCCACCATCGCGGTGATCGTGCAGCTGATGATCCCGAGCGAACGGTCGGGCATCGCCTTCACCGCCGACCCCGTCAGCGGCGACACCGACACCATCGTCGTCGAGGCCATCCTGGGCCAGGGCGAGGCGATCGTGAGCGGTGCCGTCGAGCCGGACACCTACCGGGTCGACAAGGCGTCGCTCCGCATCACCTCGACCCGCATCGGGCGCCAGGACCACGAGATCATCCGGGACGCCGGCGGGTCGGACCTCGAGATCGCCCTCGACCCGGTGGTCGGCGATGCCCGCGTACTCGCCGACGAGCAGATCGTGCACCTCGCCGACCTCGCGCGCGGCGTCGAGCAGCACTACGGCTGCCCGCAGGACATCGAGTGGGCGGAGGCCGGCGGACGCGTGTGGCTGGTGCAGTCGCGTCCGATCACGACACTCGGCACGGGTGGCGATGCCGCCACCGAGGGGTCCTCCGGGCCGACGGACGCCGCCGAGGTCGGCCGCATCGTCGCGAGGGGGCTCGCCGCGTCGCACGGTATCGCGTCCGGGCGGGTGCGCGTGCTGACCTCGCCCGACCAGGGCAGCAGGCTGCAGGCCGGCGAGGTGCTCGTGGCACCGATGACCAGCCCGGACTGGGTGCCGGTCATGCGCCGCGCCGCCGCCCTCGTCACCGACGGCGGCGGGGCGACCTGCCACGCCGCGATCGTCAGCCGCGAACTCGGCCTGCCGTGCGTCGTCGGCACCCACACGGCCACGCGCGACCTGCACGACGACGAAGTCGTGACGGTCGACGGCGGCCGTGGCCTGGTCATCGGCGGCGCACCGGTGCGGACCGCCGAGGCCGTCGCCCCGCCCGCCACGTCGGCGGGCACACCCGCGGCCGAGACGATCGCGACCAGGCTCTACGTCAACCTCGCCGTCGCCGAACGCGCCGAGGAGGTCGCCGCCACCGGTGTGGACGGCGTCGGGCTGCTGCGGGCGGAGTTCATGGTCGCCGACGCGCTGCACGGCGTGCACCCGCGCCTGCTCATCGAGCGCGGCGAGCAGCACGTCTTCGTCGAGGCGATGACCGCGTCGCTGCTGACGATCACCCGCGCGTTCGCACCGCGGCCGGTGGTGTACCGCAGCATCGACTTCCGCTCGAACGAGTTCCGCAACCTCGAGGGCGGCGAGCGGTTCGAGCCGCACGAGGAGAACCCGATGATCGGGTACCGCGGCTGCTTCCGGTACGTCGACCTGCCCGACCTGTTCCGGCTCGAGCTCGACGTGCTCGGCGCGGTCGCCGCCGAGACGCCGAACCTGCGGCTGATGATCCCGTTCGTGCGCACGGCCTGGGAGCTCGAACGCTGCCTGCACCTGGTGCGCGAGCACCCGACCGCCCACCGGCTGCCGGTGTGGGTCATGGCCGAGGTGCCGTCGGTCGCCTACTGGATCCCGACCTACGCCGAGCTCGGCATCGAGGGCGTGTCGATCGGCAGCAACGACCTGACCCAGCTGGTGCTCGGGGTCGACCGAGACTCGGAGGTCTGCGCCGAGCTGTTCGACGAGGCCGACCCCGCGGTGCTCGACACCATCGAGCGGATCGTGCGGGCCTGCCAGCACGCGGGCATCACCTCGTCCCTGTGCGGGCAGGCGCCGTCGAACCGGCCCGAGTTCGCCGAGTTCCTCGTGCGCCTCGGCATCACCTCCGTGTCGGTCAACCCCGATGCCGCGGACGCGGTGCGGCACTCGATCGCCGTCGCCGAACGACGATTGCTGCTCGAGGCGATCGCGCCCGAGCGGCACGCCGGCACCGACCTCCGGCCCCGCCACCTCACCCACACCGACTGACCGTCCACCACGTCCGAGGAGCCCTGCATGCGCGCCGCCGTCGTCACCAGCTTCACCGCCCCGCTCGAGATCCAGGAGCTGCCGATCCCCGAGCCGGGCCCCGGTGAGGTGCTCGTGCGCATGGAGACCAGCGGGCTGTGCCACACCGACATCCACGCCGCGCACGGCGACTGGCCGGTGCGTCCGACGCCGCCGTTCGTCCCCGGACACGAGGGCGTCGGCCACGTCGAACGGTTGGGCCACGGGGTCACCGAGCGGTCCGTCGGCCAACGGGTGGCCATCGCCTGGCTGGGGTACGCCTGCGGCGCGTGCCGCCACTGCATCGCCGGGTGGGAGACCCTGTGCGAGCAGCAGCACAACTCGGGCTACAGCGTGAACGGCAGTTTCGCCGAGTACGCCGTGCTGCCGGCGGCCTTCGCGACGCCCGTGCCCGACGCGGTGAGCTCGCACGACGCCGCGCCGCTGACGTGCGCCGGGGTCACCACCTTCAAGGCGATCAAGGTCGGCCGCGTCGCGCCCGCCGACAAGGTCGCCATCTTCGGCGTCGGCGGCCTCGGCCACCTCGCGGTGCAGTACGCCCGCATCGCCGGCGGCATCGTGATCGCCGTGGACGTCGAGGACACCAAGCTGGCCATGGCGCGCGACCTCGGCGCCGACCATCTCGTGAACGCGAGCCGCACCGACCCGGTCGCCGCCATCCAGGCCTTCGGCGGGGCCGACGTGGCGGTGGCGCTCGCGGCCAACGCGTCGTCGGTCGAGCAGGCGTACCGCTCGCTCGGCCGCGGCGGGCGGCTCGTGCTCGTCGGGCTGCCCGCGGACAACGCCGCGGTCAGCGTGCCGATCTTCGACTGCGTGCTGGGGGGCAAGCAGGTCATCGGCTCGATCGTCGGCACCCGCAACGACCTGGCCGACGTCTTCGCGCTGCACGCCGCCGGCCGCACCAAGATCGTCGCCGTCGAGCGGAAGCTGGACGAGGTCAACGAGGCGATCGACGAGGTGCTGTCCGGCGAGGTGCCCGCGCGCATCGTCTTCCGCTTCTGACCCGGCCGGCGGCTGCGGTGCGGGCCTGGGTCGTGCACCGGCCGGGCCCGGTCGACGGCGGCCCGCTGGTGCAGGTCGACCGGCTGGCCCCGGTCCCCGGCGCGGGCGAGGTGCTCGTCCGCGTCCGCTGCTGCGGCGTGTGCCGCACCGACCTCCACCTCGCCGAGGGTGACCTGGCCCCGCGGCGTCCGGACGCGACACCCGGCCATGAGGTCGTCGGTGTCGTCGGCGCCGTCGGCCCGGGCGTGACCGACCTCGCCGTCGGCGACCGGGTCGGCGTGGCCTGGCTCGCATCGACCTGCGGACAGTGCCGCTGGTGCCGGTCGGGTCGCGAGAACCTGTGCCGACGGGCCCGCTTCACCGGCTGGGACGTCGACGGCGGGTACGCCGAGCAGGTCGTGGCGCGCGCGGAGTACGCCTACCGCATCCCCGACGGCCTGGCCGACGAGCGGGCCGCCCCGATGCTGTGCGCCGGCATCATCGGCTACCGGGCGCTGCGCCGGGCCGCGCCGCCGCCGGGCGGGTCACTCGGCATCTACGGCTTCGGCGCGAGCGCACACCTGGCGGCACAGCTGGCCCTGCACGAGGGCCTCCGGGTGCACGTGCTGACGCGCGGTGCCGCGAACCGCGCGCTCGCACGCGAGCTCGGCGTCGACTCGGTCGGCGAGGCGGCCGACGCGCCGCCCGAGCCGCTCGACGCGGCCGTGCTCTTCGCCCCCGCGGGCGAACTCGTGCCGGTGGCGATGCGGGCGCTCGGCCCGGGCGGCATCCTCGCCGTCGCCGGCATCTGGCTGTCGGACATCCCGACGTTGCGGTACGCCGACGAGGTCTTCGACGAGCGGGAACTGCGCAGCGTCACCGCGAACACGCGCGCCGACGGTGCCGAGTTCCTCCGGCTCGCCGGCCGGCACGGCATCACCGCCACGACGTGCGCGTACCCGTTGGCGCAGGCGGACCGCGCCCTGGCCGACCTCGCCCACGGCAGGTACCGCGGCGCCGCCGTCCTGCACGTCGACGGGTGAGCCGGCCGGGACCGGCACGGGTCGCCGGGAGGTCACTGGACCCTGCCCGGCCGCGGTCGTCCCGGGCGAGGCTCAGGACGAGGACAACCGGCACGGGGAGGTCGACATGGACAGCCAGGACCAGCGGCACGGCTCGCCCGCGCCCACCGAGGTCGTGCTCGCCATCGACCCCGAGAGCAGGGCGGTGGACGCGATCGACTGGGCCGCACGGGCGGCCGCGCGGCGTGATGCCCCGCTGCGCGCGGTGACCTGCTACGACCCCGCCGACGAGCTGGGCTTCGAGCCGGAGTCGGATCTCGCGCAGTACCTGCGGCACCGCGCGGCGACCGTCGTCGAGGAGGCCGCGGACGACGTGCGGCTGCGGTACCCGACGATGAAGGTGGCGGCCGAGGTGCTGGTGGGCGACCCCGCCAAGGAGCTCACCCGGTGCTCGGCGAACGCGGCGGTCATGGTCACCGGGTCGCGCGGCCTGGGGACGATCAGGGGCTGGTTCCTCGGCTCGGTCAGCAGCGCGCTGGCGCGCAGCGCGGCGTGCCCGCTGGTCGTCGTCCGGCCGACGGCCGCGCCGGAGGTCGAGCGGAACCTCGTGGTGGCGGGCGTCGACCTCTCCCCCGCGGCACAACAGGTGTTGCAGTTCGCGTTCGGCGAGGCGTCGCGAATGGGTGCGCGCCTGCGCATCGTGCTGTGCGCCCGGCCCGATCCGCTGACCACGCCGCACGGCAGCTACGCGCGCCTGCTCGAGCAGGAGTTGGCCCCCGACCTCGGCGAGACCATCGCCGGCTGGCGCAGCGAGTTTCCGGACGTGCAGGTCACGGCGGACGTCGTCGCCGAGCAGACCGTGCGCGAGTTGACGCACGCGTCGGCCGACGCCGCCCTCCTGGTCGTCGGCAGCCGCCGGTACGGCCGGCGGCCGCTGCTGGCGCTGGGATCGGTGACGCAGGGCGTGCTGCACCACGCGGTCTGCCCGGTGGCCGTCGTGCCGACCGGCGCGCCGGACGAGTGAGCGGAGGAGCAGTGCTCGAACTGATGCTGGACGCGGCCCGCCAGGCCCTGTTGGCGCCGTCGATCCACAACACGCAACCGTGGCGGTTCCGTATCGATGACGGCGTGCTCGAGCTGCACGCCGATCGCGACCGTCGGCTGCAGGTGCTCGACCCGTTCGGCCGCCAGCTCACCATCAGTTGCGGGTGCGCCCTGTTCAACGTGCGGGTCGCCCTCGCGGCAGCGGGCTACAGCCCGCTCGTGCAGCGCCTGCCGAACTCGGCCGATCCGACGCTGCTCGCCCGGGTCACCGTCGGGCCGCCCCGCACCTACCTGCCCGTCGCGCGCTACGCCGAATACATCCCGATGCGGCACACCAATCGGCGCGCCTATGCCGACGAAACGGTGCCGGCGGACGTGCTCGACGACCTGGTGGCCGCCGCCGAGGCCGAGGCCACCGGTCTGCTCGTCCTGGGCAAGGAACGGCACCGCAGGCTCGCCGCCGCCCTGTCGCGACGGGCCGACGAGATCGAGAACGCCGACGCCGACTACCGGGCCGAGCTGGCGTTCTGGACGACCGACGACCCGGCCCGCCGTGACGGCGTGCAGGCCCGGTCGGTGCCCCACGTGCCGGACGACCGCACGGCGAGCCTCGACCCGTTGCCCGTGCGCGCCTTCGACAGCCGGCACAACGGCTGGCTGCCGACGTCGAGCGAGTCCGACTCGCACCAGTGCCTGGTGCTGCTGACGACCGAGCGCCTCGACACCCTCTCGTGGCTCAAGGCGGGCGAGGCGCTGCAGCGGGTCTGGCTGGAGATCACGCGGCGCGGCTTCTGGGCCAGCCCGCTCACCCAGGCGATCGAGGTGCGGTCGACGAACGCCCAGTTGCGGGCGGCACTCGGCCTCACCACGCACCCGACCGTGCTGCTGCGCATCGGGCGCGCCCCCGCCGTGCCACCGACCCCGCGCCGACGCCTGGACGAGATGCTGCTGCCGGGGCATGCGCCGTTGCCGGCGACGAGGGCGATGACCGGGCACACCGGCTGACGCCGGCGTCACAACATTCGCTGAGGGGGTCCGATGGGCGGGTACGACACACGGCACCGCACGGCGCTGGTGCTCAGGGCCGGTGCCGCCCTCGGCGCATCGTGGACCGTCGGGGCGCTGTGTGCACTGCACCAGGTCGAGGGCTTCGAACCCGCCGAGGTCGACCTGCTCGTGGGCACCTCGGCCGGCAGCATCCTCGCTGCCCTGCTCGCGCTGGGCCACACACCGCTCGGTCTGGCCGAACGGGTGGCCGGTGACCTCCCGTCCGACCTCGTGGGCACGGCCCCGGTGAACGCGCTCGACGTCCACGACTTCGTCGACGACGCACTGGGGAACATCCCCACGCCGGTGCTGCTGCCGAGCAGCGCCCGGATGGCGGCCCGCGTGGTCACCCACCCGCTGCGGTACCCGCTGATGACGATGGCCGCCGCGCTCGCGCCCCGCGGGCGCGGCACGCTGGCGCCGGTGCACGCGTTCGTCGAGCGCGAGACCGTCGGACGCGCCTGGCCCGTCGAGCCGCAGCTGTGGATCACCGCCACCGAGGTGCCCGCGGGCCGGTTGACCGTCTTCGGGCGGGCGGGTGCGCCGCAGGTGCCGCTGGCCGATGCGGTCGTCGCGTCCTGCGCGGCGCCCGGGTACTTCCCGCCGGTGACGGTCGGCGGCCGCAGCTACGTCGACGGCGGCGCGGTGTCGGTGACCAACGCCGACCTCGTCGTCGACGCCCCGGTCGACGAGGTGCTCGTGCTGGCCCCGATGTCGATGTTCGACTGCGCGCCGGCCGAGACGCTGCCCGGATGGGTCGAGCGCCGGCTGCGCGGTCACCTGACCCGCCGGTTGCAGCAGGAGGTCGCGCGGCTGGTGCGGTCGGGGCGCACCGTGCGCGTGCTCGGCCCGACCGTCGAGGACCTCGCCGTGATGGGTCACAACGTGATGGACCCGCGCCGTCGCCGCGCGGTGCTCGAGACGGCGATCCGCACCACCACCGACCGGTTGACGCGGGACGCGACCGGTCAGGCGGGTCGGCCGGTCGGCAGCACGACCACGGCGCGATCGGCATCGACGGTGACGTCGAGCCAGTGACCGCGCAGCGGCACCCCGCGCAGGGAGAGCGGCAACCACTCGGTGGGGACGGCCGTCGCCCGGGCGGTCGGGCCGTCGGGGCCGTCCGGCTCGAGCTCGAGCAACGACCGCAGCAGCAGCAGCGGCGCGGCCGAGGCCCACGCCTGCGGCGAGCACGCGGCCGGCACCGGCACCGGCTCGTGGAAGGTCGAGCGTGCGAAGCCGGCGAACAGCTCGGGCAGGCGGGTGAGCCGCGTCGCCGCGTCCAGCAGGCCGGAGGCGATCCGGCGGGCCTCGTCGACGAAGCCGTACCGCATGAGCCCGGCGACGGCCAGCGCGGTGTCGTGCGGCCACACCGACCCGTTGTGGTAGCTCAGCGGGTCGTAGGCGCCCATCGAGGTGGCGAGGGTGCGCACGCCCCAGCCCGAGAACAGATCCGGTGACACCAGCGCTGCGGCCGTCGGTGCCGCGTGCTCGTCGGGCACGATCCCGCACCACAGGCAGTGCCCGATGTTGGACGCGAGGGCGTCGACCGCGCGCCCGGCCCCGTCGAGGGCGACGGCGTAGCGCCGGTGCTCGGGCAGCCAGAACCTCGCGTCGAAGGCGTCCCGCAGCCGGGTCGCGCGGTCGTCCCACGCCGCAGCCAGCGCGACCTCGCCGTCCTGCTCGGCCCACCTCGCGCGGGCGCGGTAGGCCGCGTAGGTGTACCCCTGCACCTCGGCGAGCGCGATGGGCGGCTCGGCGAGGGTGCCGTCGGCGAACGAGATCCCGTCCCACGAGTCCTTCCAGCCCTGGTTGACCAGCCCGTGCGGCGACGACCGGGCGTAGGTCACGAAGCCGTCGCCGCGGTCGGTGTGTGATCGCAGCCAGCCGAGCGCGCGGTCGACCGCGGGCAGCAGCTCGTCGGTCGCCCCCTCGGGCCCGCGCCACCGCCGCACCTCGCCGGCCAGCAGCACGAACAGGGCCGTCGCGTCGACGCTGCCGTAGTAGGCGCCCGCGCCACCGAAGACCGTCGCCCCGCGGCCCAGCCGCGCCTCGTGCAGGATGCGGCCGGGTTGCTCCTCGGTCACCGGGTCGTCGGCCCGCCCCTGGCGTTCGGCGAGGGTCTGCAGCGTGCCGAGCGCCAGCCGGGCGTCGACGGGCAGCGCCATCCAGGCGGTGAGCAGCGCGTCGCGTCCGAACAGGGCCATGAACCACGGGGCTCCGGCGGCGACGACGACGCGGTCGGGGTGCTCGGGATCGCGCATGCGCAGCGCCCCGATGTCCTCGACCGAGCGACGCAGCAGGGCGGCCAGCCGCCGGTCGGGCGTGTGCAGCCGCGGCATCGCCGCCCGCCACGCGTCCAGCTCGCGCGACGGCACCGAGTACTCGAGCGCCTGGCCGGGTGCGTGCTGCAGTCCCAGGGGGCGTCCGGCCAGCACCAGCTCGACGGTGAGCGCGGTCGACCACCGTCCGCGCGGTGGCACCACCACGTTCCAGGCGAAGCCGTCCGCGGTCGCCCCCGGGGTCGTGCTGCGCACGGTCACCGACGTCGCCGGGTCGTCGCCGACACTGCGCAGCTCGGCCGGGTCGGTCACGCGCACGGTGTCGGCGGCGTGGTCCATGGCCCCGCTCTTGACCGCGAAGAGATCCGCCCGGTCGACACCGACGGCGAGCTCGAGCCGACAGGTCACGGTGCGGTGGGTGTCGTTGCGGATGACGATGTCCTCGCGCATGCCGTCGCCGACGTAGCGTCGCCGCACGACCAGCGGCAGCGGGCCGCCGTCCGGGGCGTGCGCCGGCTGGGCGAGGAAGGTGGCGGCGAAGGGCACGTCGCACTGCACCGACAGCGGCAGCAGGGCCGCGCCGTCGACGGTCAGCTCCCAGCGGCTGAGCAGGCGCAGGTCACGCACGAACAGTCCCTGGGCCCGGCTGCGGCCGAGGTCGCCGGTGCGGTCACCCACGCAGAACGACGACCCCTCGACGAGTGTCACCTGCTCGGCACCGGGGCGCTCGGCGCGGTTGTCCCCGAAGACGCTCATCCGGCCGCCTCGCGCACCGGCTGCGGCGCGCGCCCGGGCCGACCGCCCGACCGTCGCGCGATGGCCCTCGCGTAGACCGCCTCGTAGTCGCGCGCCATGCGGTCACGGTCGAAGCGCCGCACGGCGGCCGCCCGGCAGACGTGCCGGTCGATCTCCGGCAGCCGGTGCACCGCGCTGACCATCTGATCGACGTCCTGGCACAGGAAGCCGGTGCGGCCCGACTCGACGATCTCGGGCGCGGCGCCGAACGGCGACCCGATCACCGGCACCCCGCACGCGAGCGACTCGGCCATCACGAGGCCGAACGGCTCGGGCCACCGGATCGGGTCGAGGAGCGCGTCCGCCCCGCGCAGCACGGCGATCCGTTGCGGCAGCGGCAGCTCCTCCGGACGCGGGTCGTCGGGCCCGAGCAGCGGTTCGATGCGACGCGCGTAGTACGTGCGTTCGTCCTCGCTGCGCATCTTCGCGATGATCCGCAGCGGTCGACCGGCACGCCGCGCGACCTCGACGGCGAGGTGCACACCCTTCTCCTCCGCCATGCGGCCGACGAAGACGAGGTAGCCGCCGGACCGCTCCGTGCCGGGACGGTAGGTCTGCAGATCGATCCCGTGCGGCACCACGGCGTCGACCGGCACCGGTCGCGCCGTCGCGGCATGGGCGCGCGAGACCGCCACCACCTGTGCTCTGCCGGCGCCGGGGAGCAGCACCCGCCGCATGTCCGCGTCGAAGAGGTTGTGGTTGGTGAGCACGACGGGCACGGACGCCGCGAGCCGGTGCGCGCCGACGAGCGCGCCGAGGGTGGTGTGGTCGTGCACCACGTCGACGCCCAGGTCGGCCATGACCTCGTACGCGGCGAGCACGTGCGCGGCCTCGCGCAGCCCCTCGCCCATCGGTTCGGCCGGCCGGGCGAACAGGTGGTGTCGCACGACCGGGCAGCGGGAGGCGCCGACCGTGAAGAGGTGCACCTCGTGGCCCCGCAGCCGCAGCGCGGTCGCGAGGTCGGCGACCACCGCCTCGGTGCCGCCGTAGGTCACGGGCGGCACCGTCACCCATGGTGGTGCGATCAACCCGATCCGCATCGCCCGCTCCGTCCGCGTCGGTGCCCCGACCATGACCGCACCCGTGGCCGTCGAGCAGGGTCGATCGGACCGTCGGCGGCCCGCGCACCGCGGACACGGACAGGACCCGCCGCCCCCGTTCGGCCCGGGCCACGGCGGGCGCCCGTCGGCGACAGTGTTCGCAGAGCCTGGGAGAGGAGCCGATCATGACGGCGTCGTGGCAGTACCCCGCGACCCTCGAGTTCCACGACGACGGCCGCATGGCACGGTGGCGGCCGTTCGTACAGTGGCTGCTGGCGATCCCCCATCTGGCCGTCGCGAACGTGCTGAGCTCGCTGCGGGGCGTGCTCACGGTCATCAGCCTGGTGACGGTGCTCGTCACACGGCGGATCCCGCGGCCTGTGTTCGACGCCATCGTGATGACGTGGCGCTACGAGTGGCGGGCCCTCAGCTACGCGGCCTTCCTGCACGGCGACTACCCGCCGTTCGACTTCACCGTCGGCGCCGCCGACGACGGCGTCGAGCCGCACACGCAGGTGGCGATCCGCTACCCCGAACGTCTCGCCCGGTGGGCGCCGCTCTACAAGTGGCTGCTCGCCCTACCGCACTACCTCGTGCTCGTACTGCTCTGGGTCGGCACGGTGTTCGCGGTGCTCGCCGCCGGGGTCGCCGTCGTCGCCACCGGCCGCTACCCCGCCGGCGTGCGCGACTACGTCGTCGGTGTCTCGCGCTGGACGTGGCGGGTGCAGGCCTACGTCGGGCTGTTGACCGACGAGTACCCGCCGTTCCGCCTGCGCGGATGACCACGGTCGACGCCACGCCGCCGGCCCCGCAGGTCGTGGTCGGTGCGAGATCCGGCCGCGCGACGTCCGCGCCGGCCATCGAGACCGTCGGGCTCACCAAGTGGTTCGGGCGCACCCTCGCCCTCGACCACCTCGACCTGCGGGTCGAGCGCGGCGAGGTGCTCGGCTACCTCGGTCCGAACGGCGCGGGCAAGTCGACGACGATCCAGCTGCTGCTCGGGCTCATCCGGCCGACGGCCGGGTCGGCGCGGATCTTCGGTCGGGACGCGTGGGGTGACGCCGCGGTCGCGCACCGCCGGCTCGCGTCCGTGCCGAACGACGTCTCGCTGTGGCCGGCGCTGACCGGGCAGCAGGTGCTCGACCTGCTCGCCCACCTGCACGGCGACAGCGACCGGCGCTACCGCGCCGACCTGCTCGAGCG
>NZ_JBQCEE010000394.1:0-18093 GCF_051960575.1 Jatrophihabitans sp.
CGAGGCGCTTGAGCTCCGACACGAGCGCAGCCTGCGTGTACTGGGCGATCATGTGCCCGGAGTCGACCCCGGCGTCGGCGGCCAGGAACGGCGGCAGGCCGTGGTTGCGGGCCTTGTCGAGGAACCGGTCGGTGCGCCGCTCGGCGATCGAGGCCAGGTCGGCGACGGCGATGGCCAGGAAGTCGAGCACGTAGGCGATCGGCGCGCCGTGGAAGTTGCCGTTGCTCTCGACCCGGCCGTCGGGCGTCACGACCGGGTTGTCGATCGCGGCGGCGAGCTCGCGGTCGGCGACCGTGCGCGCGTGGGCCATCGTGTCGCGCACCGCGCCGTGCACCTGCGGCGAGCACCGCAGCGAGTAGGCGTCCTGCACGCGCGTGCAGCCCGGCCCGCGGTGCGAGGCCATGATCGCCGAGCCGGCCAGCAGCGCGACGAGGTTGGCGGCGCTCGCGGCCTGTCCCGGGTGCGGACGCAACGCCTGCAGGTCGGCCCGGAAGACGGCGTCGGTGCCGAGCTGCGCCTCGACGCTCATGGCTGCGGTGATGTCGGCCGTGGCGACCAGCACCTCGAGGTCGGCCAGCGCGAGCAGCAGCATGCCGAGCATGCCGTCGGTGCCGTTGATGAGCGCCAGCCCCTCCTTCTCGTGCAGCGACAGCGGCGCGATGCCCGCGTCGGCGAGCGCCCGCGCCGCCGGCACACGACGCCCGTCGACGTGCACGTCGCCCTCGCCCATCGCCGCGAGGGCGCAGTGCGCGAGCGGCGCCAGGTCGCCCGAGCACCCGAGCGAGCCGTACTCGTGCACGATCGGGGTGATGCCGGCGCTCAGCATCGCGGCGTAGGTGCGCGCCGTCCCGGGACGCACGCCGGTGCGCCCCGTCGCCATCGTCGACAGCCGCAGCAGCATCAGCGCCCGCACGACCTCCCGCTCGACCTCGGGCCCCGACCCGGCCGCGTGCGAGCGCACGAGGCTGAGTTGCAGCCGCGCGCGGTCCTCCGGGGCGATGCTGGTGTTGGCCAACGCGCCGAAGCCGGTCGAGATGCCGTAGTGCGGCGTCGTGTCGGCGGCGAGGTCGTCGATCACGGCCCGGCTGGCCGCGATGGCCTCGAGCGCCGCGTCGTCGAGTTCGACGGGGGCGTCGTGCCTCGCCACCGCGACGACGTCGGCGGCGGACAGCGGACCGGTGCTGACGACGACGCGTTCGTGCATGCGTCCATGGCATCGGAGCAGCGCCCCGTCGACCAGACCGCGCGGTACGAAACTGTCTCGGATCCGAGACACAGCCCTAGACTGGCCCGGTGGCGACCGTCCCAGCCGCTCAACAGGCGTTGCGGATCCTGCAGCACCTGTCGCACCAGGCCGCGCCGGTGCCCGCCTCGTCGATCGCGCGCGACCTGCGACTGCCCCGCTCGACCACCTACCACCTGCTGGACACGCTCGTCGGCGCCGGCTTCGTCACCCACCTCGCCGACCAGCGGCGCTACGGGCTCGGGCTCGCCGCGTACGAACTCGGCACCGGCTACAGCCGGCAGGCACCCCTGCAGCGGCTCGCCCGCCTGCCCCTGAGCGCGCTCGTCGACCGCACCGGCCACACCGGCCACCTCGCCGTGCTGCACGGCCCCGAGGTCGTCTACGTCCTCGAGGAACGGGCCCGCGGACGCGCCCCGCTCATCACCGATGTCGGCGTGCGCCTGCCCGCCCACCTCACCGCGAGCGGCCGCGCGATCCTCGCGGCCCTGCCTGCGGCGCAGGTGCGGGCGCTCTTCGCCGATCCCGAGGCGTTCGTGCAGCGGCACGGGGCCGGGCCGACGTCGCTGTCGGCGTTGCGCCCGGTGCTCGCCGCCGGCCGCCGCCGCGGCTGGGCCGACGAGGACGGCACGGTGACGCCCGGCTTCGCCTCGGTCGGCGTGGCGGTGCTCGACCACAACGACTACCCGGTCGCGTCCGTGGCGCTGACCTTCGCCTCGGTCGAGGTGCCAGAGGCGGCGCGGGCCGCCCTCGCCGAGCAGGTCACCCGCACCGCCCGCACCATCGCGTCGCGCCTCGGCGGCCACCGCGGCTGAGCCGGCCGCGCTAGGTTCGACGGCATGGCCACCCGCGGATTCACCGGACGCTCGCGCAGCACCCGCGACCCGCGGCTGCCTCCCGGCCAGTACGACACCGGACGCGACTGGCCGGTGCTCACCGCCGAGGCGACGCCCCGGCTCGACCCCGACCGGTGGACCCTCACGGTCGACGGCATCGTCGAGCGCGAGCACACCTGGACGTGGCAGGACCTGCACCTGCTGCCGCAGTCGGAGTACGAGGGCGACATCCACTGCGTGACCACCTGGTCACTGCTCGGCACCAGCTTCGGCGGTGTCTCGCTCGACACCCTGCTCGAAGCGGTGGCGCCGAGACCCGAGGCCGCCTACGTCTTCGTCACCTCGACCACCGGCTACACGACGAACCTGCCGCTCGAGCACATCACCGGCGGCAAGGCGTGGATCGTCTGGACGCACGAGGGGAAGCCGCTGCCGCGCGAGCACGGCGGGCCGGTGCGGCTGCTCGTGCCCCACCTCTACTTCTGGAAGAGCGCCAAGTGGGTCACGAAGCTGACGCTGCTCGAGCACGACAAGCAGGGTTTCTGGGAGCGCAACGGCTACCACGACCTCGGTGACCCCTGGCGCGAGCAGCGCTACCAGGGCGACTGAGGGGTGACCGCAGCAGCCGCACCCACCGGCGCCTGGCGCACGGCGACCGTGCGCTCGGTCGAGCACCCCTCGCCGCACGCCGTGGTGCTGCGCCTCGAGGTGCCCGACCGCATCGACCACCTGCCGGGCCAGCACTACGTCATCCGGCTCACCGCCGACGACGGCTACGTCGCGCAGCGCTCGTACTCGATCGCGTCGCCCACGTCCGACCCGCTGCTCGAGTGCTACGTCGAACGGCTCGACGGCGGCGAGGTGTCGTCGTTCCTCGCCGAGGTGGCCGAGGTCGGCGACGAGCTCGAGGTGCGCGGGCCGATCGGCGGCTGGTTCGTCTGGCGCGGCGACACGCCCGCGCTCGGCGTCGCCGGCGGGTCCGGCGCGGCACCGCTGGTCTCGATGCTGCGGCACGCACGCGACCTCGGCCGGCCGGACCTGCTGCACCTGGCCGTGAGCGCGGCGACCATCGACCGCGTGCCCTACGCCGACGAGCTCGCCGCGGCCGGCGCGCTCATCGCCCTCTCGCGCGCCGACGCCGACTCCGGTCGCGCCGCCGGTCGGCTGACCGCGCAGGAACTCGCCCCGCTCGTACCGGCCGAGGGCCCCTGCTTCGTCTGCGGGTCGGCGCGGTTCGCCGACGGCGCGACCGACCTGCTCACCGGCCTCGGGGTTGCCGACCACCGCATCCGGGTCGAGCGCTTCGGCCCGAGCGGCTGACCGCCGCACCGGCCCGGCGGTCAGGCCAGGCCGCGCTCACGCAGTGTCGGGATCGAGGCGGCCCGGTACGTGCCCCGCGATCCGACCGCCGGGTCGAAGAACGCGTCGGCGCCGAGGTGCTCGATCGCCTTCGCCCGCACCGCGGCGAACCGCTCGTGGTCGTCGACGACGTCGGCGAGGTGCTCGGTGAGCTGCACCAGCCAGTGCCCGGGCGCGACCTCCTCGACCCGGTGCGCCGGTGTCGCCGCGAGCACGTCGCGTCCGAACAGCTCGACCCACGGCGGCCCGAAGACCTGCGCCCACCAGAGCGTCGGTAGGTACTGCGCCGGATCGCGGTCGTTGAACAGCATCCACGGCCCCGCCGCGCCGACCCGCAGCCCGATCGGGCCGTGCTGCTCGTCCGGGTGCCAGGCGTGCACGAGCCCGTAGTCGAGGTCGGCGCCGGCCAGTTCGACGAGCCGGCCGACGAACCGCTCGGCCGCATCAGGATCGAGGTCGCCCTCGGCCGACAGCTGGGTGTAGCGCTGCGCCGGACCCGCGGCCGGCGCGAGCCGCCAGGTGACGTACGGGTCGGGCGTCAACAGCCGTTGTGGATCCGGCCACCACGCCGGCACGGGGTCGCCCGGCAGGAACGGGCGCCACTCGCCGTCGATCTCGATCAGCTGCGGACGCAGGTCGGCGAGCCCGTCGAGCACGACCCGCAGCAGCGCGGTGCTGTCGCGCCAACCGGCCTCGCCGTCGGCCGCGCGGGTCAGGAACGCCTCGACGAAGGCCCGCGCCGGCGGCGGCTGGGACGGCACCGGCGCGATCCGGCTCACCCGGCGCGGCTCGGGCACGCCGTCGAGCGGCGTGTACTCGCCGTTCGCCACGAGGAACCCGTCGCAGCGCTGCGCCACCGAGGCGACCAGCCCCATCACCGCGCGGATCTCGTCCTCGCCGGCCTGCCCGGACATCGTCATGCCGGTGAGGTGGCAGTGCCCGTCGGCGTCGAGCGGCGGCGCGAGGCCGAGGTCGACGGTGTACGGGTCGGCCGCCGTGGTCATGCTCACCGAGGGACGCAGCGCCTGCAGCAGCAGGCCGCCGCCGCTGACCTCGGCGCTCACCTCGACGAACGGGTCGTCGGCGAAGTCGCCGACCACCTCGGCGCGGCCGAGCGCCGGCGTCGTCGCGACCGCCGCACGCAGGTCGTCCATCGTGGGTGGCCGGCGCGAGACCAGCATCAGATCCGTCGTCATCGCGTGCCATCCTCGCGCACGCGGTCGCGGCGCAGGCTCACGGCAGCAGCTCCTCGGGGCCGAGCGGCAGCACCGGCTCGACCGGTTCCACCGGCTCGACCGGCTCGACGGGTGCGATCGGCTCGCCCGGCTCGGCCGGCTCGCCCGGCAGCCCCGGCAACGGCGTGTCGCCCTCGGGACTGATGTCGGCCTTGGCCCATGCCTCGTCGAGCTGTTCCTCGTCGACGTACGGCGCCGACGGCCCCCGCGCCGGGGGCGGCGCTGCGTCGCGGTCGTCGCCCGTCGCGTGCTCGAGACGCAGGCGGGCCGCGATGCGCGCCCGCAGGTCGCTGGTCTCCTGGTCGTCGAGCGGCCGCACGTCCAGTTCGCGGGCGGACGCGCCGGCCTGCGCCCGCAGCTTCACGAACTCCTGGTGGATGCGGTCGTAGAAGGTGCCGGGCTCGCCCTCGACCTCCTCGTACACGCTGCCGCCCGTCGCGCCGACCGCGCGCATGACGTCGCTGCTCACCGGCGTCTCGCGGGACACGATCATGTTCCAGCGCACCCCGAGGGTGCGGGCGATGAACCGCTGGATCTGGATCTGCGGCATCTTCATCGTGACCTCGGTGCTGCCGGACTTGATCTCCAGCAGCCCCGCGCGCATCGAGTCGGGGAAGGTGCCGCGGACGAGCCCCGTCCGCGTGCGTGGCAGGTTGTAGTTGCCGTTGGCGTCGGGGCGGAAGAACTCCTTCGCCTGGCTGGTGATGCCGAGGTCGCGCAGGATCTGCGCCTCGAACTTCTGCCCGCGGACGAACTGCACCGGCACGCCGTTGACGTAGAGGGCACCGGCCGGAGCCCCGAACGCCGGCGCGAACGGGATGACCGTCATGGTCTTCGGGTCGACCGCGGGCGGCGCCCCGCCGGCGGGCGGCGGCGCGAAGCTCACCGCGCCGGTCACCGACATGAGCTCGCGGGCGCACAGCGCGAGCACGTACTCGGCGTCGTCGACCGCGGCGTTCGCCTTGCGTACCTGCGCCTCGTAGGCCGCGAGGGCGTGCTGGTCGACCGGCTTGTCGTCGGGCATCAGGATGCCGCCGACCTGGGTGACGTGTCCGACCCGCGGATCGGGGCTGAACAGCAGGATGTTTAGCTGCGCGGCCTGGTAGTCGGCGTGCGCCCGCGCCAGCTCCGCCCCGGTCGTGCGCAGCACGTTGCCGATGTGCTCGAGCACCTCGTGGGCGTTGGCGATGTCCGACGAGCGCGCGCTCACGCTGTCGTCCCACGCAGGCCGTGCGCTCGGCGACGACCACGACGTCGTGCCGGCCGCCGCCTGCACCTGGCCGCGGGCGGTGACGAGTTCGGCCGCCGCGCGCTGGACACGCTGCCCGGACGCGGTGACCTCGGCGGGGTCCACGTCGGGGAAGGACTTCATGCCGACCACGGGTCAGGCCAGGTTCCGGGTGTCGGGCGCCCGGTAGTGCACCCCCGGCTTGGGCAGGGCCGACCGGGAGTACATCGCGCGGGCACCGGCCGCCAGCGCGGTGTCCGTGGCGCCGAAGGCGTTCGCGACCTGCTGGGTGTACTCGGCGAGGTACTGCGTCCAGGTGGCGATCGTGTCCGTGCCGGTCACCCAGGTCTGGCAGAACTCCTCGAACGCCGCCGCGACCGGCGTGCTGCCGAAGGCGCTGCCGGCCGACTTCCACGCCGCGTTGAGTCCGTCGCGCGCACCGCTCACCGCCTCGGCGGCCCGACCCAGCCGGTCGGCGTCCGCCGCCATGGCATCGGCGTCGATCACCAGGTCGCCGCCGCCACCGTCTCCGTCCGGCCTCGTCGACATGATCGTGAGCGTACCGCGGGGGTTGACACTTAGCGACCGATCGGTTTCTATCTCGCCATGACCGCGCCGACCACCGCACCGTTCGACGTCATCATCAAGTCGGGCCGCTGGTTCGACGGCACCGGCGCCCCGTCGGCCGTGCGGCACGTGGGCATCCGCGACGGCCGCGTGGCCGCGGTGTCCCCCACCGCCCTGGACGAATCCGGGTGCGACACCGTCGTCGACGCTGCGGGGCAGTGGGTGCTGCCGGGCCTGATCGACATCCACACCCACTACGACATCGAGGTGCTGCAGGGTCCCGCCCTGCCCGAGTCGGTGCGCCACGGCATCACGACACTGCTGATCGGGTCGTGCTCGCTCTCGACCGTGCACGTCGACCCCACCACGGCCGGGGACATCTTCGGCCGGGTCGAGGCGATCCCCCGCCACTTCGTCATCAGCGCGCTCGAGCAGGCCCGGACGCAACGCCCGTGGAGCACCGCGGGCGAGTACGCCGCCGCCATCGACGCCCTGCCCCTCGGGCCGAACGTCGCCGCGTTCATCGGCCACAGCGACCTGCGCGCCGCGGCGATGGGCCTCGACCGCGCCACCCGGCGCGAGGTGCGCCCGACCGAGGCCGAGCTGGTGCAGATGCAGGCGAACCTGGTGGCCGCGCTCGACGAGGGCTTCGTCGGCATGTCCAGCCAGGAGCTGCTCTTCGACAAGCTCGACGGCGAGGTGTGCCGGTCGCGCACGCTGCCGTCGACGTACGCCGGCCGCCGCGAGCGCAAGCGGCTCAAGGCCGTGCTGCGCGAGCGCGGACGCGTGCTGCAGGGCGGCCCGGACATCAAGGACCCCCGCAGCATCGCCCGCATGGTGCTCGGCACGCTGCCGTTCGGCGGCGGCCGCCTCAAGACCAGCCTGCTCTCGGCGGCCGACCTCAAGGCCAACCCGTTCATCGTCCGGATCATGGGCCCGTCGGCCCGCCTGACGTCGGCGCTGGGCGGCGACCTGAAGTGGCAGCACCTGCCGGTGCCGTTCGAGGTCTACGCCGACGGCATCGACCTGGTGATCTTCGAGGAGTTCGGGTCGGGTGCCGCCGCGCTGCACCTCGCCGACCAGGTCGAGCGCAACACCCTGCTGCAGGACGAGGCCTACCGCCGCCGCTTCCGCAAGGACTACGACGCGAAGTTCGGCATGCGTGTCTGGCACCGCGACTTCTTCGACGCCGAGATCGTCGACTGCCCCGACTCGTCTATTATCGGCAAGACCTTCGGCCAGGTCGGCGTCGACCGGGGCGGCCTGCACCCCGTCGACGCGTTCCTCGACCTCGTCGTCGAGCACGGCACCAAGGTGCGGTGGCGCACGACGATCAGCAACCACCGGCCGAAGGTGCTCGACCAGCTGGCGAAGGACCCCGGCGTGCAGATCGGGTTCAGCGACGCCGGCGCGCACCTGCGCAACATGGCGTTCTACAACTTCGGGCTGCGGCTGCTGCGCCGCATGCACGACGCCGAGCGGGCGGGGCGCCCGGTCATGCCGATCGAGCGGGCCGTGCACCGGCTCACCGGCGAGCTCGCCGACTGGTACGACCTGGACGCGGGCCACCTGCGCGTCGGCGACCGGGCCGACGTGCTCGTGCTCGACCCGGCGAAGCTCGGGGCCGACCTCGACGACTACGCCGAGGCACCGGTGCCCGCCTTCGACAACCTGCCGCGCATGGTCAACCCGCCGAGCCCCGCGGTCACCGCGGTGCTCGTCAACGGCACGCCGGTCTTCACCGGCGGCGAGCCGGCGGCCGCCCTCGGCCGCGAGCGCACCGGGCGCTTCCTGCGCGCCCGCGGCACCGGCGCGTGAGCGCACCCCGGCCACGCACCCAGGTCGAACGGCGCGAGGGCACCCGCGCCAAGTTGATCCAGGCGACGATCGGCGCCATCGCCGAGGTCGGCTACCACCGCGCGTCCGTCGGCGAGATCTGTGTCCGGGCGGGCGTGTCGAAGGGCGGGCTGTTCCGGCACTTCGACACGCGCACGGATCTCGTCGTCGCTGCCGCCGAGGAGGTCGGGCGCCGGCACCTCGAGAGCTTCGCAGCGATCCGCGGGCCGCAGACCACCCTGGACGACGAGCTGCTCTTCGTCCGCGACCGCATCCGCTCGGCGGTGAACAGCGTCTGGCTCGAACTGCTCGTCGCCGCCCGCACCGAGCCGGAGCTGCGCGACCGGCTCGCGCCGGCGATCACCCGCTTCTACGACGGCATCGAGGCCGCCGCGAGCGACGAGTACGGCGGCGACGGTGTGCCGGACGACCGGCTGCGACTCGTCGTCACGAGCGTGCTGCACCTGCTCGACGGCGAGGCGCTGCTGCACGCGGTCTACCCGCGTCCCGACCTGGAACGCGCCCGGCTGACGGCCGTCGGCGAGCTGGTCGGCGCCATCGTCACCGGACGCGTGTGACCGGCGCACCGGATTCGTCCAGCGCCGGAACAAAGTCCGCGGGACCGATATTGTGACGCCAGTGACCGCTGCCCGTGACGTTCGCAGTCCCGCCGTCCGGCTCGCCCTGCTGGCCCTCGCGCTGGGCGGGTTCGCCATCGGCACCACCGAGTTCGTCACGATGGGCCTGCTGCCCGACGTCGCGCACAGCATCGCGGCGTCCATCCCGCGCACCGGCAACATCATCAGCGCCTACGCCGCGGGGGTCGTCGTCGGTGCTCCCGTCATCGTGTCGCTCGGGGCGAGGTTGCCGAAACGCGGTCTCGTCGCGGCCCTGATCCTGCTCATCGGCCTCGGCAACGCGGCCACCGCCCTCGCGACGACCTACTGGTCGATGATGGCGGCCCGGTTCCTGGCCGGCCTGCCGCACGGCGCCTACTTCGGCGTCGCGACGCTCATCGCGGCGTCGCTGGTGGCGCCGGAGTTCCGCGGGCGTGCGGTCAGCTCGGTGATGCTCGGCCTGTCCGTGGCGACGGTCGCCGGCGTGCCGGTCGGAACCTGGCTCGGGCAGCACCTCGGGTGGCGCAGCGCGTACTGGACGGTCGTGGGCATCGCCGCCCTGAGCGCGCTGCTCGTCGTGACCCTCGTGCCGCACGTACCCCGCGACGACGACGCCAGCCCGCGCCGCGAACTGCAGGCGCTGCGCCGCCCGCAGGTGCTCTTCGCCGCGGGCGCGGGCATGGTCGGCTTCGGCGGCCTGTTCGCCATGTACAGCTACATCGCGCCGATCGTCACCGGCGTCACCGGGCTGTCGAGGCACACGATCCCGTGGTTCCTGCTCGCCTTCGGTCTCGGCTCGGTGGCCGGCACGGTCATCGCCGGACGCCTCGCCGACTGGGACGTCGAGCGGACGGTGCTCGGCGGGTTCGTCGCCTCGATCGCCACGCTGCTCGCCTTCGCCGCCCTCGCGGGCCATGCGAGTGCGGTGCTCGCCGCCGTCTTCCTCATCGCCGCGCTCGGGTCGGTGCTGGCGATCAGCCTGCAGGTGCGGCTGATGCACGCGGCCGGCGACGCCCGCATGCTGGGCGCCGCCCTGAACCACTCGGCGCTCAACGTCGCGAACGGTCTCGGGGCCGCGCTCGGCGCCGTGGTCATCTCGGCCGGGTGGGGCTACCGCGCACCGAGCCTGGTCGGCGCCGGCCTCGCCGTGCTCGGTCTCGTCACGTTCGCCGTCGGTCTGCGCGCCCGACAGACGGCGACGACGGCCGGAGCGGCGCTCGTCACGGTCGCCTGACGCCCGCGGCGGCGGACAACAAACCTGCCGTACGGTCTGTATCTCGACGCCGAGCCGAGGAGCACCGCGATGCCGTCGCCGTCCCGCCGTCTCACCGCCGCGCTGCAGTTCGGTCGGGCCGTGGTGGCCGACCAGCTGGGCCGGCTCACCCGCCAGGAGCCCGCCGACCAGCCGGTCGCGCCGGAGGTCGAGCTGCCGGCCGCCTGGGCCGACTTCGCCCGGTCGCTGACGGTCACCGCTGCCCTGGACGCGTCACCCGAGCGGGTCTTCGCGACGCTCACCGACCTCGACGGCTACGCGGGCTGGCTCACCTTCCACGACGGCTGGTCGGGCGGGGCGCCCGGCCGCGCGAGTGTCGGCGCCTCAGTCGCCGAGAAGGTCAAGCTGATGGGCACGCCGGCCAAGGTCGTGTGGACGGTGCTCGCCCTCGACGCCCCGCACCGCCTCGTGCTCGAGGGCCGCGGCCCGGCCGGTGTCTCCCTCGGGGTCGCCTACAGCGTGACGCCGCACGGCACCGGCAGCCTGCTGCGCTGCGACGGCGTGCTCGACGGCGAGCCGCTGCGCGGCCCGGTCGGACCGATGCTCACTCGCAACGTCCAGGACTCGCTGTCGACCAGTCTCACCAAGCTCGCCGCCCTGCTCGCCGGCGGCGGACCGGCCGAACCCTCGCGTCCCGCCCCCGCACCGAGGCCGGCCCGTCCCGCTCCCCTGCGCGACAAGCCCGCGCCGATCCGCCATCACCGGTCTGGGCAGGACATCGACCCGTGGACACCCGTGATCGTCGGCGTCGGGCAGTACGTCGAGCGCACCCCGAGCCTCGACGCCCTGCGCGAGCCGGCCGAGCTCGCCGCCCAGGCGTTGCGCCGCGCCGCCGCCGACACCGGCGTGCCGAACCTGCTGCAGCGGGCCGACTCGGTGCGCTGCGTCGCGAGCGCGAGCTGGTCGTACCAGGACGAGGCCGCGGTGATCGCGCAGCTGCTCGGCCTGGCACCGCGCGAGACGGTGCAGACCGCCAAGCTCGGCGGCGACGGCGGCCAGCGGCTGCTCAACGCGACCGCCGACGACATCGCGCAGGGCCTGGTCGACATCGCGCTGCTCGGCGGCGCCGAGGCGGCGGCGAGTGCCGCCCTCGCCGACAAGCAGGGGGTGTCGCTCGACTGGACGACGCAGCCCGACGACGTCGCCCCGACCCGCGTGATCGGCGTCGACAAGGTCGCGAGCACCGACGCCGAGGACGAGGTCGGGCTGGTGGCGCCGATCCCGGTGTACCCGCTCATCGAGCACGCGATCCGCGCGAAGCAGGGCACCGACCCGGCGACCCACCTCGCGCGGATCAGTGCGCTCTGGTCGCGCTTCTCGAGCGTCGCGGCCGCAAACCCCTACGCGGTGCTGCCGCGCGAGTACTCGGCCGACGAGCTCGCGACACCGTCGGCCGACAACCGCCCGGTGGCCGACCCCTACCCCAAGCTGCTGAACGCGAACCTGCAGGTCGACCTCGCCACCGGGATCGTCGTGGCCAGCGCGTGGGCCGCCGAGCGGGCCGGTGTGCCCCAGGAGCAGTGGGTGTTCGTGCACGCCGGTGCGAACGCCGAGGAGGAGTGGTTCGTCACCGAGCGGCCCGACCTCGCCGCCGCCCCGGCGATCGGCGCGATGGGGCGCGCCGCCCTCGAGCACGCCGGCATCGGCGTCGGCGACCTCACCCACGTCGACCTCTACGCTTGCTTCCCGTCGGCGGTGCAGATCGCCGCGTCCGAGCTGGGACTCTCGCTCGAGCGCGACCTCACCGTCACCGGCGGGCTCACCTTCGCCGGCGGGCCGGGCAACAACTACACCAGCCACGCGATCGCGACGATGGTGCCGCTGCTGCGCGCCGACCCCGACGCGTACGGCCTCACGACCGCCGTGGGCTGGTACCTGACCAAGAACGCCGTCGGCATCTACTCCGCACGGCCACCACGCCAGCCGTTCCGCGCGATCGACGCTGGGGCCTGGATGAGCCGGCCGGCGCCCCGCGCGGTGGTCACCGGCCATCGCGGACCGGCGGTCGTCGAGGCCTACACCGTCACCTACGGACGCGACGGGAAGCCCGACGCCGTCATCCTCACCGCGCTCACCGACGCCGGCGAGCGGGTGCTCGCCCGCAGCAGCGCCCCCGAGGTGGTCGCGGCCGCGCTCGCCGATCCGCTCGGCCAGACCGTCGAGCTCGACGGCGCGACGGTGCTCGGCATCTCGGCCGTCGAACCCGCCGTCGCCCGCGCGCAGCTCGAGACCGCGACGGCCGCGCGGCAGGGCTCGGCCCGCGAGCCGCTGGTGCGCACCGAGTGGGACGGCCCGCTGTGCGTGATCACGCTGAACCGCCCGGATGTGAAGAACGCGATCGACTTCGCCACCGCGCAGGCGCTCGAGCGGGCGGTCGACGCCTTCGAGGCCGACCGCGAGGCCCGCGTCGCGATCATCACCGGCGCCGGGGGCACCTTCTGCTCGGGCATGGACCTCAAGGCGGCCGCCCGCGGCGAGTACCCGCTCACCGAGCGACGCGGCCCGCTCGGCATCGCCCAGCGGCCACCGACGAAGCCGCTCATCGCGGCGGTCGAGGGCTATGCGCTCGCCGGCGGCTGCGAGCTCGCCCTCAGCGCCGACCTCATCGTGGCGTCGGACGACTCGCAGTGGGGCATCCCCGAGCCGAAGCGCGGCCTGGTCGCGGCGGCCGGTGGCGTGCTGCGTCTCGCCGAGCGGTTGCCGTACCACGTGGCCATGGAGCTCGCGCTCACCGGCGACCCGATGCCGGGGCGCCGGCTGCACGGGCTCGGCCTCATCAACCGGCTCGTCGCGCCGGGCACGACGCTGACCGAGGCGCGGGCGCTGGCGCTGGCGATCGCGGCCAACGCGCCGCTGTCAGTCGAGCTGAGCAAGCGCATCGTCACCGAGCGGCACGACTGGTCGACGGCCGAGGCGTTCCAGCGGCAGAGCGACCTCGCGTCCGACGCGCTCTTCTCGGCCGATGCCACCGAGGGCGTGCGCGCCTTCGCCGAGCACCGGCCGCCGGTCTGGCAGGGACGCTGAGCCCGACCCGGCGCCTCAGCGGCGGCCGGCGAACAGGCCCCGCAGCGCCAGCACGCCGAGCGCGGCCAGGCCGGCGATCTTGACCGGCGAGCTCGCCGCAGTCGCCGCCGCGGCGTGCGCCGGCGACGCGGTCGGAGCTGCCGGTGCGGTGGTCTCGGGGTGCTGCAGCTCGGGGTGGTCGACGCGCAGCCGCACCGTCGGCGCATCGCGGCGCCGGGTCATCTCCTCCTTGGCCTCCGACAGGCCGAAGCCCTGGTCGCCCTGCGGGCCGCAGAGCACCGAGGTCGCCGCGGCGTAGGCGGTGCCCCACTTGCTCCAGCCGTCCTCGTCGTCGGGCCCGGTCGGGTGCGCGCCGACGGGCTGGTGCAGCCCGCTCGCGGTGCGCGGGTCGGGCGGTAGCGCCTCGACGAGGTACGAACGCACGTTGTCGAGCGTCTCCCAGAGCTGCGTGGCGTACGAGCACGACTCGTCGAGCGCCTGCTGCAGCAGCTGGGCGCGCTGCTCGTGGTCGGCGGTGAAGTCGTCGCGGCTGGTGTCGAGCACTCGGTGGGCGTCGAGCAGCTGCGGTTGCGGGATCGGGTGAACAGGCATGTCATGCCTGTTCCCGGATTTCGCTTGCAGTATGCAAGGGATTCGCCGCGCGACCACGGATGGGGTCTTCGTCGCACCCCTTCCCTACGATCGGAGCATGCTCGCAGTGCGTGAGGTGCCGTCCGCCGAGCGGTCGTGCGTGCCATCGGTGACCGGGCGATGAGCGACCGCGACTTCCGCTCCATCCACCGGCACGGCTTCGTGCGGGCAGCCGCGGCGACGCCCGTCGTGACGACCGCCGATCCGGCCCGCAACGCCGAGGCCACCATCGCCCTCGCCCGCGAGGCGCACGAGCAGGGTGTCGACGTCGTCGTCTACCCCGAGCTCGGCTTGTCGTCGTACGCCATCGACGACCTGCACCTGCAACAGGCGTTGCTGGACGCGGTCGAGGACGCGGTCGAGCAGGTGCGCGCTGCGTCGGCCGACCTCGCGCCGCTGCTGCTCGTCGGCGCCCCGCTGCGCCGCAACAATCGGCTCTACAACACGGCGCTGGCCATCTCGCGCGGCCGCATCCTCGGCGTCGTCCCGAAGACCTATCTGCCCAACTACCGCGAGTACTACGAGAAGCGGTGGTTCGCCCCCGGCGGCGACGTCGTCGGCGAGCAGATCACCGTCGCCGGCGAGACGGTGCCGTTCGGCACCGACCTGCTCTTCGCCGCCACCGACCTGCCCGACCTCGTCGTCGGCGTCGAGATCTGCGAGGACTACTGGGCGCCGATCCCGCCGTCGTCCTACGCGGCGCTGGCCGGCGCGACGCTGCTCGCCAACCTGTCCGCGTCCAACATCACCGTCGGCAAGGCGGCCGACCGCGAGCACCTGTCGGCCGCCCAGTCGGCCCGCACGATGTCGGTCTACGTCTACTCGGCCGCGGGCGCCGGCGAGAGCACCACCGACGTGTCCTGGGACGGCCAGGGCACCATCCACGAGCTCGGCGCGGTCGTCGCGCAGTCCGAGCGGTTCGCCGACGAGCCGCAGCTGCTCGTCGCCGACGTCCACCTCGCGCGGGTGCGGCTCGAGCGGCTGCGCACCGGCACCTTCAACGACAACGCCGTGCTCGAGGGCCACCCCGAACGACGCTTCCGCACCGTGTCGTTCGAGCACCGCCCGCACCGTCGCGACGTCGGCCTGCGCCGGCCGCAGCGTCGCTTCCCGTTCGTCCCCGACAAGGCCGAGCGCCTCGACCTCGACTGCTACGAGGCGTTCAACATCCAGGTCAGCGCGCTGATGCGCCGGTTCCGGTCGACGGGCGGCGGCGCCATGGTCATCGGGGTCTCGGGCGGCCTCGACTCGACCCATGCGCTCATCGTCGCGGCGAAGGCCTGCGACCGCCTCGGGATCCCCCGCGACCACATCCAGGCCTTCACGATGCCCGGCTTCGCCACCGGCGAGGCGACCAAGGCCAACGCGTGGGCGCTCATGCAGGCGCTGGGCGTCACGGCGGGCGAGATCGACATCCGCCCCGCCGCCACGCAGCTGCTGCAGGACATGGACCACCCGGCCGGGCGGGGCGAGCCGGTGTACGACGTGACCTTCGAGAACGTCCAGGCCGGCCTGCGCACCGACTACCTGTTCCGGCTGGCCAACCAGCGCGGCGGCTTCGTGCTCGGCACCGGCGACCTCAGCGAGCTCGCCCTGGGCTGGTGCACCTACGGCGTCGGCGACCAGATGAGCCACTACGCGGTGAACGCCGGGGTGCCGAAGACGCTGATCCAGTACCTGATCCGCTGGACGGTGAGCACCGGCCAGTTCGACCACGAGACCAGCCGGCTGCTGACCGCGATCCTCGACACCGAGATCTCACCCGAACTGGTGCCGGCGGACGAGGAGACCGGCGCGATGCAGAGCACCGAGGACCGCATCGGGCCCTACGAGCTGCACGACTTCTTCCTGTTCCACGCGCTGCGCTACGGCCTGGCGCCGTCGACCATCGCGTTCCTGGCGTGGCACGCGTGGCGCGACGCGGACGCCGGCGAGTGGCCGGCCGGCTTCCCGAACGACGGGCGGCACGCCTACGACCTGCCCACGATCGTCCGCTGGTTGCGCGAGTTCGTGCAGCGCTACTACCAATTTGCGCAGTTCAAGCGGTCGGCGCTGCCGAACGGCCCCAAGGTGTCGGCCGGCGGCGCACTGTCACCGCGTGGCGACTGGCGGGCACCGTCCGACGCCTCGGCCGCGGCGTGGCTCGCGGAACTCGACCGGAACGGCCCCGTGCTCGACTGAGCGGGCGCGGCCGGCGGCTCAGCCGCGGTGGTGGCGGCAGTCGCCGTCGATGGTGTCCATCGGCGACGCGTGGTCGGCGTGGCAGCTCCACGCCGTGCTCTTCTTCAGCGACGAGCTCTTGAGCAGGCCGGGCATCGGCTGACGCTCGATCGTGATGACGACGCCCCCGCACGTGGTGCAGGGCTCGGAGCGCTTCGTGATCGTCTGCGGCATGGCGACGATTGTGCCTGGTGAAGGTGATCTCGACCATACAGAGACGGGTATGTGACGCAGCGCACGGTGAACACGGGACCCTCTTGGGACGAACAGTGTGGTGCGGGCCGCATGTCCCGGAACCGCTTGCGGGAAGGTGATGGGCATGACTGCGGCACCGGAACTCCCACTCGCGCTCGACGACGCCGAACTGGCCGCGCTGGACGCCTACTGGCGGGCCGCGAACTACCTCTCGGTCGGCCAGATCTACCTGCTCGACAACCCACTGCTGCACGAGCCGCTCGCGGCCGAGCACGTGAAGCCGCGCCTGCTGGGCCACTGGGGCACGACGCCGGGGCTCAACCTGCTCTACGCCCACCTCAACCGGCAGATCCTGCGCCGCGACCTCAGCGCCATCTTCATCACCGGGCCGGGGCACGGCGGCCCGGGCCTGGTCGCGAACGCCTGGCTCGAGGGCACCTACACCGAGCTGTACTCGAGCATCACCGAGGACGAGGAGGGCGTGCAGAAGCTGTTCCGGCAGTTCTCCTTCCCCGGCGGCATCCCCAGCCATGTCGCCCCGGAGACCCCCGGGTCGATCCACGAGGGCGGCGAGCTCGGCTACGCCCTCACCCACGCCTACGGCGCAGCGTTCGACAACCCCGACCTGCTCGTCGCCTGCGTCGTCGGCGACGGCGAGGCCGAGACCGGCCCGCTGGCCGCGAGCTGGCACTCGACCAAGTTCGTCGACCCGGTCACCGACGGCGCGGTGCTGCCGATCCTGCACCTGAACGGCTACAAGATCGCCAACCCGACCGTGCTCGCCCGCATCCCCGAGGCCGAGCTCGCCGACCTCCTGCGCGGGTACGGCCACGACCCGCTGTTCGTCACCGGCGACGACCCGGCGCAGGTGCACCGTGACCTCGCCGCGACGCTCGACACCGCCCTCGACCGGATCGCCGCGATCCAGCAGGCCGCACGCGGGGGCGACGGCACGGGCGGGCGCCCGGCCTGGCCGATGATCGTGCTGCGCACGCCGAAGGGCTGGACCGGCCCGAAGGAGGTCGACGGCCTGCCGGTCGAGGGGACCTTCCGCTCGCACCAGGTGCCGCTGGCCGCGACCCGGACGAACGACGAGCACCGCGCGCAGCTCGAGGCGTGGCTGCGCAGCTACCGCCCCGAGGAGCTGTTCACCGAGTCGGGCGCGCTGCGGCCCGAGCTGCGCGCGCTCGCGCCGACCGGCGAGCGGCGGATGAGCGCCAACCCCCACGCCAACGGCGGCCTGCTGCTGCGCGACCTGCACCTACCGGACTTCCGCGACTACGCCGTCGACGTGCCGCACCCCGCGACCGAGCTGAGCGAGGCGACGCGGGTGCTCGGCGAGTACCTGCGCGACATCATCCGGCGCAACCCCGACAACTTCCGGCTGATGGGCCCGGACGAGACGGCGTCGAACCGGCTGCAGGACGTGTTCGAGGCGACCGACCGGGTGTGGGAGGCCGAGCGCCTGCCCACCGACGAGCACCTCTCGCCCGACGGCCGCGTGATGGAGGTGCTGAGCGAGCACCTCTGCCAGGGCTGGCTCGAGGGCTACCTCCTCACCGGCCGGCACGGGCTCTTCAACTGCTACGAGGCGTTCATCCACATCGTCGACTCGATGTTCAACCAGCACGCGAAGTGGCTGAAGGTCACGCGCGGCATTCCGTGGCGGAGGCCGATCGCCTCGCTCAACTACCTGCTCTCGTCGCACGTCTGGCGGCAGGACCACAACGGCTTCAGCCACCAGGACCCCGGCTTCCTCGACGTCGTCGTCAACAAGAAGGCCGACGTGGTGCGCGTCTATCTTCCCCCGGACGCCAACTGCCTCCTCAG
>NZ_JBQCEE010000395.1:0-13745 GCF_051960575.1 Jatrophihabitans sp.
CTGCCGTCCGCCAACTGGTCTTCCTCGCCGCCAATCTCGAGACGACGCTGGCGAGGGCGAAGCGCGAGCTCGGCCTGCACGACGGTGTCGACGACGCCGAGGGGATGGCCGCCCTGGGCTTCGTGCACCAGGTGCTCACCATCGACCGGACCTTCCTCGAGTTCACCGCGCCGCTCGGCCCCGACACGATGCCCGCGAAGCTCGTCGCGAAGCGGGGCGACCTCGGCTACATGGTCGTCGTCCAGGTCGAGGACATCGAGGCGACGAAGGCCCGGGCGAGCGACCTCGGCCTGAAGCCGGTCTTCGAGACGCCGTACGAGGGTCACACCATCACCCAGTGGCACCCGCGCGACTTCGGCACGCTCGTCGAGTTCGACCAGATCCGGCCGGCCGACACGTGGCACATGGCGCCCCGCATCTTCGAGCACGGCAGCACCGACGTCGTCGGCGACATCGCGGCGATCGAACTGGCCGTCCCGGATCCGGGCGCCGTCGCCCGGACGTGGGCCACGGTGCTCGACGTCCCCGTCGGCGCCGACGCGGTGCTCGATCTCGGCGGTCGTGCCGTGCGGTTCGTCCCGTCCGCCGAGGGCGCGGGCAGCGGGCTGGTCGCCGTCGAGTTGCCGGCCACCGACCGCGCCGACGCCGGACGCGTCGTGACCCTGTCCGGGGTCGAGTTCCGGCTGGTCTGAGGCGACTGCCGGAGGTGCCGGAACCGGCCCGCAGGCACGCCGCGTCGTTGACCAGTCACTCTGGTTGTTGTAGCGTGCGAGGCACGAGAGATGAGGTTCCGCATGCCTGAGAGCGCTTGGATCGTCGGCGGCTACCAGACCGACTTCGCCCGCAACATCGCTCGCGAGAACGCCGGATTCACCGAGCTGTTCGGCGAGACGGTGCATGCCACGCTGGAGGCGGCGGCCGTGCCCGTCGACGACATCGGCGTGATCCACGTCGGCAACGCCTTCGGTCAGCTGTTCACCGGTCAGGGGCAGCTGGGCGGCATGCCGGCGACGGTCGAACCGGCGCTGTGGGAGCGCCCGGCGGTGCGGCACGAGGCCGCCTGCGCGTCCGGTTCGATGGCGGTGCTCGCGGCGACGGCCGAGATCGAGGCCGGTCGGTACGACGTCGCGCTCGTCATCGGTGCCGAGATCGAACGCAACGTCAAGGGTGATCTCGCCGCGCAGCACCTCGGCGCCGCGGCCCACATCGGTCACGAGGGCGCCGAGGCGACCTACATGTGGCCGTACATGTTCCACCTCCTCGGCGAGGAGTACGACCGCCGCTACGGCCTCGACGACCGCTACGTGCACGCGATCGCCGAGCTCAACATCCGCAACGGGCGCCGGAACCCGAACGCGCAGACCCGCGCGTGGAGCTTCACCGACGCGAGCTTCACCGACGACGACGAGGCCAATCCGCGCATCGAGGGCCGGGTGCGGCGCACGGACTGCGGGCTGGTCACCGACGGCGCCGCGGGCATCGTCCTGGTGAGCGGCCGGTACCTCGCGGCGCACCCGGACGTCGCGGCCCGGCCCCGCGCCGAGATCCTCGGGTGGGGGCACCGCACGGTCGGCCTGTCGCTCGGCCAGAAGCTGGCACGCTCGGCCGACGACCCCTACGTGCTCCCGCACGTCCGCAACGCGATCCGCGACGCCTTCGACCGCGCGCACGTCCACGACGTCTTCGACATCGACGCGATCGAGACCCACGACTGCTTCTCGATGACTGAGTACGCGGCGATCGACCACTTCGGCATCACCGGCCCCGGCGAGAGCTGGAAGGCCGTCGAGGGCGGCGACCTCGAGATCGGCGGCCGCATCCCGGTCAACCCGAGCGGTGGTCTCATCGGTGGCGGCCATCCCGTCGGCGCCACCGGCGTGCGGATGCTGCTCGACTCGTACAAGCAGGTCACCGGCCGGGCCGGTGACTACCAGGTCGAGGGCGCGAAGCGCGTCGCGACCCTCAACATCGGTGGGAGCACCACGACCACCGCGAGCTTCGTCGTGGGAGGCGTGGCATGACCAAGGCGATGGACGTCGAGGTGGTCGGGCGGGCGCTCTCCACGCTGCCGGAGGACGACGACCACCCGTACCGCACGGGCCCGTGGCGACCGCAGACCGTCGAGCGCAAGGTCGACGACTGCCCGGTGATCGGTGAACTCCCGACCGACCTCGACGGCGTCTACCTGCGCAACACCGAGAACCCGGTGCACCCGTCGATGTCGGTCTACCACCCGTTCGACGGCGACGGCATGGTGCACGTGGTCGGCTTCCGCGACGGCAAGGCGTTCTACAACAACCGTTTCGTGCGCACCGACGGGTTCCTCGCCGAGCAGGCGGCCGGGCACGCCCTCTGGGCGGGACTCGCCGAGGACCCCGCCAAGTCGCCGACGCAGACCGGCTGGGGCGCACGCGGCCGGATGAAGGACGCCTCGAGCACGGACATCGTCGTGCACAACGGCGTCGCGCTGTCGAGCTTCTACCAGTGCGGCGATCTCTACCGGCTCGACCCGCGCACCGCCGACACGCTCGGCAAGGCCGGCTGGAACGGACGGTTCCCGAGCGACGTCGGTGTCTCGGCCCACCCGAAGGTCGACGAGCACACCGGTGAGCTGCTGTTCTTCAACTACGCGACCACCGCGCCGTTCATGCACTACGGCGTCGTCGACACGCAGGACGAGCTCGTCCACTACGTCGACATCCCGCTGCCCGGCCCGCGCCTGCCGCACGACATGGCGTTCACCGAGCACTACGCGATCCTCAACGACCTGCCGCTGTTCTGGGAGCCTGCGGCGCTCGCCGCCGGCAAGTACGCCGCTCGCTTCCATCCCGAGATGCCGTCGCGGTTCGCGGTGATCCCGCGCCGCGGGCAGACCAGCGACATCATGTGGTTCGAGGCCGACCCGACCTACGTGCTGCACTGGGTGAACGCCTACGAGGACGGCGACGAGATCGTCCTGGACGGCTTCTTCCAGGACAACCCGGAACCGCCGATCGGCGGCGGCACCCTGTACCAGCGCATGTTCCGCTTCCTCGACAACGACCTCATGGGCCCGAGGCTGCACCGCTGGCGGCTCAACCTCCGGACGGGCCAGGCGACCGAGCAGCGGATGACCGACACGGTCAGCGAGTTCGGCATGATCAACGGCACGCACGGTGGCCGCCGGCATCGCTACACCTACGCGGCGACCGCCCTGCCCGGCTGGTTCCTGTTCAACGGCCTCGTGAAGCACGACCTCGACACCGGCGCCGAGGAGCGCTTCGACCTCGAGGAGGGCGTCTTCGCCAGCGAGACGGCGATGGCCCCCCGCCTCGGCTCGACGTCCGAGGACGACGGCTACCTGGTCACGATCGTGTCCGACATGAACCGCGACCTGTCCGAGTGCCTCGTGTTCGACGCGAAGAATCTCGCCGACGGGCCGATCGCCCGCGTCCAGCTCCCGGAACGGGTCAGCAGCGGCACCCACTCGACGTGGGCGCCGGGCAGCGCGATCCCCGGATGGGGCACCGCCGACCACGCGGCGTCCGCCATCGGCGTCTGACCGGCTGTCTCGACACCGAGCATCCGGACCGAGCATCCGGACCGAGCCACGAGACCGAGCGACGAGGAGCGGCATGAGCGACTGGGCCTACCTGCGGCAGGTGGTCGTGGCGACGACCAGCCACGACGCCGACCTGCGGACCGTGCGGGCGGCGTTGGGGCTCGGCGCGGGCTTCGACGATCCCGAGCTGAAGAAGATGAACCTCGCGGACGCGACGATGCCGGTGTCGGCGACGCGGTATCTCGAGTTCGTCGCGCCGATCGTGGACGAGGGGCCGGTCGCGTCCTGGCTGGCCAAGACCGGGCCGCGCGGCGGCTACACGCTCTCGGTGCAGCACCCCGACCCGGACGCCGTCCGGGCGCGGTGTCACGAGGCCGGCGTGCGCGTACCGATCGACGAGCTCGCCTTCGGCCGTCAGGTGCTGCAGCTGCACCCGAAGGACGTCGGCCTCGTGCTCGAGATCGACGGCATCCCGGAGCGCGACGTCTGGTTCTGGGACGACATCGACCCGGGACCCGAGCCGAACGCCCGTGTCGACGAGATCGTCGGCGTCGAGATCGCGGTGGCCGATCCCGAGGCGATGGCGGCCCTCTGGGTGCGCATCCTCGGCATCCCCGAGCCGACGCACCCGACCGTCCTCGACCTCGGCGCGACCGTCCGGTTCGTCCCCGGTGGCCCGTCCCCGGACTGGACGATCCTCCTGCGCAGCAGGGGCGACGCCGTCGATCCGGCGCTGCCCGGCATCACCTTCCGCTTCGTCTAGAGGGGCCGCCGTGTCGAGCATCGTCGTCCCGAAGTTCCGCGCGGTCGAGCTGTTCCCGCCGGTCGGCCTCGAGGTCGACCCGCCGCGCCCCGACGGGACCGTCCTGCTGCGGTGCACCACGCCGCCGGGTTCGGCTCCGCGGACGCTGGCCGCGGGCCTGCTCGAGCGGTCCCGGTCGCACGGCGACCGCACCCTCATCGCCGCCCGCGACGAGACCGGCACGTGGCAGCACACCACCTACGCGTCGGCCTACGACCAGGCCACGCGCATCGCCGGCTGGTTGCACGGTCGCGGGCGCGCGGACGAACGGATCATGATCGTCACGGGCAACTCCGTGGCGCACGCGCTGCTCACCTTCGGCGCCGCCGTCGCCGGTGTGCCGGTCTGCCCGGTGAGCGCGCAGTACGCCGTCGGCGCACCTGAGCGCCTCGCCCACGCGGTCGGGCTGGTGCGTCCGACGATCGTCTTCGCCGAGGAGGTCGAGCCGCTGCGGGCGGTGCTGGACGCGGTGCTGCCCGCGGGCACGACGGTGCTCAGCCGCAGCGGCGGCACGGTCGACTGGGCGGACGTCGTCGCGCACGCCCCGCTCGCGGAGGCCGAGGCACACATCGCCGCGCTCGACGCGCACGCACCGACCCGGTTCATGTTCACGTCCGGCTCGACCGGCCTGCCCAAGGCGGTCGTGCACACCAACCACATGTGGATGCGGCTGTTCGCCGGCGCCAACGCGTTGCTGTCGCAGGTGTCCGGCTGGGGCGAGCGCACCCTGGACTGGATGCCGTGGAGCCATGTCGCCGGGCTGTCGGTGCTGCTCGGGTCCGTCCTCAACGGCGGTTCGTTCTACCTGGACGAGGGACGCCCGCTGCCGGGGATGTTCGACGCCACGCTGCGCAACCTCGCCGAGGTGCAGCCGCTGTTCTTCGCCAACGTGCCCGCCGCGTTCGCCATGCTGTGCGACGCCCTCGAGGCCGACGACGAGTTGTGCGCGCGGTTCTTCGAGCACCTGCAGCTCTGCCTGTACGGCGGCGCCGGTCTCGCCCAGCCGGTCTACGACCGTTTCCAGGCGCTGGCCGAGCGCAGCGTCGGCGAGCGGATCATGTTCACCACCGGCTACGGCTGCACCGAGTCGACGGCCGGCGTCATGTCGATCACCTGGCCCACGACGCAGGTCGGTGTCGGCCTGCCGTGTCCCGGGCTCGAGGTGAAGCTGGTGCCGCTCGGCGACGACCGCTACGAGGCCCGCTTCCGCGCCGAGTTCACCACACCCGGCTACCTCGACAACCCCGAGGCGACGGCCCGCGCCTTCGACGACGAGGGCTTCTACCGCACCGGCGACGCGCTGCGCTGGCTCGATCCGGCGACGCCCGAGCGCGGGCTCGTCTTCGCCGGCCGCCTGGTCGAGGAGTTCAAGCTGAGCACCGGCACGTTCGTCCAGGGCGGGGCGGTGCACGACGCCGTGCTCGCGGCGACGTCCCCCGTCGTGGCCGAACTGGTGCTCTGCGGCGAGGGGGAGGCCGAGCTCGGCGCCCTGTTCTGGCTCAACCCGGCCGGCTGCGCTGCCGTCCTCGGCGAGGGCTACGGCGAGGCCGACGCGTCCGACTGGATCGCGACGCGGCTCGCGTCGGTGGGACGGGGGTCGGCCGACCGCATCGCCCGCTTCTCGCTGCTCGTCACACCACCGGACGTGGCCGCGGGAGAGCGCTCGGACAAGGGCTCGATCAACCAGGAACTCGCCCGCCGCAACCGTGCCGCGGACGTCGAGGCGTTGTACGCCGACGGCCCCGGCGTCCGGATCGTCCGACCGTGAGCGGCGTCGACTGGGGGCACTTCGGTGTCAACCTGGCCGTGACCGCGGGCGCGACCGTCGTGACGATCGGGCTCGTCATGGCCGTCTCGATGGCGCGCAGGAACCACTCGTTCATCGACATCTACTGGGGCCCCGGGTTCGCCGTCATCGCGCTCGTGTCCTACCTCGCGTCGATGGACGCCGGCGGCTCGGGCGCCCGTCGTGCCGTGGTGCTGGTGCTGACCGCGGTCTGGGCACTGCGCCTCGGTGCGTACCTCGCGTCACGCAACCTGGGTGCGGGCCAGGACAAGCGCTACACGGCGTTCCTCAAGTACCAGACCGGCAACCGCTACGTCTGGCTCATCCGGCACATCTACGGCCTGCAGGGCCTCTACATGTGGTTCATCTCGATCCCGGTGCAGCTGGCGATGTACGAGCCGCGCGGCATCGGCGTGCTCGAGGTCGTGGCGATCGTGGTGTGGGCCGTCGGGTTCGCGTTCGAGGCGGTCGGCGACTGGCAGCTCTCGCGGTTCAAGTCCGACCCCGCCAATGCCGGCCGGATCATGGACCGGGGGCTGTGGGCCTGGACGCGCCACCCGAACTACTTCGGTGACGCGACGGTGTGGTTCGCGCTGTGGCTGTGCTCGCTGGGGCACTGGGCCGGGCTGGCGACCGTGCTCTCGCCGGTGCTGATGTGGTACTGCCTCGTCGCCGTCGGCGGCAAGAAGCTGACCGAGAAGGGGATGCGCCGCAGCCGCGGGCAGGCCTTCGACGACTACGTCGCCCGGACGAGCGGCTTCTTCCCGCGTCCGCCGAAACGGGTGCCGACGGCGGTGCCGCAGGAGTCGCGATGACGGCGGCCGCCGCGACGGAGACCCGGGGTCCGCTCGCGCGGCTGTTCGACGTCGAGCGGGTCGACGACCTCGTCTGGCAGGGACGCTCGGACGTGATGACCCTGCCGCACGTGTTCGGCGGGCAGCTCGTCGGCCAGTCGCTCATGGCGGCCGCGCGCAGCATCGAGTCGCCGCACGCGCAGGTCCACTCGATCCACACCATCTTCCTGCGGCCGGGCGTGTGCCCCGACCCCGTGCGGTACGAGGTCGAGGACACCTACACCGGCAACTCGCGCGTCTCGCGCCAGGTCACGGGGCTGCAGGACGGCCGCGTGGTCTGCCGGTCGTTCGTGTCGGCCAGTGCCGAGGGCGACGGCATCGCGCACTCGCGTCCGGCGCCGGCAGCAGGGCCGGTCCATGCGGCCCGGCCGCTGGAGCTGGTGGCCGCGGCCGACGGCGGGCTCGGGCCGTGGTGGGCGGACTTCGACGCGGTCGAGGTGCGCGTGGCACCGCTCGACGAGCAGGGATCCGCGCCGCACTCTGCCATCGCGCCGCGCAACTTCTGGATGCGAGCGGTCGAGCGGCTGCCCGACGACCCGGCGATGCACCGCGCGGCCGTGGCCTTCGCCAGCGATCTGATGCTGATGGGCGTCGCGGTCGCCGCGCACGGCGTGCCGACCGGGTTCGAACGCACGCTGGCGAAGGAGTGGTGGGGCATCTCGCTCGATCACACCATCTGGTTCCACGACGCCGTCGCCGGCGACGAGTGGGTCGTCTACGAGCACACGACGCCGATGGCGCACGCCTCGCGCGCCCTCATCCAGGCCGCGGCGTTCGACGAGGCCGGGCGACCGGTCTGCCACGTGGCGCAGGAGGCCCTGGTCCGTCGGCATCGGACGCCAGGCACCGGCGAGCGCTGACGACGGGGCGGGCGCCGACGGTGGCAGCGCCAGGTCAACCGCCCAGCTCGCCCAGCTTCGCGTGGCCCTTCAGCAGGTTCCGCGCGATCGACCGGCGCTGGATCTCGTCGGTGCCCTCGAAGATGCGCAACAGCCGCAGTTCGCGGTACCAGCGTTCGATCGGCAGCTCCTTCGTGTAGCCCATGCCGCCGTGGATCTGCAGCACGCGGTCGACGACGTGGTTGGCCATGACGGCGCCGCTGAGCTTCGCGATCGAGGACGCGTGCCGGTTGTCGCGGCCCTGCTCGAGCTGCCACGCCGCGAACAGCGTCAGCCACTTCGCCGACTCGATCTCGACGTGCGAATCGGCGAGCTGCCACTGGATCGCCTGGTACTCGGCGATCGGATGCCCCATCGAGACGCGGTTCTTGGCGTGCTCGATCGCCATGCCCAGCAGGCGTTCGGCCGCACCGATGGCGTGCGACGGGATGACGATCCGACCGAGGCCGATCCACTGCATCGCGAGCGCGAAGCCCTGGCCGGGTTCGCCGAGGATGTTGCGGTGCGGCACGCGGACGTCCTGGAACACCAGGGACGCCGGGCCCCACTCGCCCATGGTCGGGATGGGGTCGGACTTCCAGCCCATGTCGCGGTCGACGAGGAAGCAGGTGATGCCACCGTTCGCGCCGAGCTCGGGGTCGGTGACGGCGAAGACCATCACGAAGTCGGCCTCGTTGCCGCCGGTGATGAACGTCTTCTCGCCGTTGATGATCCAGTCGTCGCCGTCGCGGACGGCGCGGGTGCGGATGTTGCGGGCGTCCGAGCCCGCGCCGGGCTCCGTGATCGCGAAGCAGCTCAGGCGCTCGCCCTCGATGGTCGGCAGGAGGTACTCCTGCTGCTGCTCGGGTGTGCCGGAGAACAGGATGTTGTCGGCGGCCCCGCCGAACGAGAACGGGACGAACGAGCGCCCGGTCTCCATGGTGACGATCGAGGTCATGATCGGGCCGAGCGCGATGCCGCCGTACTCCTCGGGGGTGTTGATCCCCCAGAAGCCGGCCTGCCGCGCCTTGAACTGCAGCTCGCGCAACTGCCCGGGCTCGAGCGCGGGACGGCCCGCGCGTTCGTTGCGTAGCACCTGCGGCTCGAGCGGCATCACCTCGCGCCGGATGAAGCTGCGGATCGTCTCGCGGATCTGGGTCTGTTCGGCGGAGAGGGAGAAGTCGAGCATGCGGGCGCTCCGGTGACTGAGACGAGGGCTGCTGCAGCGGAGACTACTCGAGTGACTCTGACTGTTGTAGTGTCACCGCCGTCGCATCCACTACTGGTGAACGGATCGGGGACTGACGATGGTCGACATCGAGACGATCGAGGCACGGGCCGACGCACGCGTGCGCACCAGCTTCAGCAGGCTCGGCTTCGAGATGCGCGAGGTCGCGTGGGACAACCGTGAACTCGCTGCGGTCGCCGGCCGCACCGTGCTCATCACGGGGTCGACCGACGGCATCGGCCGGGCCGCCGCCGAGCGGCTGGCCCTGCTCGGTGCCCGGGTCGTGCTCATCGCACGCAGTCAGGACAAGCTGCAGCGGGTGGCCGCGGAGATCGGCGCGACGACGGGTGCGACGGTCGAGACCGTCGTCTGCGACCTGACGTCGCTCGCCTCCGTCCGCGCGGCGGCCGCCGACATCCTGACGCGGTTCCTGGCGATCCACGTGCTCATCAACAACGCCGGTGGGATGTTCCACGAGCGCACCGAGACCGTCGACGGCTTCGAGACCTCGTGGGCGACGAACATCCTCGGTCCGTTCGCGCTGACCGAACTGCTGATGGACAGGCTCATCGCCTCTGCTCCCTCGCGCGTCATCGAGGTCTCGAGCGGCGGCATGCTCAGCGAGAAAATCGACGTCGACGACTCGCAGACGCGCGACCGGCCCTACGAGGGGTCACCGGTCTACTCGCGCACCAAGCGCGCGCAGGTGATCGTCACCGAGGAACGCGCGAAGGAGCAGGCGGGCACCGGCGTCGTCTTCCACTCGATGCACCCCGGGTGGGCGATCACCCCCGGCGTCCGCGCCACGATGGCGGACTTCCTGGCGAAGTACGGCGACATCCTGCGCACGCCGATGCAGGGTGCCGACACGATGGTCTGGCTCGCCGCCGCCGCGGAACCCGCCCGCTCGAACGGGCTGTTCTGGCTCGATCGCCGCCCGCGGGCCACCTACCGCGACGAGGCCACCAAGGAGACGCCGGAGGAGCGCGCCCGGCTCATGCCGCTGCTGCGGTCGCAGGCAGCGGCCGCAGCCGTCGGCTGACCGCGGCGCCGCCCCGTCAGTACACCTTCGTCGGCGGGAGCCCGTTGATCGAGACGGAGATCGACGTGACGCGTGCGCTGCCGCTGTTCATCCACATGGTGAAGTCGCCCTGCCTCGTGGACAGCGCGTCCATGAACTCGCTGTACGAGCTGCAGGCGGTGACCGAGCGTTCCGGTCTGGTGCCGCTGTTCTGCGCGCCGACACCCTCGTAGCCGCCCAGCACGAAGACGAACGCCTCGCCGGGGTCGAGCAGGTTGCGGGCGAACTGCACCGTGACGCAGAAGGACTCGAAGGTCGCGTAGCCGCTCAGATCGACGTGGACGGGCAGCGAGTTGTTCGTCGACGGAGCGCTGCACGACGAGGGGTCGTGGGGAGGGCACCGCAGCAGGGTGCTGCCGCCTGTCGCGGCGGCCGACGGCACGCCGAGCAGCCCGACGATCACGGTGAGCAGGCCGACGACGAGCGCACGGACGCGCATGATCCCCCCTCGCCGGCGCTGACGGACTCGGTCGCCGGATGTCCTTGCGGCTGCCACCAGGGTGACGGCATCCGGGAAGAGGGTAATTGTCCGGCTGTGAGAATTTCGTCAAGGATGCGCGGTCGTGCGCTCATCGCGAGAGGTCCGCGATCCGCCGGACGGTGACCTCCGGGGGAGGGAAGGACCGCGGCCAGGGCGTGCCGCGCCGGTCGAGCCATGCGGTGCGCAGGCCGGCAGCGGCCGCGCCGGCGAGGTCCCAGGGGTGCACCGCCACGAGCGTCACGTCACGCGGCGAGGCGTCCAGCTCCTCGACGGCGTACCGGTACGAGTCGGCATGCGGTTTCCAGACCCCGGCGTCCTCGACGCTGAGGATGCGTTCGAACGACGCGCGCAGGTCGGCGCGGCCGAGCAGGCTCTCGGCCACCGACGCCGCACCGTTCGAGAGGGTGGCGAGCCGATGGCCTGCGGCAGCCAGGGCGCGGACACCCGGCGCCACGTCGTCGTGCAACGGCAGGTGGCGGAACTCCGACAGCACCTCCTGCACGAACGGCTCGACCTCGCGCACCTCGCCGGCGACCAGGCCGCACAGGACGTCGGCCGCCACGTCGGCGAACGGCCGCGCGCGGCCGATCTGCGTGAGCGCGAAGCCGTCGCGCAACGTGCCGGCGAACCAGGCGGGAAGTGTGCCGGGCGCGAGCCCGGCCCGCGCGAAGACCGGCTGCAGCGCCGACAGGTCGGACAGCGTCTCGTTGACGTCGAAGACGACGATCGTGCTGCTGGTGGTCATGACGAGGCCTCCGCTCCCGTGGTCGCTCGCTGCCGGGTCATGCCCGTCGCCTGCCCCGTCGCCGCCGGTCGCGCCACATCGTCGTCGCCTCACCAGCCGAGGGCGCTCGTGGTGTCCGCCGCAGGTTCGCCGGCTGCCTCGGCGAAGGCGCCGAGCGCCTCGACGAGCAGCGCGCGGGTCTGCGCGGGCATGCGGTCGACGATGCGGGCGATCGCACGGCGTCGCCTCGTCGTCACCTCCCGGACGAGCCGGGCGCCTCGGGGGGTCAGATGCAGCTCCACCTCGCGCCGGTTGTCGGGCTTCGCTCTGCGGCTCACCAGGTCGGCGGCCTCGAGTCGGTCGAGCATGCGCACGACCGTGGACGGGTTGATCGACAACTCGTCCGCCAGCCAGCGTTGACTGATCGGCCCGCGGGAGTCGAGCACCACGAGCGTGCGGAACTGCGTCACCGTGACCGTGTCGTGCACCGCTGCGAGTGATTCGGCGGACACCGCGACGAGTGCGCGCGAGGCGGTCAGGACGGCGGTGACGAGGTCGTCGACCTCGCCGGCCGCCGCGCGTCCCGACTGTGGGGTGCTCGACACCGGACCTCCTGAACGGTGAGTGCTGCAACCGTTGCATACTACAATGGTGAGCATGGCAGAGGCAGCGACGGTCGAGGACCATGGAGCGCGCCCCGTGGCGACCGGGATGCCGTCAGAGCGTGGGGTGCGGCGCCTCGTCGATGCGCTGCAGCGCAGCGAGACAGGTCTGCTCGTGCTCGCGCTGGCCGTCGGCGCCGGCGCCGGCGGCGGCGCGATCGTCTTCCGCTGGCTGATCCGGACGTTCACCCTCGCCCTCTCGGGCCACGCCGACTACACAGCAGGTGGCGGGCTCGCGAACCCGCACGTGCCCGGCCTCGGTCGCTGGTTCGTGCTGCTCGCGCCGGTGGTCGCCGGACTGCTCTACGGCCCGCTCGTGCAGGCGTTCGCGCGCGAGGCACGCGGCCACGGCGTGCCCGAGGTGATGTTCGCCGTGGCGCGGCGCGGCGGGCGGATCGCGCCGCAGGTCGCCGCGGTGAAGGCGCTGGCCTCGGCGCTGTGCATCGGCGGTGGCGGGTCGGTGGGCCGCGAGGGCCCGATCGTGCAGATCGGCTCGGCGCTCGGCTCGACCCTCGGCCGCGTCGTCCAGGCACCCGAGGAACGGATGCGGGTGCTCGTGGCCTGCGGTGCCGCCGGTGGCATCGCCGCGACGTTCAACGCGCCGCTGGCCGGCGTGTTCTTCGCGATGGAGCTCATCCTGCGCGACTTCGCCGCCAGGTCGTTCGGCATGGTCGTGCTCGCGTCGGTGACCTCGAGCGTCATCGGACGCGCGGCCTTCGGCAACCGGCCGTTCCTGCACCTGCCGGCCTTCACGGTCGCCCATCCGGTCGAGTACCTGTTCTTCGCCGCGCTGGGCCTCGTCGCCGGCGGTGTCGGCGTGCTGTTCACGCGCGTGCTCTACGCGATCGAGGACGCGTGCGACTGGGCGTGGCGGGGGCCCGAGTGGGCCCGCCCGGCCGTCGGGGGCGTGCTGCTCGGCGTCGTGCTGCTGGTGCTGCCGGAGATGTACGGCGTCGGGTACCCGGTGCTCGGTCGTGGCGTCGCCGGGCACTACGGCCTCTGGTTCCTGCTCGCCCTGTTGGTGGGCAAGATGGTCGCCACGAGCCTGACCATCGGCATCGGCGGCTCGGGCGGTGTGTTCGCCCCGAGCCTGTTCATCGGAGCGATGCTCGGTGGCTTCACCGGCGAGGTGCTGCACCACGCGAGCCCCGGCCTGTCCGGCCCGGTCGGCGCGTACGGGTTGATCGGCATGGGCGCCGTCTTCGCCGGGGCGGCCCGCGCGCCGATCACCGCGGTGATCATCATCTTCGAGCTCACCGGCGAGTACAGCGTCATCCTCCCGCTGATGGCCGCCATCGTGCTCGCCACCGGCGTCAGCCACCTGCTGTCGTCGGACACCATCTACACCCTCAAGCTACGCCGCCGCGGCGTGGACCTCGACGCGCACCCCACTGCGGACGTGCTGGCCGGGGTGCACACCCGCGCCGTCATGGAACCACTGGGGGAGACGCTGCGTCCGGACACCGAGCTGCTCGCCGCCGTCGGCCGGCTCGCCCGCGCCGCGCTCGGGCAGCTGCCGGTCGTCGACGGCGACACCTACCTCGGCGTCGTCACCGCGCGCGGTGTCGCCGAGACGCTCGCCGACGGCGACCACGACACGGCCACGCTCGCGTCGATCATCGAGCACCCGACCACGATCGGCGCCGACGAACCGCTCACGACCGCCCTCGACGCGCTCGAGAGCGCCGGCACGCCAGTGCCCGTGGTC
>NZ_JBQCEE010000396.1:0-26172 GCF_051960575.1 Jatrophihabitans sp.
CGGCGGGATCGGCGGCGGCGGGGTGGGCGGTGGCGGGCCCGGCGACGCCGTCGCCGGTCCCCCGCTGCCGGGCGTCGCGCCGGCGTCCACGCCGAGGCGCGCGTTCACCGTCCGCCCGGCTTCAGCAGCCGAGGTGGTTGAAGGTGCACCGCCGGCCGCCGCACCGTCGGCCCCGTCAGCTGACCCCTCGGCGCCGCCGACGTCGCCGACGTCGCTGACGTCGCTGACGTCGCTGACGTCGCTGACCGGAGTTTCAGTCGCGCCGCCGTCGGCAGCGGGCTGGTCGGTCGCACGCCGCTCGGGATGCATCGCGACGAGCGCGGCGACGATGTGATCGCGGTCGAGGCCGTGCCACCGTTCGTCCAGGAGCCCGAGGAAGAGGTCGGCCCGGAGCCGGTTCATCGGCGCGTCGGCGCCAGCGCGCTTCGCGGCTCGCGCGACGGCGTCGAGGTTCGCGAGGGCCGCCGCCGTCTCGTCGGCCGGCAAACCGGTGGCGGTGACCACCGCGGAGCCGTCGGCTGCGAGGTAGGCGACGACCTTGCGGTCGTGCAGGGCGGCGCGGTAGCGGCGCTCGGCCCAGGTGGGGTCGACCTCCATCGCGGCCCGCTTCACCCGCTCGAGGAGACCGGTCGCGGTCACCTCGGTCGCACCGGCGAGCGTCGTCTCGACGACCACCGCGGCATGCTCGGGCGTGAGGTCCCAGCAGGACTGCGTGAAGACCATCGCGCGGCGCCGGTCGATGCGTCCGGCTCGCAACGCCTCGGCGACGGCCGGCAGTTCGTCGAGGACAACCGCGGTCTCGAGCTCGACGCGCGCGGCCGCCCGCGTGAGCATGAGCTCGGCCCGCACCTCGTCCGTCGCGAGATCGAGCACCTGGTCCTGCCGCAACGGATCCTTCCCGAGCAGCGGCATCGGGTCGCGCCGCGCGAGCTCGGCCATCGCCGCCCAGACACGCGACTGGGCATGGGCGAGCTGTCGCGACTCGGCCGAGATGAGCGCGACGAGCTCGGGATCGTCCAGACCGCCGACGTCGACCGAGGCCAGGACGGCGCCGAGGTCGGCGCCCGGCAGCGCATCCTCCACGCCCCTCGGCAACCGCCCGTCGCTCGTCATGCCCGAAGGCTAGGACGACCCTCTGACAAAAAACGTTCGAAAATTCGCGAGCGACGGAAAAGTTCTTGGAAAAATTTCTGGAATGCCGGGGACCCGGCCGAGTTTGAAGAGGATGACGTGTCAGGACGGAACCATCGGCGCCTCGGCGTCGAACTGGGGGCGTCCGCGCCGTGATGGGGGAACGGGGCGGGCAGCACCATGTCTCCCGGCCTCACCCGATCAGGCCTGGTCGGCGGGGCCGGGAGACCCGCCACCGTTCGGCGCGGGGCCGACCGGCACAACGGGGGAAGTCCGGCATGACAGTTGCGGCGATCAGTTACACCGAGCACATGAAGCGACTCCGGGCCCGCGAGTCGATCCTGGACGCGATCAACCGCGCGGCGCGTGAGTCGGACGCCCAAGGGGTCGCCTTCCTGACGGACGCGTACTCGAAGCTGATCGAGCTCGGCGATGCCGACCTGCTGCCGCTCGCCGACGAGGACGAGCGCTGATCCCGAGATCCGGCGCGGGCGGCATTGGTCCCGCGCGCTGGCAGCTTCATGCAGATGCACTAGTGCATCCGTGTGAGCGCGTGCGACCGTCGCGGACGTGCGAGGGCCCTCGCGCGTGATCGGGGGGACTGCCCAGGGCCCCGCACCAGATCTCCGACGGGCTCACGCAGAAACCACTGCACGACGAGCTGCCACGCTGGGTGATGACCGGCTCCGGAGGGAAGGCTCGCCCTGTCCCCCCTGGCGCGCCCCACCCGGAGCCGGCCATCGTCCCGCGTGGTGATCGTCGAGCAGGACGACGGCCCCGCGGTGACAGCAGCACGGCGGGGCCGTTGTTGTGCACCAGTCGCGCACCAGCCGTGCGCGGTCGTCCGCACGGGGCCTTGAAGGTTGGTGGGCGATACTGGGATCGAACCAGTGACCCCTGCCGTGTGAAGGCAGTGCTCTCCCGCTGAGCTAATCGCCCGGGACGCCACCGAAGCGGCGCGACCGATCCTACACAGCACGTGCGCGCGCTCAGCGCGCGGAGCCGATCGGGTCGGGGATCGACCAGCGCACACGCGTGCCGTGGGGCTGCACGGCTTCCCACACGCACGTGCCGCCCCACCGCTGGGCACGGTCGCGCATGTTCGCGGTGCCGCTCGCCCGGTCGGGACGCCCCATGCCGATGCCGTCGTCCTCGACGGTGAGCTCGACGCCGCGGGTGCCGGCGATCAACTCGATCAGCACCTGGGACGCCTTGGCGTGCCGCGCGGTGTTGGTGAGCGCCTCGCGCACGACGGCCAGGATGTCGTCGCGCGCGGGCTCGGCGCGGCCGTCCAGGTCGGTGACCTCCACCTTCGGCATGAAGCCGAGGATCCGCGAGGTCTCGTGCCCGACCTTGGTGATCGCCGCCTGCAGCGTGATCGCCTCCTCGCCGGCCGAGTTCAGCTCGAAGATCGACGCCCGCAGGTCCTTGATGGCGGTGTCCATCGCCTCGACCGCGGTCTCGACCCGCTCGGTGGCCTTGGGGTTGTCGCGCACCATCGTCAGCGCGCCGTCGAGGTACATGCCGGCGGCGAAGAGCTTCTGGATGACGATGTCGTGCAGGTCGGACGCGATGCGGTGCCGGTCCTCGAGGATGGCCAGCTGGGCGCGTCCGAGTTCGAGCTGCGACGCCCGGCGCTGAACCTGGTCCTCGAGGTCGTCGGTGAGCCGCATGAGGTCGTCGATGGCGGTGAGCCGCCCCCGGTCGACCCGCTGCAGCCGGCGTCCCGCCGTCCAGGCGACGAGCGAGATCGTGAGCGCGGCGATCGCGACGAGCGAGACGATCGCCTCGGTCGGGTCGAACCACCCCTTCCGCTCGGCCTTGACGCACGCGAAGCCGAGCAGCGGCACGGCGATCACCGCGAACGGGATGAGCCGGCGCACCAGCCCGGCACCTGCGTCGCGCGCACCGACGAACCAGGCGAAGCCACCGTCGGGCACGACGGCGAGGGCGGCGAGGCTCAGCACGGTCAGGCCGATGGCGCCGGGCACGGCCGCGCTCGAGATCGACCGGTAGAGGAACAGCGTGTGCACGTCGTAGAGGCAGCCGACGAGCACGGTGACGGCGGCGAGTCCGCTGAGCCCGGCGGCGAGCTCGGCCTCGCGCGCTCGTCCGAGCGCACTCGCCAGCCGCGACGACGACAGCAGCCCGAAGCAGGCGGCAGCGGCGACCGTCATCCGCCCGCCGTTCGTGCCCGGCTGGTCGTGCACGAGCCAGCGGTCGAGCCCGAGGTCGGTGTTCGTGGCGTACTCGGCGAGGGTCAGCCCCACGACCAGCAGGGCCAGCACGGCGAGCACCGCGGCCGCCCGGCCGCGGGCGAGCAGCGCGGCACCGATCACCACCGTCAGCGCGGCAGCGTTCGCGGTGAACGCCGTCGCCCCGCCGAACCGCCCGGTGACCAGGTCGGGCGACCAGAACCAGGCGCCGAGCCCGAGCAGGCCGAGCGCCACGGCGAGCACCGAGAGCACGACCGCCACGACGCCGGGCACCCCGCGCGGCGCAGCCGCTCGGGCGGCGGACGAGCGGAAGCGCACGAGCACGCCGTCGCGCGTGCCCGATCCCGCCCACGCCCGAGTCACACGTGAACTCTAGGGGCGCCGACGCGCGGCGCGGTGCAGCGCCGGACGCGTGATGCGAAGCTGGGCCCATGCAGCGGGCGGTGACGGACGACGCGGTCGCAGCCGACGGCGGCACCACCGCCGCACCGGCCGACGACGACGTCCCGGCCGGCGCCGACGGCCGCGCGCGCCGCCTGGCATGGGGCGCCGACGTCGGCGTGCCGGCGGCGATCCGCGTCGGCGAGATGCTGCTGCAACTGCTCTTCCTGTCCTGGCTCGACCCGGCCGGCGGCCCGGCGCTCAGCAAGCTCCTGACGAAGTGGGACGCCGTCTACTACGGCACCATCGCCTCGACCGGCTACCCGCACGGGGTCACGCTCGCGCCCGACGGCACCCTCGCGACCGGCTACGAGTTCGCGTTCTACCCGACCTACCCCCTGCTCGCCGGCATCGCCGACCACCTCGGGCTCTCGACGACGCACGCACTGCTGCTGACCGCCGCGGTCTGCGGGGTGGTGGCGTCCAGCCTCGTGCACCTGCTGACCCTCGAGCTCACCGGCTCGCGGCGCGCGGGGTGGTGCGCCGCCGCACTGCTCGGCGCGCTGCCGATGGCCGTTGCCCTGCAGATGGGCTACGCCGAATCGCTGTTCGTCGCCGTCACCGCCGCGACCCTGCTCGCCGCGGCGCGCGGTAACTGGGCCGCCGCCGCCGCCCTCGCGCTCGCCGCCGGCCTCACCCGTCCCGGCGGCATCCTCGTCCCCCTCGCCATCCCGCTCGCCGCGTTCGCGCTGCGACGGCACCGCCCCGTCGCGTGGGCCCGCGTCGTGGGCGCGACCGTCGTCGGCCTGCTGGGGTCACCGCTCTACTGGGCCTATCTCTGGTGGCGCACCGGCCGCGCGGACACCTGGTTCTTCGTCGAGAAGCACGGGTGGGACAGCCATGTCGACGTCGGCCACCAGACCTGGGACTTCCTGCGCCTCGCCGTCACCCAGCCGGACACCGTCCAGTTCATGGGCGTCGGCGCCGTCGTCAGCATCGTCGTCATCGGCGGCGGCTGCCTGGTCGCGGCCGCGCGGCGCCAGTACCTGCCGATCGTGGTGCTGTGCCTGCTCGGCGCCGCCATGACGCTCGGCGCGACGAACTACTGGCACAGCAAGCCACGGCTGCTGCTCGCCTGCTTCCCGCTCGTCGTGCTGGCCGGGCCGGTCGTCGCGCGTTGGCGCACCTCGACCGCGGTGCTCGCCGTCGGCGGCGCGGTCGCCGCCTCGTGCTGGTACGGCGCGTACGCCCTGGACGTGTGGCGTTATGCGATCTGAACGTCCCGAACCCCGCGCAACCCTGGACCACAGGTCGACGCTTCCGGCCGCGTGCGGTAGACACGTACCGTGACCAGTAGCGACGCCGCGGTCGAGACGCGCGTGCTCATCGTCGACGATCACAAACTCTTCGCCCAGGCGCTGTCGGCCGCGCTCGAGCAGGAGCCCGGGATCGTCACCACCGGCATCGCCGAGAACCTCGCCGCGGCGCTCGACGCGGTCACGCGCACGCCGGTCGACGTGGTGCTGCTGGACTACCGCCTGCCCGACGCCACCGGTGTCGAGGGCGTGGGTCGGCTGGTCGAGGCCGCGCCCGGGATCGCCGTCGTCATGGTCACCGCCAGCGAGGACGAACGGGTGCTGCTCGCCGCCGTCGAGGCGGGCTGCGCCGGCTTCGTCTCCAAGACGGCGGACATGGCCGACATCCACACCGCGGTCCGGAAGGCGGCCGCGGGCGAGCCGACGATCGCACCGTCGCTGCTGCCGCGCCTGCTCTCGCGCCTGGCCCAGCGGGGCACGGGCCTGGGCTCGGACCTCACCAGCCGTGAGCGCGACGTGCTGCGGGCGATCAGCAACGGACGCACCAACTCCGAGATCGCCCGCGAGCTGTTCCTGTCCGTCAACACCGTCCGCAACCACGTGCAGTCGGTGCTCACGAAGCTCGGCGCCCACTCGAAGCTCGAGGCCGCAGCCATCGCGGTGCGGGAAGGTCTCGTCAACGCGTGAAGTTGCTGCGAGGCCGTTGTCACGTAGTGCAACGGCACTAGGCGATTCAGAGCGGACGTACCTACGCACTTCCGTCGAAGTGCGTCAAAGTGCACACAGGGAGTCGGCTTCGCCTCGGCGGGCGTGCTCCCGCAGCGGCCCTTCTCCGAGGGTCGGCTGCCCGGTTCGGTCTGCGATCCCCCGCCGCAGATCGCATCGCGCCCGAGCTGGTTCCGGAGCCGACCCCACCACCCGGCTCCGGAACCGGCTCGGCGGCCGCGCCGCCCCCTGGGGCAGGCACCTTTCGTCCCTGCTGATGCGCACGCACTACCGATCGTGACGCCGCAGGTGTCTACCCTTTCCGACGGAATTCGCCGACGATGGCAGCAGCGGGTCCAACCAGCGGACCCGCGTCGACATGCAAAGGTCTGGAATGCCGATCAGGGTCGTGGTGGCCGACGACGATCCGGGCGTCCGCTCGGCGCTGCGCGCCGTGCTCGACGAGGACTCCCGGTTCCACGTCGTGGGTGAGGCCGGCAGCGGCGCCGAGGTCGGCGTCGTGGCCGCCCTCGAGCAGCCGGACGTGGTGCTGCTCGACGTGCGCATGCCCGGCGGCGGCATCGAGGCCGCGCGTGCGATCGCCGAGTCGCAGCCGCGCACGACGCTCGTGGCCGTGACCGCCAGCGCCGACGCCCAGGTCGTCGCGGCGATGCTCGCCGCCGGCGCCAACGGCGTGCTCGCCAAGGGTCGGCTCAACAACCTGGGTGACCTGGTCGAGCGCTGCCACGGCGGCGAGATCGTGCTCGCCACGCCGTCCGCGGCCGCGGGGCTGCGGATCTTCGCCGACAACCACCGCGCCGCCGAGCTGCGCAACTAGCAGCTCGGACGGGTCGTCAGTCCTGCGCGCCGTCCGGCAGCAGGAACCGCACCACCGTGCCGCGGGGCGAGCGCGGCTCGAGCCGCCACCAGCCACCGGCGATCTCGGCGCGGTCGCGCATCGTGGTGAGCCCGCGGTGACCGGGCGGGGACGCGACGTCGGGCAGGATGCCGATGCCGTCGTCGATCACCGCGATCTCGACACCGTCCGGACGCCGCACCAGCTCGATCTCGACCGTGCTCGCGTGCGCGTGCCGGGCGGCGTTGAGCAGCGCCTCCTTGGCGATGCGCAACGCCTGGATGCGCTCGGTGTGCGGCAGGTCGGCGTCGAGGTCGCCGCGCAACCGCCACTCGACGCCGTCGCTCTCGAACAGGTGCGCCGCGGCGCTCTGCAGGCTGCTCGCCAGCGTGTCGTCCGGGCCGGGCGACTCGAGGTCGAAGAGCAGGTGCCGCAGCCGCGACGTCGCCTCGCTCACCGACGCCTGCAGGGCCTTGACCTGGTCGAGCACCTCGGGCGCGACCTCGGCGACCTTGCGCTGCAGGATGCCGAGCCGCAGGTCGACCGCGGCGAGGGCCTGCACCGAGTCGTCGTGCACGTCGGCGGCGATCGCCGACCGCTCGGCCTCCTGCGCCGCGACGAGCCGCTCGAGCAGCCGGCGGCGGTGCGCGGCGAGGTCACGCAGCCGCCGCTCGGAGGCGCGGCGCTCGGAGATGTCGCGCTGCACGCTCGCGAACGCGATGGTGTCGCCGGTGTCCGGGTCGTGCATCAGGTGGTGTGCGGCCATCACGGGGATCATCGCGCCGGTGCGCTGGTGGCGCAGCAGCTTCTCACCGGCCCACTGCCCGGTGCGGGTCAGCGACTCGACGATCATGGCGACCGTCTCGGCGTCACAGAGGTCGGCGGCGGCGATGGTGGTGACGTCGTCGTCGGCGGTCAGCCCGATGAGGCGCCGGCCGCCCGGGTTGAGGAACTGCAGGTGATGGCCCTCGGCGACATCGAAGATTGCGATGAAGTCGTTCGAGGCCTCGACGAGGGCCTCGAACTGCTTGCGGAGGGCGACCGCAGTATGCAGGTCGGCGATGGCGCGCTCCCGTTCTCGCTCGAGCCGACGCCAATCGGTGACGTCGCGGAACATGACGGTCAGACCCTCGGGGGACGGGTAGGCCCGCACGTCGAAGGTACGACTCAACCGGGGCAGCCGCCGTTCGAACACCACCGGTTCGAGCGTCGACATCGCGCGCCGGAAGTGGTGTTCGTGGGTGCCGCCCTCGCCCTCGGGGAAGGTCTCCCACAGGCTGCGCCCCTGCAGCAGGTCGGGCGTCGTGCCGAGCATCGCCGCCCCGGTGCCGTTGACGAACCGGATCACGAAGGACCGGTCGAGCAGCAGCATCCCGTCGCTGACCCGTTCGATCGCAGCGCGCATGTCGCCGACGCCGAGACCTGACGTGTCCGGGCGCATGCACTGACCTCCGCCGACGGTGGTTGGGGTGGGCCACAGCCTACGTCGGCGAGCGTCCGAAACCCGGCATCATGGGGTGTCGCCGCACGTCTCGTTTCGTCGTCTGGAGCCGCCCGTGATCGTCGACTTCCTGATCTCGAAGGACGGGCTGCGACTGGCGGAGGTCGACCTCCGCATCAGCGGCGTGCGCATGGCGTACGGCCCGACCGGGTTCGTGCCGCGCAGCGCCGATCTGCTCCACGGCGAGGTGCACATCGCGCTGAGCGACCTGGCCCGTGCGCTCGCCCGTCCGGAGCCGGTCGACCAGCTGCTCGGCGGGGTGGCCGGCCTCGCGCGTCCGGAGATCAACCTGGTCGACGGCGACGAGCCGGGCAGCATCCGGGTGGTCGGCAGCGTCGAGGTCATGGGACGCCGCATCCCGATCACCGCCGCGACCCGGGTGTCGATCGTGCGGAACCGGCTGACCTTCGCCGCCACGCAGCTCGAGGGCCTGCCGCTGCTGCGGTCACTGCCGGTGCAGCCGTTCGACCTGGCGCTGCCGCTGACGCTGCCCGCGGGGCTGGAGTTCACCGGGGTCACCACGCGGCCGGGCCACGTGGTGCTCACCCTCGAGGGCCGCGACTACCAGTTCGCGGCCGACGCCGTCACGAGTGCGTGAACGACCCGTACGCCGTGGACGTGGGGTCCCAGATCGTCTGGTAGTTCACGCCCTCCTGCTCGTCGATCGCCGCGACCGTCCTCCCCGGGCTGAGGTAGATGCCCACGTGGTAGACGTCGCCACTGTTGTCGAAGTAGAAGACGAGGTCGCCGGGCACCGCGCGGGACGCCGGGATCGAGCGCGCGGCGAGGAACTGCTGCTCGGACGTCCGCGGCGTGCTGTAGCCGAAACGGCCGTAGCTGTAGGTGACCAGGCCCGAGCAGTCGAACGACTTCGGCCCGGTCGCGCCCCAGACGTAGGGCTGGCCGATGTGCTTGAGCGCCTCGGTGACGACCTGCTTGTTCAGCGCCGGCTGGGTGACCGTGCCGGTGCCGGCGGGCCCGCGGGTGTCGGCGGTGCGGCAGCCGAGGAAGGTGTTCGACCCGAAGCCCACGTTCACGACCCAGACGCACGCGACGTGCGTGCCGGTCGAGACCGGGATGGTGGTGGCGAAGGCCGAGTTGATCGCGGCGCCCGCCGGGCGCGGTGCCGGGTACGCGTGCGTGGTGATCGTCGCGGCCGAGACGCTGTCGACGTAGACGACGACGACGCTGCGGCGCGGGAAGAAGTCCGGGTCGTCGGCCCAGCCGGTGACGGTGAGCGAGCCCGGCGCGGCCATGGTCGTGGCGATCGACCCGCGGGGGCTGTGCGTGGCCTGCTGGCCGCTGGTCAACGCCGTGCCGTACGGCAGGGCGTAGCAGTTCAGCAGTGTGCTCAGCCCCGGGCCGATGCTGAACGCGACGATGCACAGCGTGTGGTTGCCGCTCGGGGTGGGCACCGCGAACGAGAAGCCGGGTGTCGAGCCCGTGTGGTACCTGGCGCGCACGTTCGGGTTGGCGACGGACGTGGCCGTCTGGGCGAGCTGCACGCGCCCGTCGAGGATGGCCCGCACCGTGACATTGCCGGTCGAGTCGGGGTCGTAGGCGTAGCCCGAGACGGTGAGGCCGGTGGCCGAGGCGACGACCGAGGTCACCTTGCCGAGGGCGTCGTGGGGGCCGGGCGGGTTCGCCGCCGAGGCGACGCCCGGCGTCACGAGGACGGCGGCCGCGGCGAGCGCCGTGGCGCCCGCGAGCAGGGCCGGCAGCCGGCGCAGAACGGACGAATGCACGGAGAACCTCACGCAGTCATCGATCGGCCCCCGCCGCGAGAACGTTAGCCCGAACCGGCGTCAGATCACAAGAGCATCACGAACCACATGCGTATCAGGCGTGTCGACCGGTCCGAGACCCGTCCATGGGGTAGCGCAGCCGCGTCCATGGGGTAGCGCAGCCGCGTCAGCGGAACAGGGCCCGGATGCCCAGGTCGAGCACCCGGTCGGGCAGCGCGCGGCGGGCCAGCACGACCGTGCCGGCGCCACGGCCGACCGGGTACCGCGGCGCCGGGAAGCGCGTGGTGGCGGCCTTGAGGATCTTCCTGCCGACGACGTCCGGCTCCGACCCGATCCCCGGCGCATCGGCGGTCTTGAGGATCGCCGCGGCGCGTCGGGCCTGCGCGGCGAAGGCGCCGTCGGCCGAGCTCGACACGAGCGTCTCGCGCGCGCCCGAGTTCCACTCGGTGCGGATCGGGCCGGGCTCGATGAGCACCACGTCGATGCCGTGCGGCGCGAGCTCGACCCGCATCGCGTCACTCAGCCCCTCGACCGCGAACTTCGTCGCGTGGTACCAGCCCGCCAGCGGCGTGTAGATCTTCCCGGCGATCGAGGCGATGTTGATGATGCGACCGCGGCCCTGCTCGCGCATGTGCGGGATGACCAGCTGCGAGAGCCGGGCCAGCCCGAAGAGGTTGACCTCGAACTGGCGGCGCGCCTCGTCCAGCGGCACGTCCTCGACGGCGCCGTAGGAGCCGTAGCCGGCGTTGTTCACCAGGACGTCGAGACGGCCCTGCTCGGCGAGGATGCGCTCGACGCCGGCGACGATGGACGCGTCGTCGGTGAGGTCCATGCTGAAGACGTGCACCCCGCGCTCGACGAGGTGCTGCATGCGCTCGACCCGGCGCGCGACGCCGTACACCTCGAACCCGGCGTCGACGAAGCGCAGCGCTGCGTCCTCACCGATCCCCGAGGACGCACCCGTGATCAGCACGACCTGCTTCGACGTCGCCATCGCGATCTCCCCATCGTCCGGATGATAAAAGGCCAGTGGTCTGTTGCAAACACCGTAACAGACCATCGGGCTGTTATCGTTGTGAACGTGAACACCGCCGCGGCCGACCCCGCCGACTTCCAGCGCGCGCGCACGCCCGAGCAGCAGGAGCACCGGCGGCAGCACATCCTCGCGACGGCCCAGCAGCTGCTCGACGAACGCCCGCTCACCGAGATCAGCCTGCGCGACCTCGCCCGTGAGGTCGGCCTGGCCAAGTCGAACGTCGTGCGCTACTTCCCGACCCGCGAGGCGGTCTTCCTCGCGGTGCTCGTCGACGACTGGACGACATGGCTGGACGCGTTGGCCGACGCGCTCCCCCGCCCCGACGCCCGGCGCGCGCGCCGCACCACCCACCGCCGCATCGCCGAGGCGCTGGCGACGACGCTGCTCGCCCGGCCGCGCCTCTGCCGGCTGATCAGCAGCACCCAGACCGTGCTCGAGCGCAACGTGCCGGCCGATGCCACGCGGGCCTTCAAGCGTGACTCGTTGACGCGCACCCGACGGCTGGCCGACCTGTTGCGCGCGGCCGACCCCGAGCTGCGGGCAGCGACCGCGTTCGAGCTCGCCGGCACGGTCTGGACGCTCGTGGCGGGCGCCTGGCCGGTGGCCAACCCGAGCCCGGTCGCGGCCGCGGTGCTGCGCGACCCCGAGTTCGCCGCGCTCGCCCTGGACTTCCGCGACGTCTTCGTCCGCATCGTGGTGGCGCTGCTCGGTGGCCTCGACCGCGCCGGCTGACCCGGGCCACCTACGCTCGGTGCGGTGAGCACGCGCGCGGGCATCGTCGTCACCGGCACCGAGGTCCTCACCGGACGCGTCACCGATCGCAACGGCCCCTGGCTGGCCGAGCAGCTACGCCTGGTCGGCATCGACATCGCCGAGATCGTGGTCGTCGGCGACCGGCCCGACGACCTCACCGCCGCGCTGCAGCACCTCACCGCGGCCGGGCTCGAGCTGATCATCACCTCCGGCGGGCTCGGGCCGACCGCCGACGACCTCACCGCCCGCGTCGTCGGCGAGTTCCAGCGCCGGCCGCTCGCCCTCGACGCCGCCCTCGAGCAGCGCATCGCCGCGATCGTGGAACGGTTGCAGCGCGGCCGGGGCTGGACGGTCGATCCCGAGGCGCAGGCCGCAGGCACCCGCAAGCAGTCCCTCGTGCCCGCCGGCGCGACCGTGCTCGAGCCGGTCGGCACCGCGCCGGGCCTCGTCGTCCCGGCACCCGACCGCACCGACGGGCCGCCGGTCGTCGTGCTGCCGGGGCCGCCGCGGGAGCTGCAGGGCATGTGGCCGGCCGCGCTGGCCGCGCCCGCCGTCACCGCGATCGTCGCGCAGGCCGAGGAACTCCGCCAGCGCACCCTGCGGCTCTGGGGGACGATGGAGAGCGAGCTCGCGGCCATGATGCGGGCGCAGGGCGACGCGCTCGACGACCTCGAGATCACCACCTGCCTGCGCGACGGCGAGCTCGAGATCGTCACGCGGTACGCGCCGGGCGAGCAGGACGCCTACGAGCGCTTCGCCGCCGCGGTCGCCGAGGCCTTCCCCCGCACGCTCTTCTCCCCCGACGGCGCGAGCATCGACGAGATCGTGGCGCGCCTGCTGCGCGAGCGCGGCCTCACCATCGCGACCGCCGAGTCGTGCACCGCGGGCCTGCTCGCGGGCCGCCTGACCGAGCTCGCCGGCTCGTCGGACTACGTGCTCGGCGGGCTGGTCGTCTACTCGAACCTGGCCAAGCACGATCTGGCCGGGGTGCCGCTCGAGCTGATCGACCGGGTGGGCGCGGTGAGCGAGGAGGTCGCCGTCGCGCTCGCCGAGGGGGCGCGCAGCCGCCTGCACAGCGACCTCGGGGTCGGCATCACCGGGATCGCCGGGCCCGGCGGGGGCAGTACCGAGAAGCCGGTCGGGCTGGTGCACTTCTGCGTCAGCGACGGCGTCCGGCAGCGGCCGGCGAGGTGGGTGATCCCCGGCGGACGCAGCGAGGTGCGGGCCCGGGCGGTGCTGCTCGCCCTGCACCTCGTGCGGCGGCTGCTCGAGGAGGACAGCGACGAGGCCTCGGCTCAGGCCGGGGCGTAGAACGCGAACAGGCCGTTCGCCACCGCCCGCGGCCACCCGCCCCAGGCGGGCACGTTGCGGATCGACAGCGGGCCGCCGCGCACGCCCGACCCGACGGTCGTCGTCGAACCGCCGCCGTCGAGCACCAGCCCGTCGTAGCAGCCGTGCCGCAGCATCAGGGCGGTCAGCTGGGCGAAGGTCACGCCCACCGAGGTCCACATGCGGCCGTCCACGGTGCCGAACAGCACCGAGGTGCGGTTGCGCGCGACGCACACGAAGGTCTCGGGGTTGTGGCCGGCCGTGTGCCAGGCGGTGGTCGTATCGTTCCAGCGCAGCCCGTTGCGCAGCACCTGACGCGCGCCCTGCAACGCGCCCAGCACGGTGGCGCGCGGGTCGGCCGGCGAGGTCACCGTGCCGGTGACGGTGAACCGGCTGCCCGCCCCGGCATGGGACCGCAGCCAGCGCCCGCCGGCGCCGCAGCCGAGCAGGACGAAGCCGCTGGACGGGAGTTGAGGCAGCACCCGCACCCGGTCGCGCAGCGAACCAACCGTGTAGGTGCCCAGCCTCCGGGTGCCGCCCGCGAGCACGCAGCCGGAGGGCAGGGAGGCCTGGCCGAGCCGCTGGTTCAACACCGTGATGCCGCCCGCACCCGCCGTGCCGACACTGTTCACGGTCACTGGGTGCGCGAGACGCACCGTGCCGAGGCGGGTCAGCACCCCGTGCCACGTCAGCGGCCCGATCACGGCGCGGTGGTCGGACAGGAGGGCGAGCTGGCCGGCCTGCCGCGACGGCGAGCGCACCACGGCCCCGTCGACGACCTCGCCGCCGTACGGCGCACCGGTGCCGCCGAAGTCGAAGAGGTCACCGTTGATGCCCGCGACCGCGTGCGTGCGCTGCGCCATCGAGAGCACCGTCTCGCCGACGCTCTCGACGGTGTTGTGGGCCGCGACGACGCCGAGCCGGACGCCGGGCCGGGTGAGGTCGACGGTGGTGATCCAGGCCGACTGGTGGAAGCCGTCGTCGGTGACGAAGCGCTCGTGGTACTGGGTGATGCCGGGCGCGAGCGTCACGACCGGACCGCGCTGCAGCGAGTTCACGACGGCCGCGCCCGCGCCGTCGGGCGCCGTGCCGAGCGCGGTGCCGACGGTCGCGAGCGCCACGGTCGATACGGTCGACACGGCGAGCAGCCTCACCCGGACGGAGCGGGCGGGTCGGCGCGACGGCGCAGCAGGCGGCACGTCGGCCCCATCGGCCGCGCCGACGCGGACCTGACGGGCCGTTCAGGCGGCGGACAGCGCCCGACCGCCCGACAGCGCGGCCCGGAAGCGATGAACACCCGTTCACGCCGCCTCTGGCCGGACGGGAGGGGTGTCGATCATGCCCGGTCAGGCGACGGTGACCACGTCCAGCACCGCCTCGACGCCGGCCGCGCCACCGCCGGCCGCGTCGAACGCGGCCCGCTGCCGCTGCGCGCCCGTGCCACGCAGCCGCAGCGCGGCGAGCCCGTCGCGCACGACGTCGGCATCGCCCGCGGCGTCCAGTGCGTCGGCCACCGTCGCCACCAGCCGGTCGACCAGCTCCCACGCCGGCACCAGCCGGGGCCGGTCGCCGGTGAGGTCGACGAGGTCGTCGGTCATGCCGAACCGGGCGGCGCGCCACGAGGCCGCCTGCAGGAACTCCGGCCGCACCGCCCGCGGCGGGCCGGTCCGTGCGACGTGCTCGACCAGCGCCCGCACCAGCGCCGCGACCACGACCGCGTCGTCGACCTCGGCGACCACGTCGCCGACCCGCACCTCGACCGTGGGGTACGACGCCGAGAGCCGCGCGTCGAAGTACAGCATCCCGTCGTCGAGCGCCGCGCCCGTGGCGATCAGCCCCTCGACGACGGCGTCGTAGCCGGCCGGGTCGCCGAACGCCGGGGTCGGGCCGGCGCTCGGCCAGCGGCCCCAGAGCACGGTGCGCCAGCTCGCGTGCCCGGTGTCCGCGCCGGCGTGCACCGGCGAGTTCCCGGTGAGCGCCCGCAGCACGGCCAGGTGCGGCGCGAGTCCGTCGATGACCGCGATGCCCTCCTCGCGCGAGTCGATCGAGACGTGCACGTGCATGCCGCAGGTCAGCTGCTCGCGTCCGAGTCGGGCGAATCGGCGCATCATGCGCTGGTACCGCTCGTCGTCGGTGATCGTCGCCTCGCCCGGCACCGGGCTGACCCCGCACGCGACCAGGCGGGCGTCGCGCTCTCGCGCCGCGGCGACGAGCGCACCGCGCAGGCGATGCAGGTCGTCGCGCAGCGCGTCGGTCGACCCGGTCGGGGCCGAGCCGATCTCGGCCTGGGGACGCACCAGCTCGTGCTCGTACTGCCCGTCGGGATCGGTCGCCTGGGCCCGCGCGGTGACCGCGTCACCGTCGGGCACGAGCCGCGGCCGGCGGCGATGGACGAGCAGGAACTCCTCCTCGACGCCGACCGTCCGGCTCATGTCGCACTCACCGCGCGGTCTTCCCCACCTGGCGGACGAGGGCGGCGAGCAGGGTACGGGCGATGGCGCCGACGGCGACGCGGTCGACGAGCGGCAGCCGCTGGTCGGCGCTGATCGTGTAGGTGATCTCGGTGCCGTTGCCGACCGGACGCAGCGCGATCTCGCCCTGGTAGTTCTTCAGCGGCACGCCCGACAGCGCCTTGTAGCGCAGCCGGCTCGACGGCTCGAAGCCGATGATCTCCTCGACGATGGCGGGCGCCGGCTTCGGCGGCGCGATCTTGCGCACCGCGCCGACGCCGTTGCGCTCGGTCGTGCCGCGCTGCAGCAGCGTGGCGCTGAGCCCGGGGCCCCACTTCGACATGCCCTCGTGGTCGGCGACGACCGACCAGACCTGGTCGACGGGCGCGGGGACGACGGCGGTGCGGGTCGACTGCATGCTCAGGACGCCTTTCGGGACGCGGACGCGACGCCGCTCATCCTGACATCGACGCTGTCGCGGTCGGCGCCAGGGTGACCGGTAGCGGCACCGTGCACCACACGGCCTTGCCCAGACCGGTCGGACGGGTGCCCCACCGCCTGCTGAGGGCCTCGACCAGGTGCAGCCCGCGTCCGTTCGGCGCGTCGACGTCGCTCGCACGCATCGCCGGCTGCGCCGGGCTGCCGTCGGACACCGTGATCACCACCTCGTCGGGGCAGTGCCGCAGGTAGAGCCGGATCGGCGGCTTGCCGTGGCGCACCGCGTTCGTGACCAGCTCGCTGACGATGAGCAGGGCATCCTCGACCACCGGGCCACCGATGCCCCAAGCGGCGAGCGACTCGGCGGTCGCAGCCCGCGCCATGGCGATCGCCTTGCTGCGCTGGGCGATGACGACCGAGCGGTGGTTCTCGTCGGGCCGCACGGCCGACGCCGTCAGCACGGCGACGTCGTCGTCGGGGTCGTGCGGCAGCATGCGGGCGACGACCTCGTTCGGCAGCGCCTCGACGGGCACCTCGACGGTGTCGATCACCTCGGTGAGCCGGTCGATGCCGACGTCGAGATCGCTGCCCCGGTGCTCGACGAGCCCGTCGGTGTAGAGCGTCAGCCGGCAGCCCGGTGCCCAGTCGACGGTGTCGGTGGTCCGGCCGGCCCGGCCGGTGCCGAGCGGCGGGTCACCGACCGAGAGCCGCACGGTGCTGCCGTCCGGTCGGGTCAGCAGCGGCGGCAGGTGGCCCGCGTTGCCGTAGGTGAGCGTGCCCTTGACCGGGTCGGTGACCGCGTAGACGCAGGTGACGATCGTCGACTCGGCCATGTCGCGCACCGCGACGTCGAGCAGCTCGAGCAGCGCGTCCGGGGCGAGGTCGATCCGGGCGTAGGCGCGCACCGTCGCCCGCAGCTGCCCCATCACCGCCGCGGCCCGCACGCCGCGTCCCATCACGTCACCGATGACCAGCGCCGTGCGACCGTCACCGAGGTCGATCACGTCGTACCAGGCGCCGCCGGCCTGGGTGTCCTCGACACCCGAGACGTAGTAGGCGGCCACGACGAGGTCGTCGGGCGCGGGGGTCGCGCCGGGCAGCAGGCTGCGCTGCAGCTCCTCGGCGATCGCGTGCTCGCGCGCGGCCGCCTCGCGGGCGGCGGCCGACGCCGCGAGCGCCTCCTCGGCGGCGCGCTGCTCGGTGACGTCCTGCGCGCTGCCGCGCAGCACGGGCGTGCCCGCGCTCGTCAGGTGCTGCCGTGCGTGCAGGCGCAGGATGCGCTCGACCGAGTCGCCCGGCCGCCGGATCGGGAACTCGAGATCGAGCGGACGACTGGTGTCGGGCGGGTCGCCGAACATCGCCCTGAGCCGCACGCGCTGCGCCTGCGGCACCCGGGCCCAGAGCAGGTCGATGTCGGGGTGCGCCTCCTGCTCGACGTCGATGCCGAGGATCCGGCACAGCTCGGGCGAGACGGTGAGCCGCCGCGAGGTCAGGTCGAACTCCCAGCTGCCCACATGCGCGAGCTCCTCGGCCTGGTCGAGCAGCGCGCGGCTGCGCGACAGCTCGTCGGCGACGCGGCGCACCCGGTCGAGCTCGAGGTTCGCCCGCACGCGGGCCTGGAGTTCGCGGGCCGAGAACGGCTTCACGAGGTAGTCGTCGGCGCCCGCCTCGAGCCCGACCGACGCCGCCTCGTCGCCCGAGCGCGCCGACAGCATCACCACCGGCAGGTGCATCAGGTCGGGGTCGGCCCGCAGTTGCTCGAGCAGCCCGAAGCCGTCGAGCCGGGGCATCATCACGTCCGTGAGCACGAGGTCGGGCGGGTCCGCCCGCGCCGACTCGATCGCCTCGACGCCGTCGGCGGCGGTGCGCACCAAGTAGTCGTCCACGAGCAACGAGCTGATGTACTCGCGCATGTCGGCGTTGTCGTCGACGACGAGCACGCTGGCCCGGCCGCCCTCGGCGGCGCGCAGCGGCTCGACGGCGTCGTCCGAGAGCCACCGGTCGATCTCGGCGAGGTAGCCGGCACCGATCGCGTCGACGGCCACCGCCGACTCGCCCTCGGCCCGCACCTGCTCGGCCGGGAGGTGGTCGGTGCCCAGCGGCATCCGCACGCGGAAGGTGCTGCCGACACCCGGTTCGCTGTCGACCGACACCGTGCCGCCGTGCAGCGCCGTCAGTTCGGCGACCAGCGCGAGGCCGATGCCGGTGCCCTCGTGGCTGCGCAGCTGCGCACCCGACACGCGGTGGAAACGCTCGAAGAGCCGGGCCTGCTCCTCCGGCGGGATGCCGACGCCGGTGTCACTGACGGCCAGCTCGACCGTCGCATCGTCGACGGCCGTGAGGCGCACGGTGATACCGCCGGTGAAGGTGGCCTTGAGGGCGTTCGACAGCAGGTTGAGGACGATCTTCGCCCACATCTCCTTGTCGACCCAGGGCCGCTCGGGCAGTGGGTCGACCTCGACCGTCAGGCCCAGGTCGGCGCGGGCGGTGGCCGAGTCGAACATCGCGGCCAGCTCACCGGTGTAGCGGGCGAGATCGACCTGCTCGAACCGGGCGGTCGCCCTGCCCGACTGCAGGCGCGAGAAGTCGAGCAGCGTGTTCACCAGCTTCAGCAGCCGCTCGGCGTTGCGCTGGATCACCTCGACCCGCTGCTGCTGCCGCGGGGACAGCGGCTCGGTCGGATCGTCGAGCGCGTCGCCCGCGGGCCCGAGCAGCAGGGTCAGCGGCGTGCGCAGCTCGTGGCTGACGTTGGTGAAGAACGTGGTCTTGGCCCGGTCGAGCTCGGCGAGTTCCTCGGCGCGGCGCCGCTCGTCCTCGAACGCCTGGGCCCGGGTGAGGGCCTGCGCCACCTGGCTGACGATGAGGCGGATGTACCCGAGCTTGTCGGCGTCGAGCTCGCGGTAGCGGTTGAGACCGGCGACGACGAAGCCCAGCCGGGCGAGCCCGGTGGCCTGGGTCAGCGGCAGCACCAGCGCCGCGCGCGGCGGCTCGTCCCACGAGCCGGTCGGAGTGTCCGGCGCGTCGATGCCGTCGACGATCACCTCGTCGCCGCGCACCGCCCGCGCGACCGGCCACACCCTCTCGTCGTCGACGGCGATCGACGCGGGTGCCAGGCGGTGGCCCTCGGGCACGCCGGACCGCCAGGCCAGCTCGGCCGTCCGCCCGTCCTCGCTCATCAGGTAGCCCAGCGCGAACGGGATGCCGACGTTGTCCCGTCCGATCTCGCGGCCGGCGGCGGTGCAGATCTCGTCCTTGGTGGACGCACCGGCGAGCGCCGAGCCGAGATCGCGCAGCGTGGCCATGCGCCGCTCGTTGATCACCCGGCTGGTCTCCTCGGTGACCACGCAGAGCATCCCGGCGATCGTGCCGTCGTCGTCGCGCAGCGGGCTGTACGAGAAGGTGTGGTAGCTCTCCTCCGGATAACCGCTGCGCTCGACGAGCAGCATCAGGCTCTCGTCCCAGGTGGCCTCGCCGTGCGTGACCACGCGTTCGATCCGCGGCCAGATGTCGACCCAGATCTCCGACCACACCTGGTCCGACGGCTTGCCGAGCGCCCACGGGTACTTCGCGCCGAGGGTGCCGTGCCGGTAGGCGTCGTTGCAGAAGAAGGTGAGCTCGGGGCCCCAGCACATCCACATCGCGAAGCGGGACGCGAGCTGGGTGCGCACGACGTTTCGCAGACTCTCCGACCACGACTCGACCGGCCCGAGCGGCGTGGCCGCCCAGTCGACGGCCGCATGATCGCGGCCGATCTGCGTGCGCAGGTCGAAGACGCTCGCCGGGCCACGGTCACGGGCACGCGGTGGCGAGTCGGTCGGATCGGTCAGCTCCGCCGAACCGGAGGCCTCCGTCACCGCGAACTCCTTCCGGTCGGGGCCGCCCGGCCCGACGTCTGCCGCTCAGTCTGTCGCACAGTCTGTCGCACCGCGGACACTATGCTTCCCACCGACCGGCCGACCCCGCCGATCACACCCCCACGGAGGATCCGCGTGGACCTGACGCTGGACACCACGTCGTACGACGGCGCCGCCGTCCTGCGCGTCGCCGGCGACATCGACATGCAGACGGCGGGCGCGTTGCGCGACCGCCTGACCGAGTGCCTCGAGACCGGCGCCGGCCGGGTCGTCGTCGATCTCTCGGCCGTCGACTTCCTCGACTCGTCGGCCCTCGGCGCGCTCGTCGCGGCCGCGCGGTCGGCCGGCGAGGGTGGCAGCGCGCTGCGCGTGGCCGCGCCGAAGCCGCACGTGCGCAAGATCTTCCAGATCACGCGGCTGCTCGACGTGCTCGGCGTGCACGACACCGTCGAGGACGCGCTCGCCGACTGATCGTCCGCACCGGCGGCCGGCGGGGCTGTCAGCAACCTCATGGTCATCCCTGAGGTGATCGGGCCGGTTTCTGGGCACGATGGACCCGTGAGTCTGCCCGTCCCCCGGCGCACCGCCCGCTTCGTCGTGCGCGTGCGGGTGCGGTGGGAACGCAGCCTGCCCGGGGTGGGTGTGCGGCGGGTGCGCGAGCTGAGCCTCGACACCCACGCCCTGGCCTTCGGTGCGCAGCAGCTGCTGTGCACCGCCCCGCTGGTCGTGGCGGTGGGTGCGATGTTCCGCCACCGGCCGGGGCACGGCACCGGCATCGCGATCGCCCGCTTCTTCGGCCTCGAGGGCGAGTCGGCGCGCGCGGTCGAAGGGCTGTTCGGCCGCACCTCGCCGAGCATCGGCTTCTGGGCGCTGCTGCTGAGCCTCGTCACCGCGGTCGTCTTCGCGGCCGGCGTCGGCGCGGTGCAGCAGCGCGCGTTCGAGCTGATCTGGGACCTCCCGACCGTCCGCAGCGTGCGCACGTCCGTGCAGCAGCTGGCGTGGGTGCCGGTGCTGACGCTGTTCGTGCTCGCCCTGCTCGTCTCGTCCCGGTTGACGGCGCGGCTCGACGCGCAGAGCGACGGGCTCGGTGACGCCGCCATGATCGTCTCGCGGGTCGTGGTCGTGACGCTGTTCTACTGGTGGTCGCAGCGGCTGCTGCTCGCCCGCCGGGTGCCGTGGCGCGACCTGCTGCCGGGCTCGATCGCCATCGGCGTGCTGACCACCGGCACCCTCGAGGTCGCGCACCTGATCATGCCCGAGCAGATCACCTGGCAGCTGCACGCCTACGGCCCGGTCGGCGTCGTCTTCGTGCTGTCGGTCTGGATCGTCGGTGTCAGCACCTTCATCTACGCCGGCGCCCTGTTCGGCGCACTGCTCGCCGAGCGGCGGCGCGAGCGGGCGACGGCGGTGCTCGAGGCCGAGGTCAGCGTCACCGAGTTCGACGACCTGGACGACCTGGACGATGTCGACGGGCTCGGCGGGCTGCCCGCCCCCGCCGCAGCCGGCTGATCACCCCGTCAGCAGCGCGCGGGCGATGTGCTGCCCGATCGGCAGCGCGGACGTCGCGGCCGGCGACGGCGCGTTCGCCACGTGCAGGGTGCGGTCGGTGCGCAGCAGCAGGAAGTCGTGCACCAGCGTGCCGTCGCGCAGCACCGCCTGGGCCCGGATGCCGGCGGGTTCGGGCAGCAGGTCGTCGACCGTCAGCGTGGGGCAGTACTTGCGGCACTCGCGCAGGTAGCCGCGTCGCGACGCCGAGTTCACCAGCTCGCGCAGCCCGGTGCGGAGGTGCCGGCGGGCGACGTGTCGCAGGCCGGGGAAGGCGAGGGCGTCGCGCACGTCGCGGCGGTCGACCGACCACTTGGCGTAGCCCTCGCGGGCCAGGCCGAGCACGGCGTTCGGCCCCACCGTGATGCCGCCGTCGATGGTGCGGGTCAGATGGATCCCGAGGAACGGCAGGTCGGGGTCCGGCACCGGATAGATGAGGTGCCGGACGAGGTCCTGCCGCTCGGCCGGCAGCCGGTGGTACTCCCCGCGGAACGGCACGATCCGGAAGTCCGGCTCGAGGCCGGCCGCGCGGGCGAGCCGGTCGGCCTGCAGGCCGCCGCAGACCACCAGCCGACCGACCCGCCACCGTTCGTGGTCGGAGTACACGTCGACGTGGTCGGTGCGCTCGTCGATCTCGGTGACCCGGACGCCCGTGCGGATCTCACCGCCCAGCGCGCGGACGTCGGCCGCCATCGCCTCGGCGACCGCCACGTAGTCGACGATGCCGGTCTCGGCGACGAACAGGGCGCCGCGGCCGACGACCGCCGGCTCGCGGCGTTGCAGTGCTGCGGCGTCGAGACGCTCGACCACGATGCCGTTGACGGCGGCGCGCTCCTGCAGTGCGTCCAGGCGCGCCAGCTCGCGCTCGTCGGTGGCGACGATGAGCTTGCCGCAGGTCTCGACGGCGAGGCCGTGCTCGGCGGCGAAGGCCTTCGTGGCACGGGCGCCGGCCCGGCACAGCGTCGCCTTGAGCGAGCCCGGCTCGTAGTAGATGCCGGAGTGGATCACCCCGCTGTTGTGGCCGGTCTGGTGTGTCGCGAGCGCGGGTTCCTTCTCGAGCACCACGACCCGGGTGCCCGGGCGGTCGTGCAGCAGGCGCAGCGCCGTCGCGAGGCCGACGATGCCGCCTCCCACCACCCCGACGTCGTCGCGCACGCGTCCATTCTCGGGGAACGGTCAGGGACGCAGCGACACCGTCGCGCCGCGCGCGACGACCCGCAGCGTCGAGGCGTGGCCGCGCCGGGTCATCTCGTCGACGAAGTCCGACAACGGTGATCGGAAGACCCCGTCGTCGTGTGGTGCACGGGCACGGCGATGCCGGGACGCACCAGTTCGACGAGGTCGGTGCCCTCGCGCCCGTCCATCGTCACCATCGCGCCGTTCGGCAGCGTCGTACCACCGAGGTGCAGCACGGCCGCGTCGATCGACGCGTACCGCCGCGGGATCTCGCGCAGGTCGTCGACGACCATCGTGTCGCCGGTGAGGTTCACCCGCAGCTCGACCTCGCCCGCCGGCGCGTACTCGAGCAGCGACCCCATCACGGGCGGCAGCAGGTGCCGGGTGACGCCCTTCGCGTGGCGGCCGGGCAGCGCCGTGACGACGAGCCGGGCGCCGTCACGGCTCAGCGTGTGGGTCTGCCAGGTGGTGAGGCCACGTCCGCCCCGGAAGCCCTGGCGGTGCAGGGCGCGGGCGGCCTTCGGTGTCGTCAGCACCGGCAGGTGCTTCGGCAGGCCCCGCTTCGCGACCCGGTCCCGGTGGTCGCCGTGCATGTGCGAGAGCACCACCGCGTCCAGGTCGGGCAGGTCGTCGACCGCCATCGCCGGCTCGGTCAATCGGCGCGACACCAGCCCGTGGCCGAGGTAGGCGAACTGCCCGCGGTGCAGGAAGTTCGGGTCGGTGAGCACGGTGAACGGGCCGAGGCGCAGCAGGGTCGTCGCGGTGCCCAGGAAGGTGAGCGTGCAGTCGTCGGCCATGTCCACCCCTACCCGGGCCGATCATGATCGAATACCTCACACCGCGTCCGGGATGCGTAGTTTGTCGGCATCTGTTGCACAGGTTGTGACTGCGCCCCGCACGCCCGCCGCCCTGCTCGACCTCCGCCGCATCTGGGCCGAGCCCGATGCCTTCACCAGCGACCGCGGCCGCCAGGTGCTGGCCCGCTTCCCCGCCGCCGAGGTCATCGAGGTGGCCTCGCACTGGCAGATCCCCGAGCTGCACGGCAATGCCGGCAACGTCGACCGCTGGGTGCGCGTCAAGACTGAGGACCTCGTGCTGGGCGTCAAGAAGTCGCTCACCGCGCGTCCCAACGGGCGCAGCAGCGACTTCATCGCCCCCTCGACCGCCAACGGCTGCGCCATGGCGTGCGCGTACTGCTACGTGCCGCGGCGCAAGGGCTACGCCAACCCGATCACCGTCTTCACCAACGTCGACAGGATCATCGGCTACCTCGGCCGCCACGTCGGTCGCCAGGGCGTCAAGCCCGAGCCGAACCAGTGCGACCCCGAGGCGTGGGTCTACGACATCGGCGAGAACAGCGACGTGTCGGTCGACGCGCTGGTGAGCGACAACGTGCGCGATCTGATCGGCGCCTTCGCGCAGTGGCCGACGGCCAAGGCCGCGTTCGCCACCAAGTACGTCAACCGGCAGCTGCTTGACCTCGACCCGCAGGGGCGCACCCGCGTCCGGTTCTCGCTCATGCCCGAGGCCGACTCGAAGCTGCTCGACATCCGCACCAGCCCGATCGCCGAGCGCATCGCCGCCATCGACGACTTCGTCGCGGCGGGCTACGAGGTGCACGTCAACCTCTCCCCCGTCGTCGTCCGTGACGGGTGGGAGGCCGACTGGCGCGAGCTGCTCCAGCAGCTGGCCGACGGCACCGGCGACGCGTTCAAGGCCCAGGCGGCCGCGGAGATCATCATGCTCACGCACAACGAGCCGCTGCACGAGGTGAACCTCGGCTGGCACCCCAAGGCCGAGGACGCGCTGTGGCGCCCTGAGCTGCAGCAGCGCAAGCGCTCGCAGACCGGCGGCTGGAACGTGCGGTACCGCAACAACGTCAAGGCGGCGGGCGTGCAGACCCTGCGCGACCTCATCGCCGAGCAGACGCACTGGCTGCGCGTGCGCTACGCGTTCTGAGCGGTAATCCCGGCAGCCTGCGGTATCGCGCGGTACCGTCCGCTGCATGGGTGCTGTCGACCACGAGATCGTCATCGTCGGTGCCGGCTTCGCCGGCATCGGTACGGCCATCACGCTGCTGCGGGCGGGGTACTGGCAGCACGGTGACCTCCTGCTCCTGGACGACGCGTCCGGCCCGGGCGGCACGTGGCACTGGAACACCTATCCCGGTGTCGCGGTCGACATCCCGTCGTTCAGCTACCAGTTCAGCTTCGAGCAGCGGCCGGACTGGTCGCGCAGCTACGCGCCGGGTGAGGAGCTGCGCGCGTACGCCGAGCACTGCGTCGACAAGTACGGCCTGCGTCCTCGCATCCGCTTCGGTACCGAGGTCACCGAGGCGAGCTGGGACGAGGCGGGTGCGCGGTGGCGCATCGAGACGGCCGCGGGCGACGAGATCACGGCCCGCTTCCTCGTCAACGCCTGCGGCGTGCTGACCCGCCCGAAGTACCCGGACATCCCCGGCGTCGAGCAGTTCGCCGGCGTCACCGTGCACACGGCGCGGTGGGACCACGACGTCGACCTCTACGGCCAGCGCGTCGGCATCATCGGCACCGGCGCCTCGGCGGTGCAGATCATCCCGGCGATCGCGCCCGAGGTCGCCCAGCTCACCGTCTTCCAGCGCACCCCGATCTGGTGCCTGCCGAAGCCCGACCTGCCCATCCCCGGCGCGGCGAGGTGGGCGCTGCGGCGGCTGCCCGGCGCCTCGGCCGTGTCGCGGCTGGCGAGCCAGGCGTTCGTCGAGGCGACCTTCCCGCTCTCGGCGCACTACCACGGCCGGCTGCCGGTCTCGTCGCTGTTCGAGCGGTTCGCGCTCGGCTACCTCGGCAGCCAGGTGCACGACCCGGCGGTGCGCGAGAAGCTCACCCCGCGCTACGCCCTCGGCTGCAAGCGGCCGAGCTTCCACAACAGCTACCTGAGCACGTTCAACCAGCCGCACGTGCACCTCGAGACGACACCGATCGAGTCGGTCGACGACCGCAGTGTGCGCACGGCCGACGGCGAGGCGCACGAGCTGGACGTGCTGATCCTCGCGACCGGGTTCAAGGTGATGGACACCGACAGCCTGCCGACCTACCGCCTGGTCGGACGCAACGGCCGCCTCATCTCGCAGTGGTGGAACGAGGAGCGACTGCAGGCCTACGAGGGCGTCAGCGCGCCCGGCTACCCGAACTACTTCTCGATCATGGGCCCGTACGGCTACAACGGCTCGTCGTACTTCACGTTGATCGAGAACGGCGCCGCGCACGTGCTGCGCTGCCTCAAGCAGGCGCGCAAGGTGCAGGCCGACGTCGTCGAGGTGACGAAGGAGGCGCACGACGCCTACTTCGCCGAGGTGCTGGAGCGTCGCGAGCACCAGATCTTCTGGCAGGAGAGCTGCGGGCTGGCCAACAGCTACTACTTCGACCGGCACGGCGACGTGCCGCTGCGGCCCATGACGACGATGGAGGCTGCCTGGCGCAGCCGCCACTTCCCGCTGCACCACTACACCTTCAGCTCGGTGCGCGAGCCTGCCGCCGTCGGCTGAGCCGTCAGCTGAGCCGTCAGCTCAGCACGGCCCCCGACGGCACCTCGCCCGCGTCGACCAGCTCGACCGAGCCGACCACCTTCACGCCCCGGCCGAACCGCGCGTCGCCGCGCACGACGAACCGCTCGGCGTCGACCAGCGACGGCGGCCCCTCGGGGACGCGGCTGTCGAACGCGCCGACGAGCTTGAAGGGGTCCTGGTCGAGGTCGAGGAAGGG
>NZ_JBQCEE010000397.1:0-3215 GCF_051960575.1 Jatrophihabitans sp.
CGCACCTTCAGTGCGTGGGCGCACCGCGAGGGGCTCGCCGACATCGACGCCGGGGCCCTGCTGTTCAGACCGAAGGCCCATCGGGTGCTGCCACCGGTGCTGCGGGCGGACGAGGCCGGCGCCGTGATGGACGCGGGCGCCGACAGTGACGACCCGCTGGCCCTGCGCGACCGCTGCATCGTCGAGCTGCTCTACGCCTCGGGCCTGCGCGTGAGCGAGCTGGTCGGGCTCGACCTGGCCGACATCGATCGCGCGCGACGGGTCGTGCGCGTGCTCGGCAAGGGCGACAAGCAGCGCACGGTGCCGTACGGCCAGGCGGCCGAGCGCGCGCTCGAGGCCTGGCTGCGCGACGGTCGGCCGGTGCTGGCCACGCCCGACACCGGGAACGCGGTGCTCGTCGGTGCGCGCGGCCGCCGCATCGATCCCCGGACCGTCCGCGCCGTGGTGCACCGCCGCGTGGCCGGCGTCGACGGCGCGCCGGACATCGGGCCGCACGGGCTGCGGCACACCGCCGCGACCCACCTGCTCGAGGGCGGTGCCGACCTCCGCACCGTGCAGGAGTTGCTCGGCCACGCGAGCCTCGGCACCACGCAGATCTACACGCACGTCTCGGTCGAGCGGCTGCGCGAGACCTTCACCCGCGCCCACCCGCGGGCCTGACGTCGCGCGCGCCGCCCGGCATCGCCGGGGTCAGGGCGGCGCCGACGACCAGGGCAACAGGCGGACCGGGCCGAGCGGGGTGAGCAACACCAACGGGTCGACGTACACGTCGCCGCGACGCGCGCCCCAGTGCACACACGATGCGGGCGCGCAGGCGGCGTGCCGCCCGGCGACCACGCCGATCCGCGTGCCGCTCGCGACGACGGCACCGACCCGCACCAGCGGTCGCACCGGCTCGTACTCGGTGCGCAGCCCGTCCGGGTGGGCGAGCACGACGACGCCGCGTCCCGCGACCGGGCCGGCGAAGACCACCGTGCCGGCGCCTGCCGCGATCACGGCCGCACCCTGCGCGGCTGCCAGATCGACCCCGCGGTGGCCCGCGCCGTACCGGGTCGCCGGCGGATCGAACGGCTTGAGCACCGGCGCGGCGACGGGCAGCCGGTAGCGCACCTCAGCGGGTGCGGTCCGGATCGCGGTCGGCGCCGCTGCCGGTCCGGTCGGCGCACCCGGGCCGGCCCCGGCGCGGTCGGCGCCCGCACCCACGAGCGCCAGCAGCACCAGCCCGGCGACGACCCCATGCACGGTCGACAGCGTCGCGCAGCGCGACCGGCGTCGACGGCACGCCCGACCGCCCTGGGGACGAGGCACCCGTCGTCCACAGCCCGCGTCCGGATCGTCCGGGACGGCCCCGGATGTGGTAGCCCGTCCAGGGTCCACCGGCCGACCGGACGGCGGCACCGCGCGGGCCCTGGGGCACGACCTCGGCACATCGGCGTCCCGGACGCTCCCGGACGCGCCCGCCGCAGCCGATGCTGCAGACCACGAATGCCGACACCCTCGGAGCGGAACCATGTCCCGTCCTGCCCGGCGCTCGAGCAGGATCCGGCGGCTCGTCCCGCCCCTGGTGCTCGGGCTGTGGTCGACGTTCCCGCCGGTGGCGACCGCCCGGGCGCTGGCGGTGGTCGGCTGCGCCTTCTACTCGACCGGGGGCGTGCTCGCGCTCCTCGTCGCGGCGAACAACCCGGGGCTCGCGCACCGGGGCGTCATCGCCGACGTGGGCGCAGCCGCGATCGTCGGCGGCTCCTGGGTCGCCGGCAACGCCGGGCGCCTGTCCGCCCGCACCCGCCTGCTCATGAACGTCGCCGGCACCGCCCTGGTGCTGGCGATGGTGCTGCTCGCCGGCCGCACGTCCGACGCCGAGGCATTGTTCTGGCTGTTCTGCTTCACCCCGGTCGACTCGTTCATGTTCTTCCCCTGGCGAGCGGCCATCCCGCTGCTGGCGTGGGGCACCGCGGCCAGCGGGATCGCGGCCTTCGCGAACGGCATCCTGTCCCCGGTCGAGTGGGCGGGCGTCGTGCTCGTAACCTGGGTGCTCGCCCTCGTCACGGGTGTCGTCGTGCGGGCGGCCGCCGAGGCGCTGTGGGACCCGGTGACCGGGATGCTCGACCGGAAGGGATTCGACCTCGCGCTGCGCGACCGGTGCGCGGCGGCCGAGCTCACCGGACGCGGCCTCGGCGTCGCGGCGATGCGGCTCGACACCGTCCCGGGACGGCGGCTGGACGACCACGTCCTCCAGCGGATCGGCGCCGACCTGCGCGCGATCGAGCGTGACACCGCGCAGGCGGTGTGGGCCCATCTCGGGCACGGTGAGTTCGCGCTCATCACCCCGAGCTGCGTCGCGGCCGAGCAGTTGCTCGAGTCCGCCGCCGGGCGCCTCCGGGCGTACGGCCGCACCGCCTCGGCCGGCGTCTGTGACCGCCAGCCGGGGGAGGGCCCCGCCGACACGTGGCACCGGGCGGCTCGGCAGCGAGCATGCGGGCGGTGACCGCATCACGCGGGCCGGACTCGTCCTCGCCGAGGTCGTGCGACTGCGCGAGGCCGTCGCGGCCGGCGAGGTCGTGCCCCACTACCAGCCGATCGTCGAGCTCGGTACCGGCCGGATCGTCGGCGCCGAGGCGCTGGCCCGGTGGCCACAGCCGGACGGCGGGTGCACGCCGCCGGACGTGTTCGTGCCGCTCGCCGAGCAGTCCGGGCTCATCGCCACCCTCGGCACGGCCGTGCTCCGACGGGCGTGCGCGGACGCCGCCGGCTGGCCCGCGGCATCGGCGTCCGGCCGCCCGGCGCCGTTGGTGGCGGTGAACGTGTCCGGTGCACAGCTCGTCGACCCGGGGTTCCCCGACACGGTCGCGGTGGCGCTGCGCGACGCCGGCCTGGCGCCGGACCGACTCGTCCTCGAGGTCACCGAGTCGACCGCCGACGGCGACGACCCGCAGGCCGTCGCCAACCTGCACGTCCTGCGCGAGCGGGGTGTCCGCATCGCGATCGACGACCTCGGCACCGGCTACTCGAACCTCGCCCGGCTGGCGGCGCTGCCCGTCGACATCCTCAAGGTCGACCAGGGGTTCGTGCGCCAGTTGGAGACCCATCGCAACGGAGCGGCCCTGCTCGAGACGTTCGTGCTGCTCGCGCGCCGCATCGGCACGCTGTGCGTCGTCGAGGGCATCGAGACCGGCTGGCAGGCCGAGTTCGTGACCCGTTGCGGCGCCGACCGGGGT
>NZ_JBQCEE010000398.1:0-6131 GCF_051960575.1 Jatrophihabitans sp.
CCGCCGGCGAGAACTCGACCCGGCTGCACAGCGAAGCCGCGCTGGCCAGGCTGACCGGCATCGCGCCGATCCCGGCCAGCAGCGGCGCCACCAGCCGCTACCGGCTGCACCGTGGCGGCGACCGGCAGGCCAACCGCGCGATCCACATGATCGTGTTGTGCCGGCTGACCTGCCACCAGCCGACCAAGACCTACATCGCTCGGCGCATCAGCGAGGGCAAGACGAAAAAGGACGCCGTCCGCTGCCTGAAACGCGCTGTCGTCCGCGAGATCTACCGCGCTCTGATCAGTGATCTGCATGCATGCGGAATCGTCCCGGCCGCTCCGACAGGCGCGAACCAAGTGCCGCCCGCAGCCGAGGTCAAGGCTGGCCGAAGGCCACCCGAAGGGCACGGTCTTGACCACGGCGAGGACGGCACCACCATCGCAGCGCACGGAGCCGGCATGACCACCCACCACGCCACTTGACACCCATAGGAGCTATCCATGCCGCTGTCATCGCGGAGCGCGACCATGCCGCTGGTTCGGCGCATACGCGCGAGTGGCGGTCTCAGTCGCGGTAGCGAGCAAACATGTCTCTATGGGGCCACGACTCGTCGAACGCCTCGATCACCTCTTCGGCGCGCCGAAGGGCGTTCCATGAGCGCAATCGGCCCGCGTCGTAGTGCCGCTGAGCAGTGTCTCGGACTTTCTCGACGACATCTAAGACGGCGGGCCAGCGCAGCGTTGCCATGGAGTACTGCAGCAACTCTTCCAGGCCGAAATCACACGGGTCTTCGGCCAGGCGGGCCGCGTATCGGCACATCTCTCGTTCCGCGAGCCCTCTGTGCTGGGGATGCTCCTCGATCAGATTGAGCAACCCTGCGAGGTGCGGCTCAAGCACATCAGTGCCCGGTTGCCGCCCCGCGACGAAGACGGTCACCAAGACGTGTTCTCGCAGGAGCCGGCGAAACGTGGCCCCGTCGTCACTCTCGTCGAAGATCACCTCTAGGCGAGAAAGATCGCCTGGCCAGGTTTCGTCTTCCACGGCTTGATCCTCACACGGCAGGGCCGACGTGCAAACGACCATGCCGCTGGTTCGGCGGACCTGCTAGGAACCGTAGGTCGGGACACCCGAGAGAGCGGACATCGACTTCAGGTCGAACCCGCTGACGCAGGCTGTGCATGAGCCGCTGATCGTTCGGTTGCCGAGGGGCTTCCCCAGGCGGATGCGGATGACATTCTCGCGCCCCGCGTCGTCGCACACGTCGGCATGCTCGCGAACCTTGATCTTGAAAGTGACCTCTGTTGATGACTGGTTAGCCTGGGCAGAAATGAGGCTGTCGCAGTCGCCGTGAAGGTATACGACCGTGACAACCGACGAGGTAGGTGCAGAGGACACCACCGACCATCGGACCTGATGCTCTGCGCCACTGGACGAGCATGAGGTCACTCCCGCGATCACCGCCGCGCAAGCTAGCACCGAAGGGTGAGGGCGCACGTGACGAGCATTTCAGGCAAGAGTCACGGTTACGTCTCGAATGAAACCACTGCGCGACCATGCCGCTGTCGTCGCGGAGCGCGACCATGCCGCTGTCGTCGCGGAGCGCAGGTGCTCGCCGCGATCGCGGCAACTGAAGGTTGCGTCTTCAAACGAAGCCTGGCTGAGCCCTTGGGTGCCGTCCCGTCAATCTCAGCTCAACAGACGCCGCCGCGGCGGCTGCTCCATACGTTGCAATTCCCGCCCGAGCAGCAGCACGACATCGGCTGATCGCTGCCGAGCCTCCTCAATCTGACCCCTCAGCTCTTTGCGCAACTCGAGCATCTCCTCGCGCTCGTTTTCGGGACGTGTTGAGTAGCTGGAGTCGTTGATCGCATCGGTTAGCTCACGGACAATTCTCGTCCGAGCCCAGATAGTTTCCGTCCATCCGCCAAAGGCCTCGAAGGCTTGTGGTGAGCCGAACGCAACAATTCGGGCGATCAATTGTTCCATCGTTGACGCTATCTCACTTATGCGCTTCAGGTTTGATGGTGAAAGCTCGTCAAGGTCTTTCGCTGCGGCGGAGGTTTGGCGTACAACAAATTCAATGGCATCGACATAAGCTGCAGCTCGTTCAGTCCATATTCGCGCAGAGAGCTCGCGATTCGCCTGCTCCGTTGCTAATGATCGGCTGGTTTGCCTCTGCAAGTAGGGCGCCACGATAGCCGTGAGAGTAACTAGACCGGAACTGATCAATGCGACTTCGCCAGTCGTGAGGATCACGCGGACCATCTTCCTCGACGCCGAAACTTAAGTCGTCACGACGCGCCCCTATTGCGTCCTGTCCTCAGCGCTCGGTCGCACGCACGCCTCGTGTACCGACGACAGGCCGCTGTCGTCGCGGGGCGCGACCACGGCGCCCCAGTGTCCTATCGTCAGGCAACTCTCTGGCAGCATCTACGCGTGCCGGTTAGAGCAGCAACGGGCGGTACCTAGATCGCTGCGTCGCGGTGCTTCGTCGGTTGGAGCCTCGGTTGCCGAGCGGTTCGCTGAGCGATGCGCGCAATCTTCTAGACCACGGCGAGCCAGCAGAGGGGATGCTCTACGCGGCGTGGGCAATCTGCAATGCGAGCACACCGGTCCCGGCTTCGATCATTCACGAAAACCAAAGCGCTGACCGGCGACCTCATCGTGCAGGAGCACATGCCCGAAGACCTCGACCGGTACGCGATTCCGGGGACATAAGCGCGACCATGCCGCTGAGGGAGCGTCCGTCGCCTTACGAAGTCGCCTAAGGTGATCAAGGTGTCCAGCAGTGACTCGACCGGTTGGCCTCGCGTTCGAGCTGCGCTGGGGTATGTGTACCTCCTACTCGGCATCGTCTCTTTCGGTGCTTACCTCGCCCTCGGCCACGCGACGATCAATCTCGTCATGGGCATCGTCTGGCTCTGTCTGGGCACCTTCTGGATCGTCTTCATTGACCGTCGCGATCGCCGCCGAGGTCTGTAGCCCCCCGTAGCCATGCTGCGCGACCATCAGCCACTGTCGTCCCGGAGCGCGACCATGCCGCTGGTCGAGCGGGGTGCCGCGCGTAGGTGGAAGCTGGACTAAAGGCGGCTGGCGATTCGGAGGTGCTGAATCGGGTCAAGAGCGGAGGGCCCGCGGCCACTCGCGGGTCTGACCGCAGCGGACGGCGCTGAATGTCGGCGCAAGGGTGCGTTGAACCGATCCGTGAGGGCGATCGTCGAGTTGGACTGGTCCTCGTCTGGGCCAGAAATTCTCGGCCGACATCGGTTGGGGGCGGGTTCTCAACGTCCATACTTAGGCCGCCTCTTCGGCGTCATCCGACGGTTTCGTCCAACGGGTCAGTCGGGGGCCGAAGTGCATCGTGGATCTTGAGCACCTCAGCGTCGCTGATCTCGTCGAGGGCAAGCAACATTAGCAACGCCATGCCCGAGTTGCCGAGGCGCTGCTCAGACATCTCTGTATTCGGGATGGGGAAACCCCTATTCGCAGTTTGCTTTGGAGGGGAGTCGAGAAACCCGTATTCGTAGAGATCTCTGAACTCGCGATGGGCGCCCCACTTCCACCAAGATCGGGCCGGCGCTCCGATCACCGAAGTAGGTAGCGGGATCAACTCGGCTCGCCCAACCGCGGCCAGCATCACGTATTGCCGCCAAGTAAGCGTCTCGGCCTGTCGCAGAACCCAAGCGGCCAGCCCAGCGTCGACTGCCGAATCGGTCGCAACCCGAGCGAACATGCAGCCGATATGTTGAATCTTCCGCTCCTCGAAGGCATCGCGTGCGCGGAGCAGAACTCCCTCTGCGATCTCCCGACCAGCATTCCTACCGTCGGGAGCGTCGTCGAAGAAACCGTCAGTCCGGATGGTCGCTCCTGCAGCCAGCACCTTCTGCAGGTGGTCAGCTGCATAGATCGCAGCAGCGCCGGACCGCGCACGCTCACGTCGACTCAGCAATCTCGCACCCACTTCATCGACCGTTTCCCTGAAGGCGCGCTGGACGACGGGTCCGCCCGCTGCACCAGCGAGCGCGCCCGCCGGACCGGCCACCAGCATGCCGATCGCCGCCCCGGACGTGGCACCGACGATCTCGGAGCCGGCTTCGAGCAGTTTGCGGCCGACGGAATCACCGACGTACTCGTCATCCTCCATGTCCGCTACGTTCGCCCACCCCGCGCCGAAGATCAAGATGGTCACGCATGACAACTGCACCAGCGGCATGGTCGCGCTCGCGAATGAGAAGCGCCTAGCTCTGCACGCCTAGCTTCGAGATGGCGCGGCAGCTGCGGCGCACGTTTCGCATGCGAAGCGGCCGGCCGGATCGAACAGGTGGCGCATGAGGAAGACGTCTCGCGCGGGAACGTGGCACAGTGTTGAGTCGGCGTCGAACGCATGCTCCGCTCCGTCGAGGACCTGATCGCCGACGAGGTGAAGCGCAGGCGGCGGAACATTGTCGACCCGGCCGGGCGACATGAGCTCTCGAACGTCGCCCCGGTAAGTGGCGAGGGCGGCGGCCTTCTCAGAAGTGAGGGCGCGGAGCTGATCGTGCCGTCCTGCCGATGCGAAGCCAACTCCGCGCATGACCACCACCGAATGCTAGCCGCCACCCCCTCCCCGTGCGGACACCTTTGGCGGCGTCGCCCCGTGTGGGCGCTATGACGACGCGCCAATGTGGTGAAGGCGCGGTGCGACGGGCACCTTCGTTAGCCGCTGACCGTTCGATGAGGGTGCATCTCGATCAGTTGAGCGATCAGGCGTCCGGGAATGCACCGCCCGCACGCGGAGCACCTCATGTAGCCACTTTCCTCGGTCATCGGAGCGCCATCAGCGGGGCAGCACCATTTCCCGCCGTACCGAAATCCTAGGACGCGTGGTGCTGGCTCGTCCGGCGGGTGGGCAACGATGTCGAGCAGCTCCGACTGCATATTGGGGGCCAACGGCATATCACCGTCTCGACAGCGAAGCTCTCCCTCGATGTGGTCCATCAGACTTCCGCATCGGGGACAGTGCACCTTCAGAGGCTAACCGACATTCTTAGCTTGTGAGCGCCCCTTCTGCTCGGCTCCGCCGGCGCATTGCTCTTGATTTTCAGGACGCGGACAGCGCTACGGTGGCGCTGGAACTAGTCGGCGGTGTCGACGGGTCGGAGCGGGTTCAGGCGTCTCTGGTCCTGTGGGCGAACGGCGACCTTGCTCGGCTGCGTGACGCCCGTGACCTCGCCGCGCTCGACTGGCGCGACGCCCTTGTGCGCGCCGGTCTCGCCGACGAGGACTGGCCGTCGCGTCTAGACGTCGAACTCGGCCAGAGCACGTAGATCGACTCGACCTCTAACGCTCGGCATGGCGGTCGATCCAACATCAGCGCGACGACAGCGGCATAGTGGCGCGGTGCTCGGCGAAGGTGGCGACCCGCTTGCCTGTGCGGCTTGGCGCGAGACAGCCATTGGTGGATCCTCGGATCATGCAGGACCGACCAGAAGGACAGGGGATGCACTTTTTCAGCGAGCGGCCCGCCTTCTTCGACGCCCTCGAGGCTATGCACGGTCATCGGCCCGCCCTTTCCATAGATCCACTCGGCCCCGGCTGGCATGAGACCGAGCGTGCACTCTCAGATATACGTGCGGACTTCACCCGGACGATCCAAGACGCGCCGCCACTGCTTCTGCTCTGGCACGAGCTCGACGGAGGGCAACGCTGGGGATACGTCGGGAAGGCACTCGACTGGTACTTCGGAGCCGATGGCGGCTTCCAACTCAGCCCTAACTACATCGAATCGGTGATCGACCTCGCCAACCAAGTACGAGGTGCGGTCAACGACAACATCCTCGGCTACCTGACGGACTGGCCCCTCTGCCCGGACGATGGATGGCCGCTGCACGTGCTCACGAGACCGAGCGGTGGCTGCTACTGGCACTGTCGGCACGGCGACCACGACATCGCGGAGCTGGGAAGGCTAAACGCGTCTCTGTAGTGGGTTGCTGAAACACGCGCGTACCGCACCGCTGACCGGGATCGACCCATCGACCTGCCGCCGGGCGTGACTATGAGTCGGACAATGCCGCGACAGCGGCATGGTCGCGCTCCGCGACGACAGCGGCATGGTCGCGCTCCGCGACGACAGCGGCATGGTCGCGCTCCGCGACGACAGCGGCATG
>NZ_JBQCEE010000399.1:0-6120 GCF_051960575.1 Jatrophihabitans sp.
AGCTCCGGATGGCGCGCCATGGCCTCGGCCGTGGCGAACACCTCGACGACGGCACCGGCGGCGTGCGCCTCGCGCACCGCCTGGGCGCCCTCGGCGAGGAAACGCCCGGCCTCGCGGCGGCCCCCACGTCGGGTGAGACGGCGGGCCGCGGCGAGCCGGGCGGTGGTGTCGGCCAGCACGTCCGATCTGGTGCCGTGGACCGTCAGGCGGCCGGGGTCTGGGCCGGCGCGCCGCCCGTGCCCTCGGCCTGCACGGCCGCGCGGGCGATCTCGACGAGCGCGGCGAACGCGGCCTCGTCGCTGACGGCGAGCTCGGCCAGCACCTTGCGGTCGACCTCGACACCGGCGAGCCGCAGGCCCTGGATGAACCGGTTGTAGGTCATGTCGTTCGCGCGGCAGGCCGCGTTGATGCGCGTGATCCAGAGCTGCCGGAAGTCACCCTTGCGGGCCTTGCGGTCGCGGTACTGGTACGTCGCCGAGTGGAGCAGCTGCTCCTTGGCCTTGCGGTAGAGGCGTGAGCGCTGGCCGCGGTAACCGCTGGCGGCCTCGAGTGTTGTCCGGCGCTTCTTGTGGGCGTTCACTGCCCGCTTGACGCGTGCCACGGTGGTACCTCGCAGAGGTCGGCGCCGCCCGATCGGGCGGCGGAAGGTTCTTGGGACGGGGGGTCAGATACCGAGGAGCTTCTTGAACCGCTTGGTGTCGGCGGCGGCCATGTCCTTGGTGCCGGCGAGGCGGCGCGTCAGCTTCGACGGCTTCTTCTCGAGGTTGTGACGCATGCCGGCGTGCTGGCTGCGCAGCTTGCCGCTGCCGGTGACCCGGACGCGCTTCTTCGTCCCGCTGTGGGTCTTGTTCTTGGGCACGGTGGATTCCTCAGGTGTGGGTGTTCGGTTCGGGTGGTGCGCGGTCGCCGGCGGCGCTACTCGCCGTCGGCGACGGCGGCGGGCTCGGTGCTGACCTCGCGCGAGGCCCGCGTCGTCTTCGCCGCGTTGCGGTGCGGGGCCACGACCATGATCATGTTGCGGCCGTCCTGCTTCGGCGAGGACTCCACGAAGCCGAGCTCCTGGATGTCCTCGGCGAGGCGCTGCAGCAGCCGGAACCCCAGCTCGGGGCGGGACTGCTCGCGTCCGCGGAACATGATCGTGACCTTGACCTTGTCGCCCTGCTTCAGGAACCGCTCGACGTGACCCTTCTTGGTCTCGTAGTCGTGCGAGTCGATCTTCGGGCGGAGCTTCATCTCCTTGATGACGGTCAAGGTCTGGTTCCGACGGTTCTCGCGTTCCTTCTGCGCCGTCTCGTACTTGAACTTGCCGTAGTCCATGAGCTTGCAGACGGGCGGACGCGCCATCGGGGCGACCTCGACCAGGTCGAGATCGGCGTCGGCAGCCAACTCGAGGGCCTTGCCGATCGGCACGATGCCGACCTGCTCACCCTCGGGGCCGACGAGTCGGACCTCGGGGACACGGATCCGGTCGTTGATCCGGGGTTCAGAGCTGATGGGACCTCCTCGGTCGAACCTCTGGTGCGGGCGCCGGTCCGTCCGGCGGCACCGCTGGTGCCGGGCCGCGCATGAGAACGGCCCCGCTGCGAGTACGCACGGGGCCGACAAGGTCCGACCGGTCAGGTCGCGCGGGAAGCACGACGTCAGGCCTCTGGTGATGTGATCGTCTGGGACGATCACGGCGCCGGACGCCTGGACCGGACCCGGCGCGCGTGGATCGGGTGATCCGGCGGCACGGGTGGGACGCTTGTGACGGCATCCGCTTGCACACCCCCGCTCGTCACGGAGGCTGGTCGCAGTGCCAGGGTATCAGCGTGGCAGCCAGCGACCCAAACGCCAGCGACACCGCTCATGACCCTGCCGCCGGACCGTCGGCCCCGGGCAGTACGTCGGAGCAACACCCGCACGATGGCATTCCCTTCCCGGACCATGGGTTCGACGGTCTCGACGACCTGCCCGTGCGCGAACTGGCGGTGATCCCGGCGGTCGAGGTGATCAGCCGGGCGGCGGTCATGCTCATCAGCGCGTCCGCCGAGAAGCTCGGGCTGGCGCCGGACGGTGAGCCGTACGTCGACCTGGACGAGGCCCGCAAGCTGATCACCGCGCTGGCCGGCCTGCTGGCCGCGTCGCAGGACCAGCTCGGCATGCACCGCCAGCCGCTGCGCGACGCGCTGCGCAGCCTGCAGCAGGCCTTCCGCGAGACCTCCGCCTACCCGGACGAGCCGGGCCAGGGGCCGGGCGAGAAATACCTGAAGTAGCGATCGGGGACGTTGTCGTACCCCGCGGGCACCATGGAGGGATGTCCCGCTTCTCCCCCGCCACCCAGGCCTGGCTCGACGGCGCGTTCGCCGCGCCGACGCCGGCGCAGCAGGGGGCGTGGGACGCGATCGCGCGCGGCGAGCACACCCTCGTCGTCGCGCCCACCGGGTCGGGCAAGACGCTGGCGGCGTTCCTGTCCGCGCTCGACCGGCTGGCGTCCGAGCCGGCGCCGGAGGATCCGCTCAGGCGCTGCCGGGTGCTCTACGTCAGCCCGCTCAAGGCGCTGGCCGTCGACGTCGAGCGGAACCTGCGCTCACCACTGACCGGCATCCGCCAGGCGTCGTCCCGGCTCGGCCTGCCCGAGCCGGACATCACCGTCGCCATGCGGTCGGGCGACACCCCGGCCGACGAGCGCCGGCTGTTCGCACGGCGGCCGTCGGACATCCTGATCACGACGCCCGAGTCGCTGTTCCTGCTGCTCACCTCGGCCGCCCGCGAGGCCCTGCGGGGCGTCGACACGGTGATCGTGGACGAAGTGCACGCCGTCTGCTCGACCAAGCGCGGCGCGCACCTCGCGCTCACCCTCGAGCGGCTCGACGCCCTGCTCGAGCGGCCGGCCCGGCGGATCGGGTTGTCGGCGACGGTGCGGCCGGTCGACGAGGTGGCGACCTTCCTCGCGGGCGGTCGTCCGGTGACGATCGTGCAGCCGCCGTCGAGCAAGACCTTCGAGCTCGAGGTGGTCGTCCCGATCGAGGACATGACTGCCCTCGGCGAGCTCACCGACGACCTGTCCGGCGCGGCGGCGGGTGCCGGGCGGCGCGCCTCGATCTGGCCGCACGTCGAGGAACGGGTGCTGGATCTCGTCGAGCAGCACCGCTCGACCATCGTCTTCGCCAACTCGCGGCGTCTCGCCGAGCGGCTCACGGCCCGGCTCAACGAGCTGGCCGCCGCGCGCGCAGGCGTGGAGGACGGCGGGACGCCGAGCACGGGCATCAACACCGGGACCGGGCGCTCGGTCAATCGCACGCCCGCCGAGCTGATGGCCCAGGCGGGGTCGGGGGCGCCGGCGCCCGTCGACGCGCCGGTGGTCGCCCGCGCGCACCACGGCTCGGTGTCGCGCGAGCAGCGGCAGCTGGTCGAGGAGGACCTCAAGGCCGGTCGCATCCCGGCCGTCGTCGCCACCTCGTCGCTCGAGCTGGGCATCGACATGGGCGCGGTCGACCTCGTCGTGCAGGTCGAGTCGCCGCCGTCGGTCGCGGCCGGCCTGCAACGGGTCGGCCGCGCCGGTCACCAGGTCGGCGCGGTGTCCCGCGGCGTGATCTTCCCGAAGTTCCGCGGCGACCTGCTCGAGTGCGCCGTCGTGGCCGAGCGCATGCGCGACGGGCTCATCGAGTCGATGCGCTACCCGCGCAACCCGCTCGACGTGCTCGCGCAGCAGATCGTGGCGATCCTCTCGATGGAGGACGTGACCGTCGACGAGCTGGACGAACTGGTGCGCCGGGCCGCGCCGTTCGCCGGGCTGCCACGCGGGGCGCTCGAGGCCGTGCTCGACATGTTGGCCGGGCGGTACCCGTCCGACGCGTTCGCCGAGCTGCGGCCGCGCATCGTCTGGGACCGCGTCACCGGCCAGCTCACCGCACGCCGCGGCGCCCAGCGGCTCGCGGTGACCAGCGGCGGGACGATCCCCGACCGCGGGCTGTTCGGGGTCTTCCTCGCCGGCGCCGAAGGGCCGGGGCGGCGCGTCGGCGAGCTGGACGAGGAGATGGTCTACGAGTCGCGCGTCGGCGACGTGTTCCTGCTCGGCTCGTCGTCGTGGCGCATCGAGGACATCACCCACGACCGGGTGCTCGTCACCCCCGCGCCCGGCGAGATCGGCAAGATGCCGTTCTGGAAGGGCGACCAGCCGGGTCGGCCGGCCGAGCTGGGCCGGGCGCTCGGGGCGTTCCTGCGCGAGGTCGGCTCGTCGACGCCCGAGGCCGCCACCGAGCGCGCCCGCGCCGCCGGCCTTGACGAGTGGGGCACCGCGAACCTGCTCACCTACGTCACCGAGCAGCGCGAGGCGACGGGCGGGCTGCCCGACGACCGGACGATCGTGGTCGAGCGGTTCCGCGACGAGCTCGGCGACTGGCGGCTGGTGATCCACTCGCCGTTCGGCGCGCCGGTCAACGCACCGTGGGCGCTGGCGATCACCGCGCGGCTGCGCGAGCGGTACGGCCTCGAGGTGAGCTCGATGCAGTCCGACGACGGCATCGTGCTGCGCCTGCCGGACACCGACGCCGACGCCCCGACCGCGGATCTCGTCGTCTTCGACCCGGACGAGATCGAGGCGCTGGTGACCGGCGAGGTGAGCGGCTCGGCGCTGTTCGCCTCGCGCTTCCGCGAGTGCGCGGCCCGGTCGCTGCTGCTGCCCAAGCGTGACCCGCGCCGCCGCACGCCGCTGTGGCAGCAGCGCCAGCGGGCGAACCAGCTGTTGCAGGTCGCGTCCGAGTTCGGCGAGTTCCCCGTCGTGCTCGAGGCGATGCGCGAGTGCCTGCAGGACGTCTTCGACCTGCCGGGGCTGCGCGGGCTGATGGGCGAGGTCGGCTCGCGCGCGGTGAAGGTCGTCGAGGTCGAGACGCCCACGCCGTCACCGTTCGCGCGATCGCTGCTGTTCGGCTACGTCGGCATGTTCCTCTACGAGGGCGACGCGCCGCTGGCCGAGCGCCGCGCGCAGGCGATCTCGCTGGACGCGGGCCTGCTCGCCGAACTGCTCGGCTCGAGCGACCTGCGTGAACTGCTCGACCCGGACGCGGTGCAGCAGGTGGCGGCCGAGGTCGCGCGCCTGACCCCCGAGCGGCACGCCCAGGGCGTCGACGCCGTGCACGACCTGCTGCGGGGCATCGGCGACCTCACGACCACCGAGGCGATCGCCCGCGGAGCGACGCCGCAGGACCTCGCCGCGCTCGAGGAGGGGCGGCGCGCGATCCGCGTGCGGATCGCCGGCGAGGAACGCTGGCTGGCGATCGAGGACGCCGGCCGCGTGCAGGACGCCCTCGGCGTCGCGCTGCCCGTCGGCATCCCCGAGGTCTACACCGAGCCGGTGAAGGATCCGCTCGGCGACCTCGTCTCGCGCTACGCCCGCACCCACGGGCCGTTCGTCGCCTCCGACGTCGCGGCGCGGCTGGGCCTGGGCGTCGCCGTCGTCAACGCGACGCTGGCCCGGCTCGCCGCTTCCGGGCGCATCATGCAGGGCCAGTTCGCACCCGTCGGCACGCACAGCACGGGTGCCACCGAGTGGTGCGACGCCGAGGTGCTGCGCGCGATCCGGCGGCGCTCGCTCGCGGCGCTGCGCAAGGAGGTCGAGCCGGTGCCGCACGACGCGCTCGCGCGGTTCGTGCCGGCGTGGCAGTCCGTCGGGGCGGCGGCGGGCCGGGGCACCGACGGGGTGCTGCGGGCCGTCGAGCAGCTGGCCGGCCTGCCGCTGCCCGCGTCGGCGGTCGAGTCGCTGATCCTGCCGAGCCGGGTGGCGAACTACTCCCCCGCGCTGTTGGACGAGCTGACGCTGGCCGGCGAGGTCGTCTGGGCTGGCGCCGGTGACCTGCCGGGCAACGACGGCTGGGTGGTGCTGGCGCCGGCCGAGCTCGCGCCGCTGATCCTGCCGCTGCCCGAGCCGGTCGAGGACGAGCTCGCGTTGACCGTCGCCGCGGCGCTCGGGCCGGACGAGGCGGTCTTCTTCGCGGCGCTGGGCAACCGGGCCGCGCCGACGGCCACTGACGCGGCGCTCGCGAGCGCCGTGCGCGAGCTGATGTGGGCGGGGTTCCTGACCAACGACACGCTCGCGCCGGTGCGAGCGGTGCTGACGGGGAGCAAGACGAGTCCGGCGCG
>NZ_JBQCEE010000400.1:0-7458 GCF_051960575.1 Jatrophihabitans sp.
CCGACGGCCGCGAGCCCCACGGAGCGCGCCGACTACGTGGGGTGCGTCCCCCCGCACCCCGTCACGAGGGCCCCCCCGCCGCCCGGGGGGCGCCCGTCGTCGTCCGGGCAGGTCCGTTCCGCAGCCCGCAAGGACCTTCGTCGTCACCGGATCGTGACCCCTCCGGGACGTCGCGAGCGGGCCGTTGGGCGTGCTGACCTTGGTCCTGGGGCAGAATGGGGTCGAACGAGTACCCCCGACGAGCGAGGCCTGAGACTGTCCATGCACAACGTGCGACGTGGTGACCGCGGCAGCGTCGTCGCCGAGATTCGCAGCATGCTCGCCTCGATGGGCCTGCTCAACAACACCGACGGCGCCCTCGCGGACGTCTTCGACGACGCCACCGAGCTCGCCGTGCGCCACTTCCAGCAGCGCCGGGGCATCTCGGTCGACGGCTTCGTGGGGCCCGAGACGTTCGCCGCGCTGACCGAGGCGCACTGGCGGCTCGGCGACCGCGTGCTCGCCCACGAACCGACCGCCCTGCTGCTCGGTGACGACGTCGCCGACCTGCAGCGCCAGCTGCTCGAACTCGGCTACGACATCCAGCGCGCCGACGGTGTCTTCGGCCGCACCACCGCCGAGGCCCTGCGCTCATTCCAGTACGACTACGGCCTCGTGCCCGACGGCATCTGCGGGCCCGCGACGCTGCGGGCGCTGCGCCAGCTGGGGCGCCGGGTCATCGGCGGCCGGCCGCAGCTGCTGCGCGAGCAGATCGCGGTCGCCGACTCGGGCCCGTCGTTGTTCGGCAAGCGGATCGTGCTCGACCCCGGCCTCGGCGGCGTCGTCCCCGGCGTCATGCACGGCACCCTCACGGAGGCCGGCATCGTCTGGGACATCGCGTCCCGGCTCGAGGGCCGGCTCACGGCGCTCGGCGTGCGCACCTGGCTCACCCGCGGGCCCTACAACCGGCGCACCGACGACGAGCGCGCCGCGTTCGCCAACGAGATCGGCGCCGACCTGGTGCTGTCGCTGCACATCGACGGCGCCCCGTCGCCGCGGCCGCACGGGCTCGCGGCGTACTACTCCGGCGGCGACGAGAGCAGCTCGAACATCGGCGAGCGGCTCGCCGACCTCGCCCAGCGCGAGCTGGTGGCCCGCACTGGCATGCAGGACAACCGCATCCACGGCAAGGGCTGGACGCTGCTGCGCCGCACGCGCATGCCCGCCGTCCGCGTCGAGCTCGGCTACCTCACCTCGCCGATCGACCGGCCGATGCTGACCAACCCGCTGTTCCGCGACACCGTCGCCGAGGGGTTGCTCGTCGCCGTCCAGCGGCTGTACCTGCCCACGGCCGACGACCCGCCCACCGGCGTCCTGCGCATCCCCGCCGTCGCCAGCTGATCCGCAGGCTCAGCGGGAGAGCACCGGCACCTGCAGCGACCCGAGCAGGCGGTCGATGGCGTACTCGACGTCCTCGCGCCACGACACGGTGCTCTTCACGTCCAGCCGCAGCCGCGGCGTGCGCGGGTGGTGGCGCACGGTCTTGAAGCCGACGGCGCGCAGGTACTCGGCGGGCAGCAGGCAGCCGTAGTCGGCGACCTCGGGATCGCGGTAGGGACGCGGTGCGGCCGCCCAGCCGCGCTGCTCCGGCGCGTTGCCGGGCACGCGTCCGAACGCCTCGATCGCCTTCATCCCGCGGCGGGTCAGGTCGCGGGCGACGCCCTGCAGCAGCATCCGGCCCAGGCCCCCACCGCGGAACTCGGGCAGCAGGCGGGCGGTCATGAGCAGCACCGCGTCCGCCGCGACCGGTGAGGTCGGGAAGGCGATCGACCGCGGCACGTAGGCGGGCGGGGCGTAGAGCGCGTACCCCGCGGGCACGCCGTCGACGTAGATCAGCTGGCCGCAGCTGCCCCACTCGAGCAGCGTGTCGCTGACCCACGCCTCCTTCTCGAGCTCGCCGTCGCCGCTGTCGCGCGCACGCTCACCCGAGACCGGGTCGAGCTCCCAGTAGACGCACTGCCGGCAGGGCGACGGCAGGTCGGACAGGTTGTCGAGCGTGACGTTCACCAGCCGACGCGACATGACCACCCCCGAACGAGACGCCGAGCCGCGGACCTTCGCCTGACAGCGTAGGACGGCCGACCCGGGTGGTCACCAGGTGTGGACCAGGAGCCGGCTAGAACTGGCCGAGGAACTCGCCGATGCGGCCGATGGCCTCGGTGAGGTCGTCGGCGCGCGGCAGCGTGACGATGCGCAGGTGGTCCGGACGCGGCCAGTTGAACCCCGTGCCGGCGACGACGAGCACGTGCTTGGTGCGCAGCAGCTCGAGCACGAACTGCTGGTCGTCGTCGATGCGATAGACCTCGGGGTCGAGCCGCGGGAAGACGTAGAGCGCGCCCTTCGGCCGCACCACCGACACGCCGGGAATCTTCTCGAGCGCCACCACCGCGGCGTCGCGCTGCTCGAGCAGGCGCCCGCCGGGCAGGATCAGGTCGCGGATGCTCTGCCGGCCGCCGAGCGCGATCTGCACCGCGTGCTGCGCGGGGACGTTCGCGCAGAGCCGCATGTTCGCGAGCAGCCGGATACCCTCGAGATAGCTGGACGCGTGCCGCTTGGGCCCGTTCACCATCAGCCAGCCCGACCGGAAGCCGGCGACGCGGTAGGCCTTCGACAGCCCGTTGAAGGTGAGCGTCAGCTGGTCCGGGGCGATCGCGGCGAACGGCGTGTGCGTCGCCTGGTCGTAGAGGATCTTGTCGTAGATCTCGTCGGCCATGACGACAAGGTCGTGTTCCCGGGCGATGCCGGCGATCTCGCGCAGCACGCTCTCGGGGTACACCGCACCGGTCGGGTTGTTCGGGTTGATGACCACGATCGCCTTGGTGCGATCGGTGATCTTCGAGCGCAGATCGTCGAGGTCCGGCAGCCAGTCGTTGGCCTCGTCGCAGAGGTAGTGCACCGCGCGGCCACCGGCGAGCACGGTCGACGCCGTCCACAGCGGGTAGTCGGGCGCCGGCACGAGCACCTCGTCGCCGTTGTCGAGCAGGGCCTGCAGCGCGAGCTGGATGAGTTCGCTGACGCCGTTGCCGAGCCAGATGTCGTCGACGTCGACGGTGTCGATGCCGCGGGTCTGGTAGTGGTGCACGATCGCCGTGCGGGCCGACAGGATGCCCTGCGAGTCGCTGTAGCCCTGCGCGGTCGGCAGGTTGCGGATGACGTCGACGAGGATCTCCTCGGGCGCCTCGAAGCCGAACGGGGCCGGGTTGCCGATGTTCAGCTTGATGATGCGACGCCCCTCCTCCTCGAGTCGCTTCGCCTCTTCGAGCACCGGGCCACGGATGTCGTAGAGGACGTTCTCGAGCTTGCGCGATTGCCGGAGGTCCACGGATCCAGGGTCCCACATCGGCCCCGCCCGGTCTGCCGAATATGGCCGGCCGGCCCCTCGGCACACTGGGCGCATGGAGCTCCGCGAGGCGATCCGCACGCGCCGCATGACCCGCAGCTACGACCCCGACCGCCCGGTGTCGCGCGAGCTGCTCGACGACCTGCTCGGCCTCGCCGTCCGGGCGCCGTCGGCCGGGCACACGCAGGGCTGGCAGTTCGTCGTCCTCGACACGGCCGACGCCCGTGCGCAGTTCTGGGCGGCCACCGCCGACGGCGAGCCGGACGCTTGGCTGCGCCGCATGCGCACCGCCCCGGCGCTCGTGCTCTGCCTGGCCGACAAGGACGCGTACCTCGACCGGTACGCCGAGCCGGACAAGGGCTGGACCGATCGGGACGAGGCGCACTGGCCGGTGCCGTACTGGACCGTCGACACCGGCATGGCGGCGATGCTCCTGCTGCTGGCGGCGCACGATGCCGGGTTGGGCGCCTGCTTCTTCGGCATCCCGGCCGACCGGGTGGACGCGGTGTTCGCCACGTTCCACGTGGAACCGTCACTCGTCCCGGTCGGGGTGGTGAGCCTCGGCTGGCCCGCCCCTGACGTCCGCTCGCCATCACTCAACCGGGGCCGACGACCCCTCGCCGAGGTCGTTCGTTATGTCGCCCCGGATCGCGCCGGGGGGTAGGTCAACCCTGGGCCGGCGACGCCGTCGATCCGGGCTGCATGACCGCGAGGATCCGCTGCAGGTCCTCGGCCGAGGCGAACTCGACGGTGATGCGGCCCTTCGAGCGGCCCAGCTCGACGCGCACCCTGGTCTCGAAGACGTCCGACAGGCGCTCGGCGATCTCCTCCGACCCGGGCACGTCGAGCCGGGTGCCGGCGCCGCGCCTGGCGGGCCGGCTCGCGCCGTGCCCGCGCTGCGCCAGCGCGACGAGCTCCTCGGTCGCCCGCACGGACAGCCCCTCGGCCACGATGCGCGCGGCCAGCTCGTCCTGGGCGTCCTGGTCGTCGAGGCCGAGCAGGGCACGCGCGTGGCCGGCCGAGAGCACGCCGGCGGCGACCCGGCGCTGGACGGGCAGCGAGAGGTTCAGCAGCCGGATGGTGTTCGAGATGTGCGGCCGGCTGCGCCCGATGCGGTGCGCCAGTTCCTCGTGGGTCGCGCCGAACTCCTCGAGCAGCTGCTGGTAGGCGTTGGCCTCCTCCAGCGGGTTGAGCTGCGCCCGGTGGATGTTCTCGAGCAGGGCGTCGCGCAGCATCGCATCGTCGGCGTTGGTGCGGACGATCGCCGGGATGTGCGTCAGTCCCGCCGCGGCGGCTGCGCGCAGGCGCCGTTCACCCATGACGAGCTCGTAGCCGCCGGCCGGGTCGGCCCGCACGACGACGGGCTGCAGCACGCCGAAGGCCCGGATCGAGTGGGTCAGCTCGTGCAGGGCGTCCTCGTCGAAGACCTGGCGCGGCTGCTTGGCGTTGGGGTGGATCTCGTCGACGGGCAGTTCGGCGAAGCTGGCGCCCTCGACCGGGGCGAGGTCGGCCGTGCCGTCGGCCGGCTGGTCGAGCGCCGTCCAGAACGCGTCGCTGGCCGGCCGGTTCATGACGGCGGTCCCGGTCGCCGTCCCTTGGCGGTCGGTCGTCCTGGCGGCGGCACCGTCGGGTGCCGTGTCGGCCGGGGCGTCGGCCGTCGGCCGCGGCGGTGCGGTCGGGATCAGGGCACCGAGACCGCGTCCGAGACCACCCATGCCCGTGCGTCCGCTCATCCCCGTGCTCCTTCGGCGCCGCGCTCGGCCAGTTCCCGCGCGGCCTGCAGATACCCGACCGCACCCCTCGAGCCCGCATCGTAGGTGATGACCGTCTGCCCGTAACCGGGCGCCTCGGACACCCGGACGTTGCGCGGGATGACCGGCGTGAGCACCTTCTCGGCGAAGTGGTTGCGCACCTCCTCGCCGACCTGGTCGGCGAGTCTCGTACGGCCGTCGTGCATGGTGAGCAGCACCGTCGAGACGTCGAGCACCGGGTTCAGATGCGCCTTGACGAGTTCGACGGTGTTCAGCAACTGGGCCAGGCCCTCGAGCGCGTAGTACTCGCACTGGATCGGGATGAGCACCTCGCGGCCGGCGACGAGGGCGTTCAGCGTCAGCAGGCCGAGCGACGGCGGGCAGTCGATGAGGATGTAGTCGACGCCCGGCCCCTCGGCGAGGTAGGTGGCCACGGCGTCGGCGAGCCGGTGCTCGCGGCGTTCGGCGACGGTCAGCTCGATGTCCGCGCCGGCCAGGTCGAGCGTCGCGGGCACGCAGCGGAGGTTCTCCGAGAACGGGGCGGTCGCGGCGACGGCATCCAGCGACTCGCCGCCGAGCAGCACGTCGTACGTCGACGGGGTCCCGACCGGGTGGTCGACGCCGAGCGCCGTGCTGGCGTTGCCCTGTGGGTCGAGATCGACGAGCAGGACGCGCAACCCGTGCAGCGCGAGCGCGGCCGCGATGTTCACGGCGGTGGTCGTCTTGCCGACGCCGCCCTTCTGGTTCGCGACCGTCAGGACGCGGGGCGCGGCAGGCCGGGGCCACTCCTCGTCGATCCGAAGGTTGCGCATGAGCACTGCCCGCGCCGCGGCACGGCCGATCGGGTTCCCCGACAGGTCGCCGAACACCGTTTCACGTGGAACCGAGGCGCCGCGTGTTTCACGTGGAACGTCGACGAGACCGACGCTGGTGCTGGTTCCCGCGCTGCTGTCGCTCATGAACTGACTGCTCCGTGCTCATCCGAAGAACCGCGACCCAGGTGGGGTCGGGGAGCCGGGCGCCGATGGTCTCGACGGACCACGACTCGACTCCTCCGGATCGTAAGGCGGCACGGTGCTGTTCCAGCTCTTCCCACACCGAAGCGCCCTTCATCGCGAGCAAGGTCGCACCCGGCGCGAGCAACGGACGGCACCAGGTCAGCAGCCGGTCGAGCGGCGCCACCGCACGGGCGGTCACCCAGTGGCTGGGCGCGACAGCGCGCGCCACCGCAGGTTCCTCGGCGCGACCGCGCACGACCTCGACCCGGTCGGCCAGGCCGAGCGCGTCGACCGCCTCGTGCAGGAAGGTGGCGCGCCGCAGGAGTGGTTCGACGAGCACGACGCGAAGGTCGGGACGCGCCAGGGCGAGCGGTAGGCCCGGCAACCCGGCACCGGACCCGACGTCGACGACGCGGGCGTCGGCGGGGACGAGCTCGCCGAGCACCGCGCAGTTGAGCTGGTGGCGGTCCCACAACCGCGACACCTCGCGGGGGCCGATGAGGCCGCGCTCGACCCCCGCGGTCGCGAGCAGGTGCGCGAACTGCTGCGCCGCCGGCAGCACGTCGGCGAAGACGTCGACGGCCACCGGCGGCGCGGGGGGCAGGGTGCTGCTGTCCTCGGACTCGGTCACGGTCGGCAGCGGCAGGGCGGCTGAGGTGGACTACTGGGCGCGCAGGACGACGACCCGGCGGTTCGGTTCCTCGCCCTCGGACTCGCTGGTGACGCCGTCGATGCCCGCGATCGCGTCGTGCACGACCTTGCGCTCGAACGGGTTCATCGGCGACAGGCGCACCGGCTCGCCGTTGTCGAGCACGCGCTGCGCGGTGTCCGCGGCGAGCGTGGTGAGCGTCTGACGCCGCTGCGCGCGGTGGCCGGAGACGTCGAGCATGAGCCGGCTGCGCACGCCGGTCTGCTGCTGGACGGCGAGGCGGGTGAGCTCCTGGAGCGCGTCGAGCACCTCGCCGCGGGGGCCGACGAGGGCCTTCAGGTCGCCGCCGACGATGGCCACGACGGCCCGGTCGTTCTCGACGTCGAGGTCGATGTCGCCGTCGTAGTCGACGATGTCGAGCAGGCGCTCGAGGTAGTCGGCCGCGATGTCGCCCTCGCGGACGAGCAGGCTGTTGCCGCGCTCGCCGCCCTCGGACGGCTCGCCGCCGGCGGTCTCGTCCGCGGTCGCGTCGGCGGTGGTGTCGGTATCGGTCACCGGTGCTGCCTTTCGGTCGGCCGGCCGACGGGCGCGGGGCCCGTGCCGGGGAGGACGCCGCGGGCGCGGCGCCGGGATCGTGGCCAGTCGGTCAGCGACGCTTCTTCGACTGGGCGGGGCGCTTCT
>NZ_JBQCEE010000401.1:0-5361 GCF_051960575.1 Jatrophihabitans sp.
GGGGGGGCGGCGGGGGGGCGATTTCTCGAGGCGCTGGTTAGGGACTGGGCCTACGACATCGCCTACTGGGTGCACGACGTCGTGGAGGGCGTGCACGGCGGGCTGATCCGGCTCGGCACGGTCGACGACGCGGCGCGCGAGGTGCTGTGCACGATCGCGGCCGCCCAGTACTCACCGCTGTCGGCCGAGCAGCTGGCACCCGTGCTCGACGAGCTGCTCGACCTGCCGACGCTGCGCGACCTCGCCGAGTACGACGGCAGCCACCGGGCGCAGGCGGCGGCGAAGCGGGCGACGTCGGAGCTCACCGGGCGCTTCGCCGGGGCGGCGGTCGCGGCCACGCGGGCCGCGCACGGTGGTGGGCCGCTCGCCCGGTACGACGCCGACCTGGTCGTACCCGCCGGCATCGCCGCCGAGTGCGCGCTGCTCAAGGCGATCGCGGTGCACTACGTGATGCGCCGGCCCGTTGCGTCCGAGCGGCAGGGCGAGCAGCGGGCGCTGCTCACCGAGCTGGTCGAGCTCATCCGTGCCGGCGCCCCGGGCACGCTCGACCGCTCGCTGCACCGCGCCTGGCACGCGTCCGGCTCGGACGCGGAACGGTTGCGCGTCGTCGTCGACCAGGTCGCCCAGCTCACCGATTCGTCCGCCGTCGCCCGGCACGCCCGCCTCACCGCCGCCGCCCCCGTCCACATCGTCTGAGCGTCGTCCCGCGGCGGCTGCTGCCCGCATGCGTGGCGACGCTGCTGGGGTTGGTACGGCGTGTCGCCCCGCAGCGTCGCCACACACGCGAGGCGACCGGGTCAGCGGGGGAGGGCGGCGACGTAGCGCCACGCGCCGTCGTCGCGGACGAAGCTGCTGCGCTCGTGCAGCACGCCGTCGGCGCCGTGCTGGCGGTAGTGCGCGCGGAACTCGACGACCCCGGCGCTGTCGTCCGGGCCCCCGCGACGTTCGGCGAGGATCTCCAGCCGCGTCCAGCGCTGCGCGGGGTCGAGTTCGATCGAGGCCGGACGAGTGGTCGGGTGCCAGCTGGCGACCAGGTACGCGACGTCGCCGACGGCGAAGGCCGAGTAGCGCGACCGCATCAGCTCGCCCGCGGTCGCCGCGCGACGGGTGCCGGCGTGCAGCGGGCCGCAGCACTCGGCGTAGGCGCCGCCGGTGCCGCAGGGGCAGGTGGACGCGGCCACTCAGCTGCTCGGCGAGGACACCGGCGTGGTGTTCGCGACCTGCAGCGTCTCGCCGTTCTTCGTCGTCGCCGCGTGCACGTAGAGCGTGTAGTAGTCGTAGTCCTGCGCGCAGTCGAAGGGCAGCGTGGTCGAGCCGTTCGCCGGCAGCGCCGGGCTCGACCCCTGGCCGTCGCTGCCACCGATCGCGACCGCCGACTCGACGATGTAGGCGGTCGTCGCGCCTCCGCCCGAGGTCCAGCTCAGGCTGACCGTCCCGTGCGTGTCGCTGCGGTCGGTGCAGTGCGGGGTGCCGGTGAAGCTGGTGATGACCGCGTTGTCGGCCGTCGGCGCGCTCGACGACGCCGAGGTGGACGGGTGTCCTGACCCGCCGGTGTGCCCGCCGCCGGTCGTCGTGCCCCCGCCATTGCCTCCGCCGCCGGTGCTCGTCCCGCCACTGGTGCCGCCGCCGGTGGTGTCGGACGACGGCGCAGAGGACGGCAGCGAGGACGGCGCCGACGATGGTGCGGACGACCGCGCCGAGCTCGCCGGCAGTGAAGAGGCACCCGATCCGGTGCCCGAGGTCGTCGACGAGCACGCGGCGAGCACGACGGCGGCGGCCGCGAGAGCGGGCACGAGCGGGATATGCATGCGGGCACCCTAAGCCCGCCCGGGGACGCGTGACCCTGACGAAACGATGACGCCCGGTCGTCCATGCGTTCGTCCCCAGCGCCGGGCACGGTTGTCGGTGGGCGCGCATAGACTCACGGCGTGCCAGGCCGGATCCGCGACGAGGACATCGCCCTGGTGCGCGACAAGTCGGCCATCGCCGATGTCATCGGCGAGTACGTGCAGCTGCGCAGCGCCGGCGGCGGCAACCTCAAGGGGCTGTGCCCCTTCCACGAGGAGAAGTCCCCCTCGTTCAACGTCACGCCGTCCAGAAATTTGTGGCATTGCTTCGGTTGCCAGATGGGCGGCGATGTCATCCGCTTCGTCCAGAACATCGAACATGTCGACTTCAGCGAGGCGGTCGAGCGGCTCGCCAACCGGGTCGGCATCCAGCTGCGGTACGAGGAGGGCACGCAGCGCGGGCCGGCGCGGCCCGCGGGGCAGCGGCAGCGGCTCGTCGACGCGCACGCCGAGGCGCAGCGCTTCTACGCCGAGCAGCTGCGCAGCACCGACGAGGCGCGGGCGGCGCGCGAGTTCCTGGCACAGCGCGGCTTCGACCAGTCGGTCGCCGAGCACTTCGGCTGCGGCTTCGCGCCGTCGGGGTGGGATGCCCTCACCCGGCACCTGCTGGCCAAGGGGTTCACGCCGGCCGAGCTGACCCTCGGCGGGCTGTCGCGCGAGTCCGGCCGCGGCTCGCTCATCGACCGCTTCCACCGCCGGCTGCTCTGGCCGATCCGCGACGTCGGTGGCGACGTCGTCGGCTTCGGTGCCCGGCGGCTGTTCGACGACGACCGCATCGAGGCGAAGTACCTCAACACCCCCGAGACGCCGATCTACAAGAAGTCGACGCTGCTCTACGGCGTCGACCTCGCCAAGCGCGAGATCGCCAAGCAGCACCGGGCGGTGATCGTCGAGGGCTACACCGACGTCATGGCCTGCCACCTCGCCGGCGTCACCACCGCGGTCGCCACCTGCGGCACCGCGTTCGGCGCCGAGCACGTGCAGGTGCTGCGGCGGCTGCTGATGGACTCCGACACCTTCACCGGCCGGGTGATCTTCACCTTCGACGGCGACGCCGCCGGCATGAAGGCGGCCGAGCGGGCCTTCGGCGACGACCAGAAGTTCATGGCGCAGACCTTCGTCGCCGTCGAGCCGCACGGTCTCGACCCGTGCGAGCTGCGGCAGCAGTCGGGCGACGTCGCCGTGCTCGACCTCGTGGCCGGCGCGATCCCGCTCGTCGAGTTCGTGCTGCGCACCAATGTCGCCCGGTTCGACCTCGACACCGCCGAGGGGCGCACCGCCGCGCTCGACAGGGGCATCCCGCTGGTGGCCGAGATCAAGGACTTCGGCCTGCGCGACGAGTACGCCCGCAAGCTCGCCGGCCTCGTCGGGCTCGACGACCCGATGCGCGTCGTCGCGCGGGTGCGCGGCTTCGTCAAGGGCGGCGAGAAGCGGGCGGCCGAGCAGGCGCCGCCGCCGGTGACCAGGGCGGCGTCCGCCCCGGTCGACGAGGCGGTGGCGAAGGTCGAGCGCGAGGTGCTGAAGATCGCGCTGCAGTCGCCTGGACTGGCCGGGGCGGAGTTCGAATCGCTGACGCCGACCGCGTTCCACGTCGCCGGGTACCAGGAGGTGCGGCGCGCGATCGACGCCGCGGGCGGTGTCAACGCCGGGCTCAGCGGCGCCGCGTGGGTCGAGGCGGTCGCCGCCCAGCTCTCCGACGAGCGGATCAAGGGCGGCGTGCACGCGCTCGCGGTCGAGCCGCTGCGTGCGTCGTCCGACCCCGACGCCCGCGCGGCCTACGCACAGATGGTGATCGCCCGGCTGCTCGAGATCGCGAGCGGGCGCGAGATCGCCACGATCAAGTCGAAGCTGCAGCGGATGAACCCGATCGAGCAGCCGGACGAGCACGCGCGGCTGTTCGGCGAACTCATCGCCCTCGAGAGCTACCGGCGCAGCATGCGCGAGCGGGCGCTCGGCGCGGTCTGATGCGGCTGCGGCGCGAACGTCCGCCGGCCGCCGCGCTGGCCGTGCTGGACGCGGGGGAGCGGGTGGTGTCGTGGGCCGACACCGACGAGGGCACCGTCGTGCTCGTGACGCCACGCGGGGTCTGGTGGCCCGACGCCGGCTCGAATCGCCTCATCGGCTGGCAGCACATCTCGAAGGCCGTCTGGCAGGACGGCGCGTTGACGATCACCGAGGGCGACGTGGACGAGGGGATCATCCGCGACCGCGCCCCGGTGTCCGTCCGGCTCGCCGTCCCCCGTGACCTGCCGCCGGCGATACGCAAGCGCGTCCAGCTCAACGTCGTGAGCACCGAGGTCGCGACGATCGCGCCGCTCGGGTCGGCACGCTTCGTCGCCCGTCATCTGCCCGGACGCGACGGGGTCGTGTGGTGGGCCCGGTTCGAGCCGGGCACGCCCGACACCCCGGCCACCCGGGCGTCCGTGCGCGCGCGACTGGCCCAGTTGGACGAGCAGTGGCGGGCGGCGCAGACCCCCTGACCGGCGCGGCCGCGACCGTCAGGCGCGGTGGTGGCCGTTGACGCCGTTCGTCGAATTGATCTGGTCGTCGATCAGCCCGCGCGCCTGCTGCTTGAGCTCGTCGAGCTGTGCGTGCATCACGCCCGCGGTCGCCTGCACCGTCTGGCTGCCGGCCACCCGCCGGGCCAGCGCGACGATCTGGTCGTAGCGCTCGCGTCCGGCCTTCGCGCCGAGCACGTAGCCCACCGCCCCGCCGACGAGCAACGACAGCTTCATCCGGTTCCTCCTGCGTCCGCTGGCCTCACCGTAACCCGTGCTGATCGTGGCGGCGGCCGTGGGTTACGCTTGTCCGGCTGCTCACGGGCAGCGCACGCAATCCCCCGTAGCTCAATTGGCAGAGCATTCGACTGTTAATCGAAGGGTTACTGGTTCGAGTCCAGTCGGGGGAGCTGAGGCCCGGTTCTCCGGGCCTTCTTGCATTTCCGGGCGCGCCCGGCCGTAGGCTGCGACACGTGCGCACGCCAGGGCAGCACGCCCGCCGCCCGGCCCGCCGGCCCCATGCCGCGGGCACCGGGCCGACGCCATGAAGCTCAAGCTCGATCTTCACGACATCTACAACCGTGGCGGCGAGATCGACCGGGCGTTGCGATCGATCATCGACGAGGCCGTCGCGAAGCGCGCTCCACTCGTCGAGATCATCCCGGGCAAGGGCAGCGGGCAGCTGAAGAAGCACGTGCTGCGCTTCCTCGAGCAGCGTGACGTCAAGGCGCTGTACCACCGGGTCGAGAAGGACAAGGACAACTTCGGCCGGGTGTTCGTCCATTTCCGCTGGAAGTAGCTTTCTGCTACCGGGTCGTCTGCGCAGCGGCCGCAGCGATCGCGGTGCCGGTCATGTCGAGCGCGGGTTCGTCGGTCTGCCACGACCGGACGTCATCGAGATAACGGCTGCCGTGCCCGTCAAAGCGGTGCAGGCCATGCACGACGCAATGCCGCATCCCGCCCTGGAACCCGCCGAGCCCGCCGGCGAAGAGCCCGGCGCTGTTCGGTCCATTCAC
>NZ_JBQCEE010000402.1:0-3645 GCF_051960575.1 Jatrophihabitans sp.
GGTTGCCGATCGAAACCTCCGCCGCATTGTCCGACATTCCCGTTTGTCCCCTGGCCCAGTCATTTCCGCGCCTTGGAATTTACTGGGCCTGGGGACAAGACGGCTTCTGGTCGGGCGCGGGGGCCTACCCGCCGAACTCGAGCAGCAGCAGGGCGAGCAGCACGGGGACGAGCTGGCGCCAGCGCAGCATGACGTAGCGGTTGTCGCCGAAGGCGCGGAACTTTCGCAGGTAGCGGTAGAGCGCCTCGACCTTGATCAGCGGGTCGAGCAGGTGGGCGAGGGCGTAGCCGAGGCGACCGGGCCAGGTGAGGCGTCCGGCGTCCTTATCGGCGAACAGGTCGGGGAACGGCGCGAACGCGAGCGAGACCCGCTCGACACCGAGGTCGGCCGCGTAGTCGACGACCTCGGCGACGAGCCGCTCGTCGACCCCGTTCGGCGCGGTGCGGGAACGGATCGGCAGGTCGAAGGAGAGATCCTGCCGGCCGGCCCAGAGGTAGCGGTGGGCGCCGACGATGCCGCCGCGGCAGTCGCGGGCGATGGCGATGATCGCGTCGGGCGCCTCGCCGTCGAACAACCGGCCGAGGATCATCGAGAAGCCACGGTTGTCGTCGCGTTCGGTGCGGGTCATCAACGCGCGCAGTTCGGCGACGACCTCGGGTTCGAGCTCGCCCTCGCGCTGCACGGTGACCTTCACGCCGGCGTTGTGGCTGCGCTGGATCGCCTGCCGCACGTTGCGGTAGGCGCGTCCCTTGAGGGTGAACTGCGACCGTTCGACGACCACGTCGCGGCCGATGGACAGCGAGCCGAAGTGGTACTGCTCCCAGAGCGACTTCGACCGCTCCCCCGCGCCCAGGACGGCCACGCGGAGTTTGCGCGCCCGTGCGCGAACGAGGAACTCCTCGACGACGGCCGGCCAGCTCGCCTCGTCACCGAGCGGGTCGCCGCTCGCGACCGCCACGCCGACCTTGATGCGGTAGGCGACCGCCGCACGGCCGTCGGGCGAGAAGACGTAGTTCTTCTCCGGTCGCAGGGCGAACGGTGCCAGGGGGTCGCCGACGCTGCTGACGACGAGCTCGCGCACCGCCGCCCGGGTGATCGGGTCGGCGGGCTCCTTCAGCAGCGGCTCGCTCACACGACCACCCTCCGTCCCCCGCTCAGAACAACGCCCTCGTCAGCTCGCGCCGAGCCGCGGCGACCCGGGGGTCGTCCGGGCCGAGCAGCTCGAAGAACTCGACGAGCCGTTCACGTGCCTTGTCGCGATCATCCCCCGACGTGCGGCGGATGGCGGCCAAGAGGCGGTTCAGCGCGTCCTCGACCCGGTTGCCGGCCAGCAGCAGGTCGGCGGCGGCGAGTTGCAGGTCGACGTCGTCGGGCGCGGCGTCGGCCTGCTGCACCGCGGTCGGTTCGGTGCGCTCGATCCGCTGCATCAACCGCACCTGACCGAGGGCGAGCTGCGCCTCGGTGTTCGCCGGCTCGACCGCAAGGATCGACTGGTACTGCTGGATCGCCGCGTCGTAGTCGCCGGCGTCGAGCGCCGCCTCGGCCGCGGTGAAGCGAGGATCCTCCGGCGCCGCCGGCTCGGCCTCGGCCCCGTCGGCGGCAGGAGCTGCGGCGCCGCCACCGCTCAGGCCCGCCTCCTGCCCGGCCTGCAGCACGGCCTGGACGAACTCGCGCAGCTGGGCCTCGGGCAGCGCGCCCTGGAAGCCGGGCACGAGCTGTCCGCCGATCACCGCGAAGACCGTCGGGATGCTCTGCACCTGCAACGCTTGCGAGATGCGAGGGTTGGCGTCGACGTCGATCTTCGCGAGCACCCAGGCCCCGGCGCCCTCGCGGGCCAGCTTCTCGAGCACGGGCGAGAGCTGCTTGCAGGGCTGGCACCAGTCGGCCCACAGATCGAGCAGCACCGGCACCTGGAACGACCGGTCGAGCACCGCGGTCTGGAAGGTGGCCTCGGTGACATCGATGACCACGTCGCCCGCCGCGGGCGCAGGCGCCTCCGCGGCGCGGGCCGCGGCCTCGGTGCGCGCCTTCACGGCTGCGAGGTCGACCGCGCCGGCGAGCGCGGCGCTGGGAACGGCCGCCTGCGCGGGGCTGCCGGAACGGGCGGGGCGGCGAGGTGCACCTGGTCGCATACGTACAGTTTCCCAGACGCAGGTGGCGGCGCGGAAACAGTGACCTCGGTGGGGGCGGCGATGGTGCGCACGGAACAGTCCGGATCGGTTCGCACGGTGATCCTCGACCGGCCGCAGGCACGGAACGCCGTCGACGGCCCGACCGCACACGCCCTCGCCGCCGCCTTCCGCGCGCTGGACGCCGACGAGTCGGTGGCCGCCGCCGTGCTGTGGGGCGACCACGGCACCTTCTGCGCGGGGGCCGATCTCAAGCAGATGTCGAACCCGCTCGAGGACGACCTGTCCGCCGACGCCCCGATGGGCCCGTCACGGCTGGCCCTCACCAAGCCCGTGGTCGCGGCGATCAGCGGCCACGCCGTCGCGGGCGGCCTCGAGCTCGCGCTCTGGTGCGACCTGCGGGTGATGGAGTCGGACGCGACGCTCGGCGTCTTCTGCCGCCGTTGGGGCGTGCCGCTGATCGACGGCGGCACGGTGCGGCTGCCGCAGATCGTCGGCCTCGGGCGCGCCCTCGACCTCATCCTCACCGGCCGGCCGGTGCACGCCGACGAGGCCCTCGCGATGGGGCTGGTGAACCGCGTCGTCGCCCCGGGCGAGGCACGCGCCGCCGCAGAGGCGCTGGCCGCCGAGATCGCCCGCTTCCCGCAGGCCTGCGTGCGCTCGGACCGCGCGTCGGTCCACGCCGCGCTGGGCCGGCCGACCGCCGAGGCGCTCGCCACGGAGTTCGCGTCCGGACGTGCTGTGCTGGCCGACGCCGCTGACGGCGCGGCCCGGTTCGCCGCCGGCGCCGGACGCGGGGGGTCGTTCGACGCGTGAGCGACTCGCACGCCCGCCGGATCAGGCTGGTCTGGGTCGCCGCGATCGTGGTGGTCGTCGGCGTGCTCACCCTGGTCGGGCTGCTCACCGGCGGCGGCTCGTCGGGCCGGTCGGGGTCGTCGTCGACGCCCGAGGACGTCGCGGCCCGGTGGACGACGCTGGTGCTGCAGGGCGACACCACACGGGCGGGGCAGCTCGCCTGCCCGACCAGCCACGCCGCCGACGGGCTCGGGCTGCTCGTCGTCGGCCGGACGACCGCGCGTGCCCAGCGGGCGGTGAGGGTCGACGCCGACCACTGGAGCGTCACCGTCGACCTCGTCGGCCCGGACGGCAGCGTCCTCACCGCCATCCCACTGTCGGTGCAGCGGATCCGCGGCGACCTCAAGGTTTGTTGAGGCCGCCCGCGGCACTCATCCCGAACGACCTCACCGCGGGGCCTGTGGGTCGTCGAACAGCTGCAGGACGATGCCACCCGCGAGCGCGACGATGTCCTCGCGGGCCAGCAGCACGCGGCTGGTCTCGACGCTCGCCGCGACCAGGGCACTGACGACCAACGGGTGCGGCTGCCAGAACAGCCGCACCTCGGTGCGCGCGTCGCCGTCGTCGGCGCGCAGGTGCGCGACCATGACCTGGGCATGCAGGCCCGAGGTGAGCCCGACCTCGTGCACCGTCGGCGGTTCGACCGCCTCGCCGCGCTCGA
>NZ_JBQCEE010000403.1:0-4386 GCF_051960575.1 Jatrophihabitans sp.
ACTTCATCGGCTTCCTCAACCTGTGGAACCACCTGCGCGAGCAGCGCCGCGAGCTGTCCGGCAACGCGTTCCGGCGCATGTGCCGCGACGAGTTCCTGCACTACCTGCGCATCCGCGAGTGGCAGGATCTGCACGGGCAATTGCGCACGATCGCGCAAAGCCTCGGCATCACGCCGCAGGACGAGCCGGCGCCGGTCGCGGCCGTGCATGCTGCGTTGGCGTCCGGGCTGCTGTCGCAACTCGGCATGCGGCCGCCGGCATCGACCCGCGAGTACCTCGGCGCGCGCAACACCCGCTTCGTCCTTGCGCCCGGGTCGGTGTTGAGCAAGCACCCGCCCGCCTGGGTCATCGTCGCCGAGCTGGTCGAGACGTCGCGGCTCTACGGACGCATCGCCGCCCGCATCGAGCCCGAGTCGCTCGAGCACCTCGCCGAGCACCTCGTCGTGCGCACCTACAGCGAGCCGCACTGGGACGCCCGGCGCGGCGCGGCGACGGCGTTCGAGCGGGTGACGCTCTACGGCCTGCCGCTGGTCGCGCGCCGCCGCATCAACTACGCCCGTATCGACGAGGCCGGCGCGCGCGAGCTCTTCATCCGCCACGCGCTCGTCGAGGGCGACTGGACGACGCGGCACCGCTTCGTCGCCGACAACGCCGCGCTGCGCGAGCAGCTCGCCGGGCTCGAGGAGCGCGAGCGGCGGCGCGGGCTGCTCGCCGACGACGACACGATCTTCGCCTGGTATGACGCGCGCATCCCGGCCTCCGTCGTCTCGGCGCGGCACTTCGACGCGTGGTGGAAGAAGACGCGCTCCCGCACACCCGACCTGCTGACCATGACCCGTGACGACCTGCTCGTCGCGCCGGTCGACGACGAGGAGCACCCGTCGTCGTGGACGGCGGGCGACGACCTCGACCTGCCGGTGACGTACCGGTTCGCGCCGGGCGCCGAGGACGACGGCGTCACCGTGCACGTGCCCGTCGACGTGCTCGCGCGGTTGGGGGCGGCCGACTTCGCGTGGCAGGTGCCGGCGCTGCGCGAGGAGCTGGTGATCGAGCTGTTCCGGTCGTTGCCGAAGGAGCTGCGGCGCGCGTTCGTCCCGGTGCCGGACACCGCACGGGCCGTGCTCGCCGAGCTGCAGCCCGGCGGCGAGCCGCTGCTGCCGGCGTTGCAACGGCTGTTGCACCGGCGCTCGGGCGTGCTCGTGCCCATCGACGCGTTCGACCTGGCGAAGGTGCCGCCGCATCTGCGGGTGACCTTCGCCGTCGAGGCGCCGTCGGGCGAGGTGCTCGCGCGCGGCAAGGACCTGCCGGCGCTGCAGGAGGCACTGGCCACGCAGGTGCAGCAGGCGGTGAGCGCGTCGGTGTCCGACGAGTACTCGCGCGTCGGGCTGCGCGACTGGCCGGACGATCTCGCCGAACTGCCCCGCGTGGTCGAGCGCACGTCGACCGGACACGTCGTCCGCGGTTTCCCCGCCTTCGTCGACGCCGGCTCGTCGGTCGAGCTGCGCGTCTTCCCGACCGAGCCGGAGCAGGCCGCGGCGATGCCGGCCGGCGTGCGGCGGCTCGTCCGGCTCACGGTGCCGTCGCCGGTGAAGCCGGTCGAGCGCTCGGTGGGGCCGCGCAGCCGGCTCGTGCTCGCGGCGAACCCCGACGGATCGCTCGGTGCGCTGATCGACGACTGTGCCGACGCCGCGGTCGACGCGCTGCTCACCTCGGTGCCCTGGATGCGGGCCGACTTCGTCGCGCTGCGGCAGGCGGTGGCGTCCCGGATCGTCGGCGAGACCCAGGCGGTGCTCGGTGCGGCCGAGAAGGTGCTGACCGCGGCGCACGAGGCCCGCACCCTGCTGCCGACCGGGCCGGTGCCCGCGGCGCAGCGCGAGGCGATCGACGACGTGCGCGACCAGTTCCGCCGGATCCTGCCGCAGGGCTTCGTCACCGCGACCGGCCGGCGACACCTGCCCGACCTCGCCCGCTGGGTGACCGCGATGACCCGCCGGCTCGAGCGGCTGTCGCGCGAGCTCGACGTCGACGCCGGCCGCATGGCCCGCGTGCGCGTCGTCCAGGACGCCCTCGACACGCTCGTCGCCGCACTGCCGCCGCTGCGTGCGCGCGGCGAGGACGTCCGCGACGTCGCCCGGCTGATCCAGGAGTTCCGCGTCAGCCTCTGGGCCCAGCAGCTCGGCACCGCGCGTCCGGTCAGCGAGCAGCGGATCTTCCGCGCCCTCGACGCCATCGCCCCCTGACGCCCTTCGCCGCGCCGCGGTGCCCGCCGGGGCGGGGCGCCTTGCGGACCGCCCCCTGCTGGTGCCGGTCGATAGGGTCTGCCCGCCCGCGCGAGGCACTCGTCGGGCGGACCGGATCTTGATGCCCGCATCGAACCGTGCGCCGGTGTGGGCATTCCGGTTCGGACGATGGCGCCCGGCTGGTCCGGATCTTGATGCCCGTGGCCGGCCATGGGTCGGTGTGGGCATCCCGGTTCGGACGATGGCGCCCGCGCTGCTCCGGATCTTGATGCCCGTGGTGGCGCATGGGTCGGCGTGGGCATCCTGGTCCGGAATGGTCGGGGCTGCCCCGGGTGCGCCGGCCGACGGGCCAGGCCCGACGCGCGCTGATCGGGGTGTGTGGCGATGCTGCGGGGGTTGGTGCGGCGTGTCCGCCCGCAGGAGCGCCACACACCGCGGGACACCCAGCGTGTGTGGCGATGCTGCGGGGGCTGGTGCGGCGTGTCCGCCCGCAGGGCGCCACACACCACCCGGCGGCGGTTGCCTCGCGAGCGCGGGCAGACCCGATGTCCGCGGACGGGGATGTGCTGACGGGGATGTGCTGCGCGCAGGGGAGCACTACGGTCCTCGCATGGCGCGGTCCTCGACGGCGGGGTACTCGGCGACGCCCCAGGCGCGCAAGCTCGGGCTCAAGCCGGGCACCCGCTTCGCGGCGATCGCGGCGCCGGACGGCTGGGCGCTGCGCGAACCGCCGCCGCTCGAGCCGGCCGACGACAGCGCCGGGGGCGCCGACGTGCTGCTCCACTTCGTCCGCACGCGGGTCGAGGTGGTGCCCGCGCTCGAGGCCGCGGCGCCGCGGATCTTCCCGGCCGGCGCGCTGTGGGTCGCCTGGCCGCGGAAGGCCGCAGGCCACGTGAGCGACGTCGACGAGCACGCGATCCGCGACGCCGCACTCACGCGCCGCCTCGTCGACGTCAAGGTGGCCGCGATCGACGACGACTGGTCGGGGCTCAAGATCGTGTGGCGGGTCGAGCACCGGGGCGCGGGTGGCCGGTGAGGCGGGGATCCGGAAATTGTCAGGGGGTCGGTGTCGAATCCCGTCGAGGCCGTTCGACGCACCGGTGAAGGTCGCACCCGATCAGACCGAGGAGCGTCCGCTGACGAAGGAGATCGCAATGCGCGTGATGGTGCTGGTGAAGGCGAACGAGGAGATCGAGTCCGTCTCGGAGTTCAAGGCCGACGAGTTCGCCGAGATGGACGTCTTCAACGAGAAGCTCGTGCAGGCGGGCGTCTTCGTCGCGGCCGACGGGCTGCGGCCGAGCCGTGAGGGCAAGCGGGTCGCCTTCGACGCCGACAACACGCCGGTGGTGATCGACGGCCCGTTCGCCGAGACCAAGGAGCTGGTGGCCGGCTACTGGATCTGGCAGGTCGGCTCGATGGACGAGGCGGTCGAGTGGATCAAGCAGGCGCCGTTCCGCGACCAGACGATCGAGCTGCGTCGCATCTGGGAGGAGGAGGACTTCGGCGCGGAGTTCACCGCCGAGGTGCGGGCCGCCGAGGCGGCGCTGCGCGAGCAGATCGGCCAGGGCCAGTAGGCCCGGCGACGGACGACACGAGCGACGGACGACACGAGTGATGGACGAGGGCAGGGGATCGCGATGCGCGTGATGGTGCTGGTGAAGGCGACGGACGAGAGCGAGGCGGGCCGCATGCCGACCGCCGCCGAGATCGACGAGATGGGCCGGTTCAACGCCCGGCTGGTCGAGGCGGGCGTCATGCTCGCCGGCGACGGGCTGGCGTCGAGCCGCGAGGGGAAGCGGATCGACTTCGACGGCGACGCGCCGGTCGTGCTCGACGGCCCGTTCGCCGAGACGAAGGAGCTGGTGTCCGGCTTCTGGATCTGGCAGGTCTCGTCCATGGACGAGGCGGTCGAGTGGCTGCGGCAGGCGCCGTTCCGGCAGGGGACGGTCGAGCTGCGCCGGTTCCACGAGCCCGAGGACTTCGGCGACGCCTTCACCCCCGAGCGGCAGGCGCTCGAGGACGACCTGCGCGGGCGGATCGCCTCGCAGCAGCAGTGAGCGCGGCGCAGTGACCGTCGCGCAGACCGTCGAGGCGGTGTGGCGGGTCGAGTCGGCCCGCCTCATCGCCGGTCTCGCGCGCACGGTGC
>NZ_JBQCEE010000404.1:0-12566 GCF_051960575.1 Jatrophihabitans sp.
GAATGTTGGAGACGGGCCACCCGCCGCTCGAGCGCGGCGTTCACGGCCTGCGCACGGTGCAGTCGCTGGATCGCGCGGCGGTGGACAGCGGCCTGCTGCGCGCGCACGACCGATGCCGCCGCACTCGCGGCCGCGTCGGCGGCAGCGTCGGCGGCAGCGGTCGGCGGCGCCGCGGCGGGTTGCCGGACGAGTGGGGCGCTGGGGGCGGCCGGGGACGCCGCGGACGGGCCGGTGTGACCGGCCCACCACACGGCACCGCCGAACAGGCCGGCACTGCTCGGGGCCAGCAGCAGCAGGGCGGTCCAGCGTGCCCGGCGTCCGGGCTGCTCAGTCATCCCCCGGCTCCCCCGACCCGCCGCCGGGCCGGCCGGCGCCGCCGTCGTCGTCGCCCCCGCCGTCGTCGCCGCTGCCCGGCGAACCGCTCGAGCCGCTGGCGCCGGTGGTGGAGTGCACGGGCGGCGGCATGGTCGGCGTCCGACTGACCGGGGGCGCCGCGACCGGCGGCTCGCCGTGCGTCGACACCGGCGATGCCGCCGGCTGCTCGGCAGGCGCCTGCTGCTCGGCGGCCGCGGCGGCGCGCTGCGCTGCCGCCTCCCGCTCGGCCGCGGCCCGGCGCTGGGCCTCGAGCCGCCGTTCGAGCTGCTGCATCCGCAGCCGCAGCTGGTGCTGCCGGCGCTCGGCGGCCGCGGCGGCGCGGTCGGCCGGGTCGGGCGTGACGACAGGTGCCGGTGCGGCTGCCGCGTGCGTGGCGGCGGCGCCTCCGGCCTCGGTGCCGGCCACGTCGACGGGCGCCGGATCCGACGGCGCGGGGGGCTGGGTCTCGACGGCCACCGCCGCGACGGCGCCGGAGGTGAGGGCGGCGGCCGCGATGACCGAGGAGGTGAGACGACGGCGCAGGGACATGGGGGCTCCGAACGGGGGATCGGGTCACTGACGACCGAGTCATCGACGCGGGGGCGCGGCGGGTTACGTCGCAGCGCCGGCGGTCGATGAGAGATGCGGGCCGGGACACTGCCGAGCCGCATGGGCCGGCTGTACCCTCGGCGCCCTGCCGGCGACCCATCGGAGGTGTCGATGGCCGACGACGCACTCGACGAAGCCACCGTCGCCGCTGCCACCCGCGGCGAGCCGGCCGCGCTGCGTGCCGTCTACGACGCCCTCGCCCCGGTCGTGCAGGGCTACCTGCGGGCCAAGGGCGTGCGCGACGCCGACGCCGTGACGCAGGACGTCTTCCTCGCGCTGCTGCCGAAGCTGCCGCACCTGCGTGGTGGGTCGAGCGGGCTGCGCCGGCTCACGTTCTCGATCGCGCACGCCCGCATTGCCGACGACCACCGGTCGCGGGCCCGCGAGCCGCAGTGGGTGCCGTACGAGGCGCACGACGACGAACGCCGCGCCGAGTCGGCCGAGCAGGGCGCCGAGGCCCGGTTGGCGACCGAGGCCGTGCTCGCCGCCCTGCGCGTGCTGCCGGCCGACCACCAGGAGGTGCTAGGGCTGCGCATCGTCGCCGATCTGTCGCTGGAGGAGACCGCCGCCGTGCTCGGCCGGTCCGTCGGTGCCGTGAAGCAGCTGCAACGCCGAGCCCTGCTCGCGTTGAAGGCGGCGCTGGCCGAGCGGAAGGTAACCCTGTGAGCCCCCGCGACGATGACCCGGGTGAGCGGGAGGAGGGGCTGATGCTGCGCAGCACGGGGACGTCGGCGGACGACGTCGACGACGCCGTCCTGCGGGACGCCGTCGCGGTGCTGCGTGCGCTCGCCGACGGCCCGGCGCCGGAGCCGTCGCCGCAGGTCGCCGCGCTGCTCGAGGGCGGCGCGGCGGTGGTGCCGTTGCGTCGCCGGCCACGACCGGTGCGGTCGGTCGGCCTCGCGGCCGCGGCGATCGTCGCGCTCACGACCGGGTTGGCCGCCACCCACACGCTGCCGACGCCGGCCCAGCGCTTCGTCTCGGATGTCGTCGACCGCCTCACCCCGTTCGACATCGCCCCGCCGCACCCGTCGCCGCACGTCACGACGACCCCGGACGGCCGGCCGTCATCGCCCGCCTCGACGCCGCCGCCCACCGCGTCGCCGACGAGCCCGGTCGCGCCGTCGACGTCGTCGCAGCCGCCACCGCCGCGCAGCCCCGACGACGGCGGCAGCGGCCGTCAGGACGTCGGCGGGGGCGACGGCGGCACCGGTGCGGCCACGACGCCGCAGCCGGGCGAGCCGGGCGACGACGGCGGGACGAGCCGCGGTGGCACGCCGGCGCCGACGACCCGCGCGACCCACCCGTCCGGTGACGATGGCGGCGGTGGCGGCACCGACGACGGCGGCAGGGACGACTGAGGTCACCCGGCCCTACCCGGCGGGCGATCGCCCCGGGCACACTCGATGGATGGGAGCGGTCGTCGCACACGGGCTGCACGCCTGGTTCGTGCTCGCCGCGCTCGTCGTCATCGTGCGGCTCATCGAGCCTGCGGTGGCCGCACGCGGCCGCGCCCGAGCCCTGCGGCGGGCGGCCGCCACCGGCGAGCTCGAGCGGCTGCTCGAGGCCGGCGCGCGCCGCCGCGTCACCGGGTCGACCACCCTGACCGCGTCTGCCGCGACGCCGGCCGCCGTCGGCTACGCGGTGGCGCAGGCCTGGCTGGTGGCCCTCGGCGCCGTCGCCGCCGGTCTGCCGGTCGAGAGCCTCGGCTGGCCGCTGGCCGGCGTGCTCGTCCTGGCCCTGCCGGTCGGGCGGTCGTTGCTCGCGGCGCCGTGGCGGTCCGGCCGGGTGGTCGCGGGTGCCGTGCTGCTGCAGCTGGTCGGCCACCTCGCCGTCCTCGCCTCGGTGCCGAGCGGCGTGCTGCAGCACCACGACGGCGGTGCCGCCGAGATCTTCGACGACTTGTGCCTCGCCGGCGTCGTCCTGGCCGCGGTGATGACCACCCAGTGGCTGCACGCGCGGGCCCGCCGCACGTCGAGCGGATCGACCGCGGCGCTGACCCGGCGCTGAGCTCAGGCGGCGGGTGGGCGCACCGCGGCGGTGAAGCAGTCGGCCGCCGTGCACCGTGTCAGGTCGGCGACCCAGTGGTCGAGCTGCGCCCGTCGTGACGGCCGCAGCGAGCGGGCCAGATTGTCGAGCTCGAAGGGGTCGCGCAGCAGGTCGTAGTACTCGCGCTCGCCGTCGGCGTAGCGCACGTACAGGAAGCGGTGGGTGCGGATCGCGGCGTACGTCGTCGGGTTGCCCTGGTTCGCGGCCTGCAGGTCGGGATCGCCGGGTGTCTGCACCGGCCCCTGATGCTCGACGAGTGCCGCCGCCCGCCAGGCGGGGTGCGCGCCGGTGAGCAGCGGCAGCAGGCTGCGGCCCTCGACCGGTGTGGGCGGGGTCGCGCCGCCGAGTTGCTCGAACGTCGGCGCCAGGTCGATGTTCTGCGCCAGCTCGTCACGCACCTGGTCGGCGCGCACGCCCGGACCGGCGATCACGAGCGGCACCCTGATGTCGGTGTCGTAGGCGGTCATCTTGCCCGGCTGGAGGCGGTACTGGCCGAGGTGCAGGCCGTTGTCCGAGCTGAACACGAAGATGGTGCGGTCGGCCTGGCCGGTGGCCGCGGCCGTGCGCTCGAGGCCGGTCAGCAGCCGGTCGATCGACTGCACGTCCTGGATGCGCAGGCGCTCGACGTGGTCGATCCGGCGCTGCTCGAGCGGGCTGAGGGGCGGTCGCGTCGCCAGCCACCTCGGCGCGTGCCGCGGCAGCCGGTCGTAGGCGGGCGTGCGCGGCGCCTGCGCGCCGGGGAACTTCCGGCGGTCGGCGGGCGCCGGCACGTACGGGTCGTGCGGGGTGAAGGTCGCGACCTCGAGCAGGTAGCGCGACCGCTGCTGGGCCGCGGTGCGCATGAACTGCTCGGCCCGCTGCTGCAGCACCGTCGTCAGGTAGTACTGCGGTGCGCGCGGATAGCTGACCAGCTGGTGGTTCTGGTCGATCGTGAAGTGGAAGCCGCGGTAGCCGTTGCCGACGCCGTCCCACTCGTCCCAGCCGGACGGCACGTACGCGGGGTCGGCAGCGGGCCCCTGCGGCGTGCCGGGCTCGTAGCCGTTGAGGTACTTCCCCATGAACGCGGTGCGGTAGCCCGCCGCGCGCAGCGCGGTGGCGAACGTCGCGGTGCCGTCGCCGTGGGCGAGGTAGGCATTGAGGCCGCCGTCGGCACCGACGTTGCGGACGACCCCGGTCGTGTGCGGGTAGTTGCCGGTGAAGATCGACGTGCGCGAGGGGCAGCAGAGCGAGTCGCTGACGATGTAGTCGCGGAAGGTCGTGCCGCGGCGCTCGAGGGCCTGTACCGCCGGCATCCAGCGCAGCAGTTCTGACGACAGGTCGTCGGTGAGGACGAAGACGATGTTCGGTCGGTCCGGCGTGGCCGGCAGCGCGGGGCGGTCGGCCGGCGCCGAGTAGACCGGCGGGGCGCTCACCCGGGCAGGCGCCGGACGGGGTGACGACGTGCAGGCGCCGAGCGCCGTGACCGCGGCGAGCCCCGCCGCGCCGGTCACCACGAGCCGCCGCCACCTGTCGCGCACCAGTGCTCCTCGTCGTCAGCGGCCGCCACACGGGCCTGTCCACCGTCACTGTGGGGTGCGCGCGCCATACGCTGCTGAGAGACACAGTCGTCGATCAGGTCACACCGATGCCGCGAACCGTGCGGATCGGACAGCCCTCGGACGACACGGGCGAGCGGGACGGAGCCGCGGGTGACACAGGTCGGGTCGGCGCGCACCGACGCCGGTGCCCCGACGGGCGCCGTGCGCTCGTGGCGACACGAGTGGCGGCAGCGCGGCGCAGCGGTCGCGATCGTCGTGCTGGCGGTCGCCTTCGCCGTCGAGCAGATCATCACCAAGCCCGACCTCGGCGACGTGTCGATCTACCGCCACGGGGCGCGGGCCGCCTTCGCCGCCGGCGACGTCTACGACTTCGACCGGCACGGGCACGGCTTCACCTATCCCCCGTTCGCCGCGCTGGTGATGGGCGTGCTCGCCTGGCTGCCCACGGCGGCGATGTGGGGCGTCATGATCGGTCTGGGCGCGGTCTCGCTGGTGGTCGTGCTGCGCCTGGTGGCACCCGGGGCGGTGCGCGCCGTGCTGCGGGGCGACCGCGCCGCGGCGGTCGGTCTCGCGCTGCTCGTGGCGTCCCAGCCGGTCACGCTCACCCTGCGCATCGGCCAGGTGAACCTGGTGCTCGCGGCGATGGTGCTCGCCGACCTGCTGGTGCTGCGCCGTGGCGTGCTCATCGGCCTCGCCACCTCGCTGAAGCTCACGCCGGGTCTCTTCGTCGTCTACCTGCTCGCGCGCCGCCGGTGGGCCGAGGCGGCCGGAGCCGTGGCGACGATCGTCGCGTCCATCGGGCTCGGGGCGGTCGTGCTGCCCGGGCCGTCCCGCGAGTACTGGACGCACCGGGTGATCGCCGGCTCGGGCATCGGCGGCTTCACCACCACGGGCAACCAGTCGATCCGCGGGCTGGCCGAGCGGGTGTTCGGCACGTCGGTGGGGGCCGTGGTGTGGCTGCTGCTGGCGGTACCGGTGGTGGTGCTCGGGCTGCGGCTCGCGGTGCGGGCGGCGCGGTTGCAGCTCGACGTGCTCGCCGCCGGCATCGTCGGCGTCACGGCCTGCCTGGTGTCCCCGCTGTCGTGGCCGCACCACTGGGTGTGGGCCCTGCCTGCGCTAGCCGGGTTGTGGGGCATCCGCGGTGCCGCCCACCGGCTCGACCGCTGGCTCGTCGGCACCGCCGGGCTGCTGGTGGTGTTCAGCCTGCTCGCGGTGTACGCGGTCGGGTTGAGCTACGTGCTGATCGCCGTCGCGCTCGGGGTGCGCACCGCGTCCGCGCTGCGCACCCTCGAGACGAGGGCCCTCGACCGGCCGCCGGCTCAGACGGTCGCCGGCACCCCGACGAAGCGCTCCAGCTTCACCCCGTGATCGGCGGCGACCAGCTCGGCCGCCTTCTCCCCGATCATGATCGCCGGCGCGTTCGTGTTGCCGCTGATGACGTTCGGCATGACGCTCGCGTCGGCCACCCGCAGCCCCGCGACGCCGAGCACGTGCAGCTTGGGGTCGACGACCGAGCCGATCCGGCAGGTGCTGGTCAGGTGGTACACGGTGAACGAGTAGTAGCGGGCGAGGTCCTCGAGGAACTCGTCGGTGACCTCGGCCGCGGTGACCCTGCCGTACTTGGCCTGCAGCGGCTTCGGCACGAGCAGGTCGCCGATCTCGTGCTTGCGGCCCATCTCGGTGACGATGTCGAGCGTCCTGCGTAGGGCGGCGACCATGACCTTGAGGTCGTGCGGGTCGCTGAAGTAGTTGAGCCGGATGTCCGGGTCGGCCGTCGGGTCGGCCGAGGCCAGCCGGATCTCGCCCTCGCTGTGCGGCTGCACGGGGTTGGCCAGCATGAGGATGTTCTCGGCCGTCGGGCCGAGCACGGTGTCGGCGTCGTCGAAGTAGTCGTCGACCTCGACCCGCAGGCAGCTCTTCCAGATGTCGCGGTTGTAGCCGCAGGCGAAGATCGCGAGCTGGATGTCGTGGGTGTGCTCGTCACCGAGCCCGGACGACAGCCACGCGCTCGCGTCGTACAGCGACGACGAGACCAGGCCGCTGCCGGTGGTGAACCACTCCGTGGCTTGGCGCTCGGCCTCGGCCTTGAGCCCCTGCAGCTCGGCCGGCAGGTTCGCGTCGTCGGCCGGGTCGACCGGCAGCGGGCCGGCGGGCGAGCGCAGCGCGTCCGGACCCATCGCCACGCCCATGGCGGCCATCGAGACCCCGAGGCCCGGGGCCGGGAAGAGCAGGCCGACCTGCAGGTGGTCCTTGAGGTGCTTGCCGACCTCGGGCGCGTCGACGACGACGTCGATGCCGAGCGCGGCGAGGTCGTCCTTCGGGCCGACGCCCGAGAGCATGAGGATCTGCGGCGAGCCGACGGCGCCCGCGCTGAGGATCACCTCGCGGCTCGCCTCGACGACCGTGGTGTTGCCGTCGGCGTCGCGGTACTCGACGCCGGTCGCCCGCGGCGTGCCGCCATTGACATCACTGGCGCTGATGACGATGCGGGTCACGTGCGCGTGCGTCACGATCGTGAGGTTCGGCCGCTGCTCGACCTCGCCCTCGAGGAACGCGTGGTACGTGCTCGAGCGCTTGCCCGCCTTCGTGGTGGTCTGGTGCAGCGAGACCACGCCGTTGGGGCCGCCGCGCTCGCGTCCGTTGTAGTCACCCACCGGGATGCCGGTGGCGACGGCGGCGTCGACGAAGGCGCGCGCGCCCGGCAGCACCGGCTGCCGCACCGAGACACCGAGCGGGCCCTCGGTGCTGTGCGCCGACGCGTCGATCGCGATCTCGTCGCTCGGCTCGAGGCCCTCGCTCTTGAGGAAGTACGGCAGCACCTCCTCGTAGCTCCAGCCCTCGGCGCCCCGCGCCGCCCACGAGTCGTAGTCGCCGTGGTGGCCGCGCACATAGGCCATGTAGTTGATGCCGGACGAGCCGCCCAGCATCTTGCCGCGCGGCACCATCATGCGTCCGCCCTCGAGGCCCTTGCCGCACTCGCCGGCGTCGGCGGTGTAGGCCCAGTCGCTCTCGGGGTTGCGCTGCAGCACCGGGCAGGCCGCCGGCATGAGCTCGGCCGCGGGCGGCCGGCCACCCGCCTCCAGCAGGACGACCCGGACGTCGGGATCCTCCGACAACCGAGCTGCGATCACCGCTCCGGCCGAGCCGGCTCCCACCACGACGAAGTGTGCTGCGTCACTCACGTCCGCGAACGTAACAGCCTGGACCCACCGGCGAAACCCGAGCAGGTTCAGGACGGGCGGCGCCGGGCGAAGATCAACGCGGCACCGCCGAGCACGACGCCGATGGCCCCGAGCACGATGCCGATCACGCCCGTGCTGTCGCTGCTCGCATCGCTGCTCGCGGCAGGCTTCGCGGTGCTGTCGGCGGCCAGCTGCAGCACCGGCGCCGGGAAGTCCGGCTCGGCCGTGCTGCCCGGCGCTGCCGTCTCGATCCACTTCACCGTCTTGCCGTCGCTGTAGTGCTGGATCGCCTTGAAGGTCAGCGAGTCGACGCCGTCGGGGAGCTTGCCGGCGATGATCGTGAACGCGCCGAAGAAGTCCGGCTTGATGCCCTGGCCGGGCTGCGCCGTCCAGACGACCTGGGACACGACCTCGGTGATGTCGCCGTCGTCGGTGGTGATCGGCTTCGCGAGCTTCTGCTGCTGCACCGTGGCCGTCCAGCCCGGCACCGGCTGCACCAGCACGCCGGCGATGGGGTGGTCGGTGGGCAGGTCGAGCTCGAACCTCGTGGTGCTCGCCGAGGCACTCTCGGTCGGCACGCGGAAGGTGAGCTCGGCGTCGCTCGCGCCGACGGCGACCCCGGGCGCCGTGACGGTCACGTGCGCCTCGGCGGCGGGGGCGAGCACGAGGGTGGCGGAGAGCACGGCGAGGCCGGTGAGCGCGACGGGGCGCAGACGCATCGGGGGTCCTGTTCGCAGGTCGGACGGGATCGGTCGACGTCTTGGTCGCCCGCGGCCCGCGTCCGGTTCCCGCGAGTGGTGGGTTGTGACGCGAGTGGCGGGTTGGAGGTCACCACTCGGCGCGGAAGTCACCACTCGGCAGCCGGGTCGGCGGCCGGCGTCAGGCCGAGGGGCCGACCCACTGGTCGTCGGCGAGGTCGAGCTCGACCCACACGCGCTTGCCGCCGGCACGCTCCTCGACACCCCAGCGGCTGGCGAGGGCCTCGACGATGGCCATGCCGCGGCCGCTCGGCTGGTCGTCGGTGAGCTCGCGCACCACAGGCTTGATCGACGAGCCGTCGGCGAGCCCGATGCGCAGCGACTCGGCGGTCGAGCTGACCTCGAGTTCGAGGCTGTCGGCGGACGGCGCGTGCTGCAGCACGTTGGTGATCAGCTCGCTCACGACCAGCTGCGCGTCGTCGGCGTGGGCGTCGAGCTCCCACGCGGTCAACATCGCACGCACCACCCGGCGCGCATGCGCGGGCGTGCGGACGTTGACCGGCAGCTCGACGAGCGCACGCCATTGCCCCACGGGGTGCTCCTTGACCACGTGTTCGGCCCTGGTGTTCAGAGCCTTGACGCCGACATTACCGCGCAACGATCACGTCGCGCGCACAGGTTCGTCCCTGATCAGTACGCGGCGGTGCCCAGTTCGAGCATGGCCCGCACCGAGGTGGCCGGGTGACCGCTCAACCGTTCGACGTCGGGGCTCACCAGATCGAGCGATCCGTCGCCGATCGCGGTGTAGGTCGACACCCACGCGTCCACCTGCCATGGGGCCGCGCCGTAGTGCGCGCGCGACGCGTACGCCTCGTCCAGCGTCTCGGGCAGGTAGCGCACCGGTCGACCGGTGACCACCGTGATGATCTCGGCGATCTCGGTCAGCATGAGGGCCGCCGGGCCGGTGAGGTCGTACGTGCGGCCGGCGTGCGGCGCCGGGTCGCGCAGCACCGCCGCAGCGCAGTCGGCGACGTCGTCGACCGTCACCGGCGCGACGCGGCCGTCGCCGGCCGGCCCGCGGATCACGCCGTCGTCGCCGGCCATGGCGGGCAGGAAGTCGGCGTAGAGGCTGTCGCGCAGGAAGGTCGAGCGCAGCCCGGCGGCGGTGATCGCCTGCTCGGTGGCGTGGTGGTCGCGGGCCAGGGTGAAGGTGCTGTCGGGCGCGGCGCCGAGGACCGAGGTGTAGACGATGTGCCGCACGCCGGCCGCGACGGCGGCCTCGACGACGGTGCGGTGCTGGGCGAGCCGGTCGGCCGCCTCGGCGCCGGAGACGAACAAGAGCGTGTCGAGCCCTGCGAAGGCGGCGCGCAGCGCGGTGGGGTCGTCGTAGGCGGCGCGGGCCACGCCGGCCGCGGGCAGCTCCGGAGCGCGGCCGGGATCGCGGACGATCAGCCGCAGCGGCAGGCCGTCGGCGGCGAGGGCTCGCGCGACGCGGCCGCCGAGACGTCCGGTGGCGCCGGTGATGCCGATCGGGGCTGGGCTCATGGTGGCGCAACCATGGCACGCGGGCCGCTCGGCCGCCACGGCCTACCCTCGGGCGCGATGGTCACGATCGCCGCGCCGGACGGCTTCCCGCTCGAGGTACAGGTGAGCGGGCGGACCGACGGCCCGACGCTGCTGCTGCTGCCCGGTCAGGCGAACTCGCACCGCTGGTGGGACGGCCTGCGTACGCACTTCGACCCGCACCTGCGGGTGGTCACCTTCGACTACCGCGGCACGGGCGGCAGCCGTGGCCCGGTCGGTGCCTGGACGACCGCGAGCTTCGCCGCCGACGCCGCCGCGGTGCTCGCCCAGCTCGGCATCGAGCAGACGCACGTCTACGGCACCTCGATGGGCGGGCGGGTGGCGCAGCGCCTCGCTCTCGACCACGCCGACCGGGTCGACCGGCTGGTGCTCGCGTGCACCTCGCCGGGCGGCCGGCACGCGGTCGAGCGCAGCCTCACCGTGCGGCGCGCGCTGCTCGACCCGTCGCGCGACGCACGCCTCGCTGTGCTGCAGCGGCTGTTCTTCACCGAGGCGTGGCCCCGGTCGGCCGAGGGCGACCGGCTGTTCGGCGACCCGACGCTGTCGCCGGAGGAGACCCGGGCGCACCTGCGGGTCAGCGCGAAGCACGACGCCTGGGACGACCTGCCGCGGATCGGCGCACCCACCCTCGTCCTGCACGGCACCGACGACGAGATGGTGCCCGCCGAGAATGCACCGCGGCTGGCCGAGCGCATACCGCACGCCCGGCTCGAGCTCGTCGACAGGGGCCGGCACGGGTTCTTCCTCGAGTTCGCCGACGTGGTCGACCCGCTCATCCTCGACTTCCTGCGGTAGGTCGCTCGCGAGGGGGTGGCGGGCACCCCGCCTTGTTGCAATAGATTTGCAACAAGGTACCGTCGAGGGGAACGCGATGACGACGATCGACGCACGGGCACGGCGGCAGGGTGAGCGCGGCGTCCGCGCCCGCTGGGCCGCCTTCCGGACGTCGCTGACCCGCGAGGACCGCCTCTCGCTCGCCGGCATGGGCGGGTTCATCGTGCTGCTGCACGTGCTCGGCTTCGGCCTGCTGCTCGGCGTCATCGCGCCGCAGCACTACCACCTCGGCGGCGACCACCCGGTCTTCAGCGTCGGCGTCGGCGTGCTCGCGTACACCTTCGGGCTGCGGCACGCCTTCGACGCCGACCACATCGCCGCCGTCGACAACACCATCCGCAAGCTCATGGCCGACGACGTCGAGCGGGCCGCGAACAACGAACCGCGGCGGCGCAAGCCGCTGTCGGTCGGCTTCTGGTTCTCGCTCGGACACTCGACGATCGTGTTCGCGCTGTCGTTCCTGCTCTGCCTCGGCGTGAAGGCCCTGGCCGGTCAGCTCGAGGACGACGGCTCGGGACTGCATTCGGTCACCGGGATCATCGGCGCGTCCGTGTCGGGCGTGTTCCTCTGGGTGCTCGGGCTGCTCAACCTCGTGGTGCTGCTCGGCATGGTGCGGATCTTCCGGCGCATGCGTCACGGCGACTTCGACGAGGCGGAGCTCGAGGAGCAGCTGAACAAGCGGGGCTTCATGAACCGCTTCCTGAACGGCCTCACCCGCTCGGTGCGCACGTCGTGGCACATCTACCCGGTCGGCGTCCTGTTCGGCCTCGGCTTCGACACCGCCACCGAGGTCGGGCTGCTCGTCCTGGCCGGCGGTGCCGCGGTCTTCAACCTGCCGTTCTGGACGATCCTGGTGCTGCCCGTGCTCTTCGCGGCCGGCATGTGCCTGATGGACACGATCGACGGCGTCTTCATGAATGCTGCGTACGGCTGGGCCTTCGCCAAGCCCGTCCGCAAGATCTTCTACAACCTGACGATCACCTCGATCTCGGTCGCCGTGGCCCTCGTGATCGGCACGATCGAACTGGTCGGCGTGCTCGTCGACCAGGCGAACATCACCTCCGGCCCGCTCGCGGCGATCGGCGACGTCAACCTGGACTATGCGGGCTACGCGATCGTCGGGCTCTTCGTCGCCGCCTGGCTCATCGCGCTCGCGGCCTGGCGTTTCGGACGCATCGAGCAGCGCTGGGCTGTGAGCGCGGCCGACGACTCCTGAGCTGCGCAACCCGCGTCGAAGTTGGGTACGTCAGTGCCAGCACCGGGCGGAAGGTGAGGATCGGAGGATGGCAGCGGTCGACATCGGCGCACTGCTCGGCGCCGTCGAGGACGCGTCCCCCGTCGACGCCATCGACGCGCTCAGCGAAGCGCTGGTGGTCGGCGTCGGTGCCCGGCACGTCGCGCTGCTGATCGCGAACTTCTCCGGCGACGCGCTGGTGCGCATGTCGCACGTCTCGGGCACGGCGATGCAGCGTGCCGGCCACAACGAGCGGGCCGAGTCGGTGCCGCTCGCCGGGTCGCCGCACCAGCGGGTGCTGCTGAGCCAGGCGCGCGACGTCGTCGAGGCCGACCGCGGCTGGCTCGCCCTCGTGCCGATCACCGAGCGCGGCGACGCGATCGGCATCCTCGAGGTGACTTCGTAGATTTCGGGCCAGTCATGCGCGGCGGGAACGCTGGTCGGTCGCCGGGCGTGAGCCTCCGGGTGCGAGGCGGGCCCGAACCTT
>NZ_JBQCEE010000405.1:0-9547 GCF_051960575.1 Jatrophihabitans sp.
CCCCCGCGGGGGGCCGCCCGCCGGCGGGTGGCCCCCCGCGAGGGCACCCCCCCCCCCCGGGGGCGCCGCCGGTGGCCGCTGCTCGCCGTGGCCGCCGCGGTCGCGGCGTTAGTGGCCGTGATAAACCAGCGCCAATAATAGGCGTAGGACCCCCTTCCCAAAGCGGCACCGACGTCGACACCGACGCCGACCGGCAACAGCTCGGCGACCGAACCGCAGGTCAGGGGCATGGCCGACCTGTCGATCGGTGACTGCTTCAGCGTCGTCGGGAGCGGTGCACAGCAGATCGTGCAGCCGCACGGATGCACGCAGCACCACACCGACCAGCTCGTCCGGCTCGAACGGGCGGCGGGCGACGACGACCGGTTCCCGCCGGACTCGTACTGGAACGGCCCGGTCGCGAAGCGCTGCGAGCAGGACGTCGCCGCGTTCACCGGTCTGACCGCCGACCGGTGGCCGCTGCACTTCGCGGCGAACCAGTTCCACCCGGTGCGCACCGGGTGGGCGAGCGGCGACCGGACCGTCTACTGCGTGGCGGAGTGGTTGCGCGGCGGCGGCGTCGGCACGGCCCGGCAGCTCACCCCGCGACCGCCCCAGGCGGCGATCACGGCGCCGGACGACCGGACGATCACCGGCGTGCTCGCCGAGCTGCGGCACGGGCCGAACAGCTGCCTCGCGCTGGACGCGGGCGGCCGCCGCACGGCCATCGCCTCGGTCGACGGCACCTACACGTCCGGCTTCACCACGGTCGACGGCGTGCTCGACCGCGTCCACTCGGGGCTGTTCCGCGGCGTGAGCACGAGTGCCGCCCTGCCGGTGCGCCGGATCGGGGACACCGTGCGCCTCACCGGCTACTTCGACACCGACACCACCGGCGTCGAGTGTGGCGCCCACACCGTCTTCCGGTTCACCGGGGTGCGCTGACGAGCCGCCCGCGGGCCGTGCGACCACCCGGCGTTCCCGCGCGCCGGAACGACCACCACTTGTTGCCGAGGAAGTTGCCGGGGGTGACGAGCACGATCGCGAGCGCCTGGGCGGTGATCGCACCCAGGCCGGCGGCGACGAGCAGGGTGAGCACGGCGAGGTTGGCGGCGTAGACGCTGACCGAGACGATCAGGAACCGGAGCCCCTGCACCGCGACGCTGCCCCGCTCACGGCGGAAGGTCCAGAGGCGGTTCCACATGTAGTTCCAGCTCGCCGCGGTGAGGAACGACAGCGTCGCGGCGACCGCGTAGTGCCACCCCGCCTGCCGCACCAGCACGGTGTACGCGGCCAGGTTGACGAGGTAGCCGCTCGCGCCGACCGTCGCGAAGCGGGCGAACTGCAGCCAGTCCGCCCGGCGGTGCAGCCGCGGCCGGGTGCGGGCGGCGAGCGCCTCCATGCCGGCACCGTGCGCCTGCGCCGGGCGACGCAGCAGGGTCGAACGTCGCGCGAAGGGCCCGGCGGTTGGCAGCATCGAAAGCGCGTTCTATTGTGGAGCGATGGGTTGGGAGAACCCTCCGATCCCGTGGACGGAGCTCGAGCAGCGGCTGTCGTGGCGCAAGCCCACCGGGCGTCCCGACACCGAGTTCATGCCCGAGCAGCCGGTGTCGCACAAGCGGGCGGCCTACGAGCCGGTCGGCGAGCGGCCGGCCGTCGCGCCGAGCGTGCCGTTCGCCGAGCTGCACGCGCACTCGTCGTTCAGCTTCCTCGACGGCGCGTCGTCGCCCGAGGAGCTCGCCGAAGAGGCCGTGCGCCTCGGCCTCGAGGCGCTGACCCTCACCGATCACGACGGCGTCTACGGCATCGTCCGCTTCGCCGAGGCCGCCGAGGCGCTCGGCCTGGCCACCGGCTTCGGCGCCGAACTGTCGCTCGACGTGCCGATGCCGTCGACCCAGGCCGAGCGGTCGATCGGCGCGCGGCAGGGCGTACCCGACCCGCCGGGCACCCATCTGCTCGTCCTCGCGCGCGACCCCGACGGGTACGCCGCGCTGTCGAGTGTCATCGGACGCGCCCAGTTGCGCGGCGGCGCGAAGGGGCGGCCGGTCTACGACATCGATGAGATCGCCGACGCCTCGAACGACCACTGGCTCGTCCTCACCGGCTGCCGGAAGGGCGCCGTGCGGCGGGCCCTCGACCACGGCGGCGTCGACGCCGCCCGCCGCGCGCGCGCGGACCTCGTCGACAGGTTCGGCCGTGACAACGTCGTCGTCGAGCTGACCCACGAGCTCGACCCGCTGGCCGACGAGCGCTACGAGGTCCTCGCCGCGCTGGCCGACGAACTGCGCCTCGACCTCGTCGCCACGACCGCCGCGCACTACCACGGGCCGCCGCGGCGTCCGCTGGCCACGGCGATGGCGGCGGTGCGCGCGCGCTCGACGCTCGACGACATCGACGGCTGGCTGCCGGGGTGGGCCGGGCAGCACCTGCGCTCGGGCGACGAGATGGCCGCGCGGTTCGCCCGGTGGCCGCGGGCGGTGGCCAACGCGGCCCGGCTGGGCAAGGAGATCGCGTTCCCGCTACGGCTCATCGCACCCGACCTGCCGCCGTTCCCGTACCCGCCCGGGCACACCGAGATGACCTGGCTGCGCGAGCTCACCGAGCGCGGCTTCGCCGAGCGCTACGCCGGCAAACCCCATGCCGAGAAGGCCCGCGCGATGATCGAGCACGAGCTGGCGATCATCGAGGAGCTGCACTTCCCCGGCTACTTCCTCGTGGTCTGGGACATCGCCCGGTTCTGCCGCGAGCGCGGCATCCTCTGCCAGGGCCGGGGGTCGGCGGCGAACTCGGCGGTCTGTTACGCGCTCGGCATCACCGCCGTCGACGCCGTCTACTACGACCTGATGTTCGAGCGCTTTCTCGCGCCCGAGCGCGGCGAGCCGCCGGAAATCGACCTCGACATCGAGAGCGACCGCCGCGAGGAGGCGATCCAGTACGTCTACGAGCTGCACGGACGCGCGCACGCCGCGCAGGTCGCGAACGTCATCACCTACCGGCCGAAGTCGGCGATCCGCGACGTCGCCAAGGCGCTCGGGTACGCGCAGGGGCAGCAGGACGCGTGGAGCAAACAGATCGAGATCGGCTACTACTGGACGGCCGACACCCTCTCGGCGTCGTCGCTGGAGGAGTCGTCCGACGACGCCTCAACACCTGTCGAGCCACCGCCTGAGATGGTGACCGCGCTGGCCGAGGAGCTGCAGAACGCGCCGCGCCACCTCGGCATCCACTCCGGCGGCATGGTGATGTGCGACCGTCCGGTCATCGAGGTCTGCCCGGTCGAGTGGGGACGCATGCCGGGCCGCACCGTGCTGCAGTGGGACAAGGACGACTGCAGCGCCATCGGCCTGGTGAAGTTCGACCTGCTCGGTCTCGGCATGCTCTCGGGCATCCAGTACGCGCTCGAACTGATCCGCGAGCACCACGGTGTCAGCTACGAGATGGCGACGATCCCGCCAGAGGCGCCGTGCGTGTACGACATGCTCTGCGCCGCCGACTCGGTCGGCGTGTTCCAGGTGGAATCGCGTGCGCAGATGGCGACGCTGCCCCGGTTGCGTCCGCGCTGCTTCTACGACCTCGCGATCGAGATCGCGCTCATCCGTCCCGGGCCGATCCAGGGCGACTCGGTGCACCCGTTCATCCGGCGCAAGAACGGCAAGGAGCCGGTGACCTACCCGCACCCGCGGCTGAAGGGGCCGCTCGAGCGGACGATGGGCGTGCCGCTGTTCCAGGAACAGCTCATGCAGATCGCCGTCGCCGTCGCCGACTTCAGCCCGGCCGAGGCCGACCGGCTGCGGCGCGCGATGGGGTCGAAGCGGTCGCGCGCGAAGATCGAGGCGATGAAGATCCGCCTCTACGACGGCATGGCGGGCAACGGCATCACCGGCGCGATCGCCGACGACATCTACGAGAAGATCCAGGCGTTCGCGGCGTTCGGCTTCGCCGAGTCGCACTCGATCTCCTTCGCGCTGCTGGTCTACGCGTCGTCGTGGCTCAAGCGCCACTACCCCGCTGCCTTTTGCGCAGCATTGATCAATGCCCAGCCGATGGGCTTCTACTCGCCGCAGACGCTCGTGCACGACGCGAAGCGGCACGGCATCGAGGTGCGCGGCCCGTCGCTCGTGCACTCGCAGGCCACCGCCACGCTCGAGGGGCCGTTCGATGGACCGTCACAGTGCCCCTGCCTGGACGCGCCGCAGCCGGCCGTGCGGCTCGGCCTCTCGTCCGTGCGCTCGATCGGCGACGAGCTCGCGAAGACGATCGTGGCGTCGCGCGACGCGGACGGCCCGTTCACGTCGATGGCCGACCTCGCCCGCCGCGTCGGGCTCACCGCCGACCAGCTCGAGGCGCTCGCCACGGCCGGGGCGTTCGACCATTTCGCGACAGCGAAGCAACGGCATAGTGGCGGGTCGCGGCGCGAGATGCTCTGGGGTGCGGGTGCGGCGGCCACCTCGCGTCCGGGACAGCTCGACGTCGCCGTCTTCGACGAGCAGGCGCCGCCGCTGCCGGTGATGACCGAGCCCGAGCAGCTGATCGCCGACGTGTGGGCCACCGGCATCTCGCCGACGAACTACCCCACCGCGCTGATCCGTCCGCGATTGCAGGCGATGGGCATCCGCACCGCGGCCGAGGTGAAGCAGGTGCCCGACCGCACCCGCATCACCATCGGCGGCGTGGTCACCCACCGGCAGCGTCCGGGCACGGCCCGCGGCGTCACGTTCCTCAACATCGAGGACGAGACCGGCATGCTCAACGTGATCATCGACCCGGTGGTGTGGCAGCGGCACCGGCGTGTGGCGCGCGAGGCCGGCGGACTGCTCGTGCGCGGCATGCTCGAACGCACCGAGGACGGCGTGATCAACGTCCTGGCCGAGCACGTCGAGCGGCTGCCGCTGGGACTGCACACCAAGTCGCGCGACTTCCGTTGACGCCAGAGACCGCTTGTCCCCCGGCCCAGGCATCTCGTCGGCCCAGATCTGCCTGGGACGGAGGACAAGCCGGCCTCGGTTTGAGAGTCCTACCGACTCTGTCAGAATGCGAGGCATGGATTTCTCGTCCGCGACCGAACTGAAGGCGACCGAGCCGGGACGCTTCGCCGCCGAGGTCGACGCCACCTGGTCGGTCGGCGGCAAGGCCAACGGCGGCTACCTGCTCGCCTTGCTCGGCCGTGCAGCGGCGGAGACCAGCACGCATCCGCACCCGATCGCGGCCAGCGCCCACTACCTGCGCTCGCCCGACGCCGGCGCGGTGACGGTCGAGACGGCAGTGCTGCGTGAGGGCCGCAACGCCACCCAGCTGCGCGCCCGGCTGCTGCAGGGCGACACCGTCTGCGTCGAGGCGTTGATCACGACGGCCGGACTCGGCGAGAGCGAGCCGTTCTGGTCGGCCGGACTGCCCGCCATGCCGGCCGACGCCTGGGACGACTGCGTGCGGCTGCCTCCCGTGACCCCCACCGGACTCGACGTCCCGATGATGGGCGAGATCGACCTGCGTCTCGAGCAGGCGACCCTCGGCTTCGGTCGCGGCAGGCCTTCCGGCGCCGGTGAGCTGCGCGGGTGGCTCGCCCTGCCCGACGGCGAGGCGTTCGATCCGATCTCGCTGCTCTTCGCCGTCGATGCCTTCCCGCCCGCCACCTTCGAGATCGCCCCGAGCGGGTGGGTGCCGACCCTCGAGCTGTCGGTGTACGTGCGCGCGCTGCCGGCGCCCGGACCCGTGCGCGTCCTGCAGCAGGCGCGGCTCATCGATGCCGGACGCGTCGACGAGGCCTGCTTCGTCTGGGACAGCACCGGCCGCCTCGTCGCCCAGGCCACCCAGCTCGCCGGCATCCGCCTGTAGCGGGCCGCGCCGTCCGGACCGGTTGATCAACAGACGCGCTCGACCAGATACGACCGTGCGCGTCTCTTGATCAAGAGGATCCAAGTCGGCGCGCGTCGAACTCGGCGCGGGTCGGGGGGTTCGCGCCGGCACGCTCGCAGGTGATCGCGGACGTGAGCACGGCCTGCTCGATCGCCCGCACCAGCGCCGGCGAGCGCTCGGCGACCATGGCGCGGAACGCCAGCGGCGTCGCGAGGTCGGCGTCGCAGATCGCGGTGAGGAAGCCGCCGGTGAACGCGTCGCCCGCGCCGACGGTGTCGACCAGCTCGATGCGCGGCGCGGGCACCGACGCGACGAGGCCGTCGGCGGTGAACGCCTGCGCGCCCTCCGGCCCGCGCGTCACCAGAACGAGCGAGGCGCCGAGCGCGCACCACGACGCCGCGATCTCGACCGGCTCGACACCCGGGAACAGGACGCCGAGGTCCTCGTCGCTCGCCTTCACCACATGCGCCTGCGCGACGCCCGCGGCGATCACGTCCAGCACCGGCTCGACGTCGGTGATCAACGACGGGCGCGGGTTCGGGTCGAAGCTGATCAGCGTGCCCGCGTCCCAGGCGCGTCGTTGCAGTGCCATCACCGGGCCGGACGACAGCGGGTGCCATGCGGCGATCGAGCCCGTCTGCAGCACGCGGCCGAGCGGCACGGCCTCGAGCTCCGCGTCGGTGAACGCGAGTGCTGCCGAGACGTCGAAGTCGAACTCGTAGTGCGCGCGGCCGTGCTCGTCGAGCGTCGACACGGCCACCGACGTCGGCTGCGACGCGGTCACGAGCGAGCCGAGCCGGATCCCCGACTCGGCCGCCTTCGCCCGCAGCATCTCCCCCGGCGCGTCCGCCCCGACCCGGCCGACGAGATCGACGGCGAGGCCGAGGCGGGACGCGGCGAGCGAGACGTTGAGCGGGCTGCCGCCGGGGTGGTCGCTCGCGACGACGCGGTCGACGAGCACCTCCCCGACGGCGGTGAGGTCGGCCGGTGGCATGGACGCACCGTACCGAGCAGCGCACCTCCGACGACTGCGGCTACAGCTCCTTCAGCGCGAGCAGCAGTTCGCGCTCGGCCCAGTCGAGGAACTCCGGCTGCGTGTCACCGCCGATCTGGACGACGGCGACGTCGGTGAAGCCGGCGTCGACGAACTCCTTCACGGCCTGCACGTGCGCGTCGAGGTCCGGCCCGCACGGGATGTTCTCGGCGACGTCATCCTTCGTCACGAACTGCGTCGCGGCGGCGAAACCGGCGGTGCCCGGCATCTCGGCGTTCACCTTCCAGCCGCCGGCGAACCAGCGGAACTGATCGTGGGCGCGCTCGATCGCCTTGTCCTTGTCGGGGTCCCAGCTGATCGGCACCTGGCCGACGCGCGGCTTGCCCGCGCCGCCGTGCTGGTCGAACAACCGGCACAGCTCGGCCTCGGGCTCGACGGCGATCATGACGTCGCCGAGCGTGCCGGCGAGCTCGGCCGACTGGTCACCCGAGATCGCGATGCCGATCTTCGGTGGCTGGTCGCCGATGTCCCAGAGCTTCGCCGAGTCGACCCGGAAGTGCTCGCCCTTGTAGTTCACGTAGCCGCCGCCGAAGAGCTCGCGGATGATCTCGACGGCCTCGTGGAACATCTCGTGCCGCACGTTCACCGGCGGCCACCCGCGGCCGACGACATGTTCGTTGAGGTTCTCGCCGGCGCCGAGGCCGAGGGTGAAGCGTCCGCCCGAGATCAGGCCGAGCGTCGCCGCCTGCTGCGCCACGACGGCCGGGTGGTAGCGCATGATCGGGCAGGTGACGTAGGTGTAGAGCTCGACCCGCTCGGTCGCGTGGGCGACGGCGCCGAGGGTCACCCAGGCGTTGGGCGCGTGCCCCTGGCTGTCCAGCCACGGGAAGTAGTGGTCGCTCGAGACTTCGAAGTCGAAGCCGGCCTGCTCGGCGCGCACGGCATCACGGATCAGGTCGCGGGGGTCGGACTGCTCGGTCATCAAGGTGTAGCCGAATCGCGTCATGCCCTCGCCCTACCCGGGGCATGACGAAGCCTCACGCGGGTGGGTCGAAGACCGCGATGCCCGCGGCGATCGCGACCTCGCGGTAGGCCGCGGCGAGGTCGGCGACCTGCGAGTGCGCGTTCAACCCGCTCGGGTTCGGCACGACCCACAGCTGCGCGCCGGCGAGGTCCTCGGGCTGCCGTCCGACCCGGGCGCGCGGGCGCTCGAACCCGATGCGGTACGCGGTCACACCGAGCACCGCGACGACGCGTGGACGCAGGGCGGCGACGCGACCGGGCAGAGCACGGGCACCGGCGCGGAACTCCTCCGGGGTGACCTCGTCGGCGCGGGCCGTCGCCCTCGCCACGATGTTGGTGATGCCGATGCCGCGGTCGAGCAGGTGCCGCAGGTCGTCGGACCGGTAGCCGCCGGACGCGTCGACGAGGCGATCGGTGATACCCGCCCGATACAGCGCCGGGTAGAAGCGGTTGCCGCGCCGGGCGAAGTGGGCCTGGGCCGCAGCCGTCCAGAGGCCGGGGTTGATGCCGACGAACAGCAACCGGGTGTCCGGGCCGACGAGGTCTGCCACGACGGCGGTGCGCGCCGCCTCGAGCTCGGCCCGCGTGAACCCCATGCCGTCCATTGTGTGTGGCGACGCGGCGGGCGCCGGCCCGGCGTGTCCACCCGCACGGTGGCCACACACCGCCCGGGGCGAGCGTTCCTGTCAGAGGTGCCTGGTAGGCAGGACGGCATGACAGGCGTGATCGACCGGACGGCCCTCCGCGACGAGGCCGAGGCGCACCTGCGCGCACTCGCAGGCCCCGAGGCGCGGCTGCGCGACGACCAGTGGCGGGCCATCGAGGCGCTGGTGGCCGACCGCCGTCGCGCGCTGGTCGTGCAGCGCACCGGGTGGGGCAAGTCGGCGGTCTACTTCGTCGCCACCGCCCTGCTGCGGGCCCTCGGGTCGGGGCCGACGGTGATCGTGTCGCCGCTGCTCGCGTTGATGCGCAACCAGATCGCCGCGGCCGAACGCGCCGGCATCAGGGCCGCGACGATCAACTCGACGAACGTGGACGAGTGGCGCGAGACCTACGCCGCTGTGGGCCGCGGCGAGATCGACGTGCTGCTGCTCTCGCCCGAGCGGCTCAACAATCCCGAGTTCCGCGACAACGTGCTGCCCGCGCTCGCGTCCTCGTGCGGCCTGTTGGTCGTCGACGAGGCCCACTGCATCAGCGACTGGGGGCACGACTTCCGTCCCGACTTCCGCCGCCTGCGCACGCTGCTGCCCGAGCTGCAGCCCGGCATCCCGGTGCTCGCCACGACCGCGACGGCGAACTCGCGGGTCGTCGACGACGTCGCCGACGTGCTCGGGCTCGGCTCCGGCGACGTGCTGGTCCTGCGCGGGTCGCTCGACCGCACGTCGCTGCACCTCGGCGTCGTGCAGCTGCCGTCGACGGCGCACCGTCTCGCCTGGCTGGCCGAGCGACTCGCCGCGCTGCCCGGGTCGGGGATCGTCTACACGCTCACCATCGCCGCCTCGCAGCAGGTCGCCGAGTACCTGCGCTCGCGCGGCTTCGAGGTCACCGCCTACTCGGGGCAGACCGAGCAGACCGAGCGCCTCGCCGCCGAGGACGACCTGATCAACAACCGGGTCAAGGCGCTGGTGGCGACGTCCGCGCTCGGCATGGGCTTCGACAAGCCCGACCTCGGCTTCGTGATCCACTTCGGCGCGCCGG
>NZ_JBQCEE010000406.1:0-9179 GCF_051960575.1 Jatrophihabitans sp.
CGACCACTACGGTCGGGTGCCGTGACCGCTCTCGTCGTGGCCCTGGCGCTCGTCGCAGCGGCGCTCGTGGCGTGGGCGATCACCGCCGAGGTGCGACTGCGCCGCACGCGCCGTGAGCTCGCCGACGCCCGCGACCAGCTGGCGGCGCGGCGCTGGGTGCCGTCGACGCGCGACGCCGCGACCGCGCTGCGGGCCGTCACCCGCACCGCCGTGCGCGTGCGCGACCACGGTGTCACCGGCGCCCTCCGATCGTCGATCGACGACCTGGCCGGCTGGGCGCAGGCCGAACGCCCCGACCTCGCGCTCGTGCGCGGCCCCGACGGCAGCGTCACGATCGTCTTCAGCGACATCGAGGACTCGACGGCGCTCAACGAGCGGCTCGGTGACCGCGGCTGGGTGCGGCTGCTCGGCCGGCACGACCGCATCGTGCGCCGGATCGTCGACGACGCCGGTGGACGCGTGGTCAAGGCGCAGGGCGACGGCTTCATGCTCGCCTTCCCGACCGCCGACGACGCCGTGCAGGCCGCCGTGCAGATGCAACAGGCGTTGAGCCGCCAGGTGCGGCCGCCGATCCGGGTGCGCATCGGCGTCCACACCGGCCCCGCGGTGCACCGCGACGGCGACCTCTTCGGCCGCAACGTGGCCTACGCCGCGCGCGTCGCCGGCTGCGCCGACGGCGGCGAGATCCTCGTCAGCAGCGCCACCGGTGCGGCGCTCACCACCGACCTCGCCCTGGACGAGGGCCGCCAGGTCGAGCTCAAGGGACTCGCCGGTCCGCACACCGTCCACGCCGTCGAGTGGCAGCGGTCAGCCTGACCGACGCCGGCGGCGCACCGGTTGCGCACTGCCCTGCTGCACCGCGGTGTGCGCGAGCCGTGCGATCTCGCGGGTGGCCGACGACAACGGCACCGACTCGCGGCGGATGAAGGCGATCGTGTCGTACAGCGGCGGGTCGAGGGCCACGGCGTGCAGGTCGGCGCGGTTCGGCAACGAGGCGAGCACCGCGCGGGACACGATGCTGTCGCCGAGGCCGCGCGACACCAGGTTCATCGCCGTCTCGACGTGCTCGACCTCGATCCACGGGTCGAGTTTCACCCCCGCCAGGTTGGCGCGGTCGGCGAGCTGTCGCCGTGTCGGGTCGCGCCAGCCGGCGTGCGCGTCGTAGAGCACGAGCCGCGTCCCCGCGAGGTCGGTGATCGTCGGCGGCTCCGCGGCGCGGGAGGGGTCGGCGCTGACGAAGACGACCTCGTCGCGCGCCCACGGCGTCACGACGAGTCCCTCGGCGTCGATCGGCAGCACCACGACGCCGGCCTCGAGGGAGCCCTCGGCGACCGCGGCGGCGACGTCGACGGAGTTCTGCCCGATCAGTCGCACCCGCACGGCCGGATGCGACTCGCAGAACTGCTCGACCAGGCCGGACAGCAGGTAGAAGTCGGCGTTGCGCAGCACTCCGAGCGTGGCGACGCCGCCCGACAACGTCTGCACCGACCGCAGCGCGCGGCTCGCGGTGTCGGCCGCGGACACCGTCGCGCTCGCATGGTCGAGCAGCTCCTGGCCTGCAGCGGTGAGCACCAGCCGACGGCGGCCACGGATGAACAGCTGCACGTCGTACTCGTCCTCGAGCCGCCGGATCAGCTCGGACACGGAGGCCTGCGACATGTCGAGCACCCCGGCCGCCGCGGTGAACGAGCCGCGCCGCGCGGCTTCGAGGAAGGCCCGCAACTGCGTCAGTGTCACATCCGTACCATAGGGCGACCCTATGCATAGCACAATGCAGTGCAGGGTTGTCCGAACTGCGCATACGTATTTAGTGTTCCGGCCATGCAGTTCACCCCTTCCGTCCTCGACGCCCTGTCCGGCCGCTACAAGGTGATCAAGTCGCCTGCGGCGTCCGGCCCCGCCGCCCAGCGCGACCCCCGCGTGATCGCCACCGTCTCGGAGATGCTCACGACCATCCAGCGCGACGGACTCGACGCCGTGCTGCGCTACAGCGCCGAGCTCGACGGCTTCACCGGCACCGACATCGAGCTCGATGCGGAGACCATCGCCCGCTCGGGCGACCACCTCGACCCCGCGCTGCGCGAGGCGATCGAGCTCGGTGCTGCCCGCACCAAGGCCTTCGCCCAGGAGTCGCGCTCGCACCTGTCCGACTTCGAGGTCGAGCTCGAGCCCGGGCTGGTCACCGGCCAGCGCTACATCCCGGTCGGGCGCGTCGGTGCCTACCTGCCGGCCCCGGTTCCCGCTCACCGCCAGCGCCTTCATGACCGTGAACGTCGCCAAGGTGGCCGGCGTCCCGACCGTGCTGGCCTGCACCCCCCCGCAGCGCGACGGCGGCCCGAACCACGCGGTGCTGTACGCGGCGGCGGTGTCGGGCGTCGACCGGGTCTTCCTGCTCGGCGGCGTCCAGGCGCTCGCCGCGCTCGCCTTCGGGCTGCTCGGTGACCTGCCGGTCGACATGATCGTCGGCGCAGGGAACGCCTACGTGGCCGAGGCGAAGCGCCAGTTGTTCGGCACCGCCGCCATCGACCTGCTCGCCGGGCCGTCCGAGGTCGCGGTGATCGCCGACGGCAGCGCCGACCCGGTGCTCGTCGCCGCCGACCTGCTCGGTCAGGCCGAGCACGGCCCCGACTCGCCGGCCGCGCTGGTGACCACCGACGAGACGCTGGCCCACGCGGTGGCCGACGAGGTCGAGCGGCAACTGCCGACCTTGTCGACCAACGAGATCTGCGGCCCTGCCTGGCGCGACCACGGCTCGATCACGTGGGCACAGGACCGCGAGACCGCCGTGGCGCTGATGGACGATCTCGCGCCCGAACACCTCGAGGTGCAGACCGACGACGACGCCTGGTACCACGACCACCTGCGCAACTACGGCTCACTGTTCCTCGGTACCTGGAGTACGGTCGCGTACTCGGACAAGGGGATGGCGGGCACGAACCACGTCCTGCCGACCGCCGGCGGCGCGAAGCACAGCGCCGGTCTCTCGGTGTCGCGCTTCCTCAAGCCGCTCACCTACCAGCGCGTGGCCAAGGAGGCGACGCCGTTGCTGGCCGACGCGGTCGACGTGATCTCCGCGTCCGAGGGGATGTCGGCGCACCGCGCGACCGCGACGCTGAGGCGCGACCGACTCACCGGTTGATCGTCTTCGACACCGTTCCAGCCCATGATGATCGCAACGACGAGGGAGCAGCCGATGGCACCGACGCAGTACCTCCTCGAGGCGCGGGGGATCGTCAAGAACTACGGTCATGTCGAGGTGCTGAGAGGCACCGACTTCCATGCCGAGGCCGGCAAGGTCACGGCGCTGATCGGCGACAACGGCGCCGGCAAGAGCACGCTCGTGAAGACGTTGTCGGGGGTGATCCAGCCGCAGGGCGGCACCATCCTGATCAACGGCGAGCCGACCGTCTTCGCGTCGCCGACGCACGCCCGCGACTGCGGGATCGAGACGGTCTACCAGGACCTCGCGCTCGCCTTCGACCTCGGGCCGGCCGAGAACGCCTACATCGGCCGTGAGCTGCTGAAGCCGGGGTTCCTCGGCAAGCTCGGTGTGCTCGACAAGAAGCGCATGCGGCGCGAGGCGTTCGAGACGTTCACCTCGCTCGGCACGGACGTGAAGGACATGGACGCGACCGTCGCGGCGCTCTCGGGCGGCCAGCGGCAGAGCGTCGCGATCTGCCGCTCGGTGATGTGGGCGCGCGGTCTGGTCTTCATGGACGAGCCGACCGCGGCCCTCGGCGTGCGACAGACCCGCCGCGTGCTCGACCTCGTGCGCCGTGTCGCCGAATCGGGGGTGGCCGTCGTGCTCATCAGCCACAACATGCCGGAGGTGCTGGAGGTGTCCGACTCGATCCAGGTGCTGCGGCTCGGGCGCCGTGTCGCCGAGTTCGACAGCACGGCGAGCGTCGACGACCTCGTCGGCGCGATGACCGGCTCGCTGGAGGTGGCCTCGTGAGCACCGTCGACCGCGACCCGCAGCTCGAGATCGAGAAGGGCCACGCCGCCGCGCACGCACCGTCGGAGTTCGCGATCACGACGCCGACCGGCTCGCCGCGCGACGTCGCCGACGCCGTCACTGCGAGCGGCGTGACCCCGTTCCAACGGGCGTTGCGACGCGGCGTGAACTCCTCGCCCGCCTACATGGGTGCGGTGTTGATCGCCCTGTTCGTCGTCTTCAGCATCCTGCAGCCGGACACCTTCCCGACGACCGGCAACGTCCGGAACCTCATCGTCGACACCTCGATCTTCCTCGTGATGGCGACCGGCATGACTTACGTGATGGTTGCCGCCGGCTTCGACCTCTCGATCGGCTCGGTGCTCGTCTTCGCCGGCATCTGCTCGGTCAAGACGATGGACTGGGTGGGCGGCACGAGCTACGGGACGGTGCTCGCCGGCCTGCTCGCCGCCCTCGTCGGCGGCGTCGCCTGGGGCCTGTTCAACGGCTTCTGCGTCACGAAGCTGCGGGTGCCGGCACTCATCACGACGCTGGGCTCGCTCGGCGCCGCGCTCGGCATCGCCAACCTCATGACCAACGGCAACGACATCTCGGTCGCGCAGTCGGCGATGATCGACCTGCAGATCAACTACCAGTTCGGCATGCCGTGGATCGTGTGGCTCGCGCTGGTGGTGGTGCTCATCGGCGGCGCCGTGCTGCGCTACACCCGCTTCGGACGCCACACCTACGTCATCGGCTCGAACGACGAGGCCGCCCGGCGCGCCGGCATCAACGTCAACAAGCACCTGGTGAAGCTCTACGCGATCAGCGGCCTGCTCGCGGGCCTCGCCGGGATGATGTCCCTGGTGCGGTTCTCGACCACCACGATCGGCGGTCACTCGCAGGACGCACTCACCGTCATCACCGGCGTCATCCTCGGCGGCACCAGCCTCTACGGCGGCTACGGCACCGTGCTCGGCACGGTGATCGGCATCTTCATCCCGACCGTGCTGCAGAACGGTCTGGTGCAGGAGGACGTGCAGCCGTTCTGGCAGAACGTCGCCGTCGGCTTCATCCTCATCGCCGCCGTCTACCTCGACCAGCTCAAGCGGCGTGCCCGCGAGAAGACCTGAGCCGGCCGCTCCTGCAGTCCCGGCTCCACCCGCACGACCCGCTCAGCGCACCACCCGTTCCGCCCGTCCCCTCCAGCTCTGATCGAAAGGTCCTCCATGACAACGAAGCGCATCCTGGTGACCGGCGCCGCCACCCTCGTCGCCGCCGGCCTGGTCGTCGGTTGCAGCAGCTCCGGCAGCAAGTCCGGCGGCGGGACGTCCGGCGGCTCGTCCGCGTCGGGCAAGAAGATCGTCTACATCCCCGGCCTGACCGGCAACCCGTTCTACAACACGGTCGCCTGCGGTGCCTCGACCGAAGCGAAGAAGCTCGGCGTGCAGTTCTCGTACCAGGGCGCGTCGACCTTCGACGTCGCCGAGCAGACCAAGATCGTGAACGCGGTCGCCGCCACCAAGCCCGGCGCGATCATGATCTCGATCACCGACCCGACGGCCATGATCGCGCCCCTCACCGCGGCCAAGCGACAGGGCATCAAGATCATCGCGATCGACGGCGACCTCAACGACAAGAGCGTCATGACCACCAACATCGAGGCCGACGGGTACAAGGGCGGTGAGCTCGCCGGCGACGCGCTGGCCAAGGCGGTGGGCGAGAAGGGCGACGTGCTCGCCATCGACAACGCCACCGGCTCGGTCGTCTCGAAGGCGCGCACCGACGGCTTCCAGGCCGCGATCAAGAAGTACCCGAACATGCACTTTGTCGGCATCCAGTACTCGGCCAACGACGTCAGCAAGGCGGCGTCCATCGTCTCGACCGAGGCGGCGAAGGACTCGAACCTCGTCGGCATCTTCGGTGTCGAGACCAACAACACCCAGGGCGCTCTGACCGGTGTGCGCGAGGCGAACAAGAAGGGCACGATCAAGGTCGTCGGCTTCGACACCAGCGACCCGATCGTCGCGGCCCTCAAGGACGGCTCGCTCACCGGCACGGTGGTGCAGTACCCGCGCGGTGAGGGCATGCTGGGCGTGCAGTCCGCCGTCGACGCGATGGAGGGCAAGTCGGTGCCGCGCAACCAGGCCGCCGACTCGGTCTTCGTCACGCCGGACACGGTGAACTCGGCGAAGGCGCAGCAGTACATCTACGACGTCAACTGCAAGGGCTGATCTCCTCCCGATGACCGATCGACCCGGCTCGACCCCGCAGGAGGCGGCGCCCGAGGGCGCCGCCTCCGCGGCCGTCGTCCCCACCTCGTCCAACGGCACGCGTCCGGATGCCCGTCGCACGCCCCTGCAGGGGTCGACCCTCGACGGCGGCCCGACCGGGCGCACCATGCCGGCCGACTTCGGCATCGCCGTGCGGCCCGGCACCGGCAGCGACACCCTGCGGGCGGAGCGCGAGCGGGGCGCGCGCCGGCAGTCGTTGCGCGGGTTCGAGGACACCTACACCGACATCGTCGACTACATCGTCCGGATCACCCACCGCATCTGGGAGGACCAGGACGTCGGCTACATCTACGACACCTATGCGCCCGGGTGCTTCGTGTACGACGACCACGGCGCGCACTACGGCGTCGAGCGCGTCGTCGAGGGCACCATCGCGAGCATCCACGCCTTCCCGGACACGCGGTCGTGGGCCGACGAGATCATCTGGGCCGGCGACGACGAGCAGGGCTTCGTCACGTCGCACCGCTACATCACCACCGGGCACCACCTCGGCCCGTGGGCGTGGGGGCCCGCCACCCGCCGCAAGGTCAACCTCTGGGGCATCGCGAACTGCGTTGTGCGCGAGAACGAGATCTTCGAGGAGTGGGTGCTCTACAACATGACCTCGAAGTTCATGCAGCTCGGCATCGACGTCGCCTGGGCCGCCAAGCAGTACGGCAACGAACTGAACCGCATCAGCGCCGACCGGCACGTCGGTGAGGTGGCGCGGCTCGAGGGCGGCCGGCAGCCCGAGTACTACCCCGAGTCGGGTGCACGGTCGTTCGACGTCGAACACTTCGTGCGTGCGCTCTGGCACAACCTCTACAACCGTCGAGACCTGAGCAGCGTCGACCGCGCGTACACGTCCACCGCGCGCTGGCGCGGTCCGTCGAACCGCGTCGGCTACGGCCGGCAGGACGTGAAGGGCATCGCGCGGTCGTTGCTCGCGACCTTCCCGGACCTCGGCATGCAGGTCGACGAGGTGTACTGGATGGGCAACGAGGCCGACGGGTTCCGGGTCTCGCTGCGTTGGACGGCGCAGGGCACGCACCGCGGACATGCCCTGTACGGGCCGCCGACAGGACGCCGGGTGCACCTCTGGGGCATCGACCAGCTCTACATCCGTGGTGGCCGCGTCACGGAGGACTGGATGATGTTCAACGAGTTCGACGTGCTCGCCCAGATCCTCAGCGACGAGCCGGCCGAGCTGCTCGGGTGACCGTCCGGTCATGGTGACGGTCAGCTGTTGCGAGCTGGCGCCGCAGGTCGGCGACCTCGCCGGCAACGTGCGGCTGGCGACGCTCGCGATCGAGGCGGCCGTCCGGGACGGTGCCGACGTCGTGGTGCTGCCCGAATTGGCGACCAGCGGCTACGTCTTCGAGTCGCCGGACGAGGCGCGCGGCCTCGCCGTCGGGCGCGACGATGCACTGTTCGAGCGGTGGCGGGCGGCGGCCGGGAGCGCCGTCGTCGTCGCCGGCTTCGCCGAGCTGGGCGACGACGGCGAGGTCTACAACAGTGCGGTGCTGCTGCACCCGGGCGGCGCCGTCGTCTACCGCAAGACCCACCTGTGGGACCGCGAGAAGCTGTTCTTCACGCCCGGTGCCGAACTGCCGCCGGTGGTCGACACCGTCGTCGGACGCATCGGGGTGATGGTCTGCTACGACCTCGAGTTCCCGGAGCTGACCCGGTCGGTGGCGCTGCGCGGGGCGGAGCTGCTCGCGGTGCCGACGAACTGGCCCTGGGGTGACCGGCCGGCCGGGCAACCCTGCGGCGAGATCATCATCGCGATGGCGGCGGCGCGCGTGAACCGGCTGCCGATCGCCTGCTGCGACCGCCGGGGCGTCGAGCGGGGGCAGCGGTGGAACCAGGCGACCGCAGTCATCGACGAGCAGGGCTGGCCCGTCGCCGACGCCCTCGCCGACGGCGTCGCGACGGCACGGCTCGACCTGACCCGTGCCGCCGACAAGCGGATCTCACCGCGCAACGACCTGCTGGCCGATCGCCGCACCGATCTCTACCCGTGACCGATACAGTGCGCCCGTCGAGAGGAGCGCGTCGGCCATGACCGTGACGAGTCACGACGTCGCCCGTCTCGCCGGGGTGTCGCAACCGACGGTGTCGCGGGCGCTGCGCGGTGACACGCGCGTCGCCGAGGCGACGCGACAGCGCATCCAGGCCGCCGCGGCGCAGCTCGGGTACGTCGCGAGCGAGCTCGGACGCAACCTCTCGACCAGGTCGACCCGGCAGATCGCCATGGTGGCCGACCTCCGCAACGAGCTGTACCCGACCCTCGTGGCCCCGCTGCACGACCGGCTCGCCGAGCACGGCTACCGCATGATGCTGCTCGCCGAGCGTGGTGACGACACCGCTGCGTTCGAGCGGTTGCTCGACCGTTCGGTCGACGGCGCCATCCTCACCACGACGACACTGCGCTCGTCGCTGTCGCAGGAACTCGCTCGCCGGCACCTGCCGTTCGTCGAACTCAACCGCATCTCGGGGCGGCGGGGCGTCGACGGTGTCACCGCGGACAACGTGGGGGGAGCGCGGTCGGTGGCCCGGCTGTTCGCCGAGCGCGGGCACCGCCGCGTCGCCGCGGTGTTCGGCGCGCGCACGACGAGCACCGGCCGCGATCGCGAGGACGGCTTCCGCCATGGCCTCGCCGAGGCGGGGATCGAACTGCCCGACCGCTGGGTGACGCACGGCGGGTTCGGTCACGACGACGGCGAGCGCGGGTTCGCACGGGTGATGACCGGCCGGCATCGTCCGACGGCGGTCTTCTGCGTCGGCGACGCGGTCGCGGTCGGTGCGCTCAACGAGGCGCGGCGGCAGGGTCTGTCGGTGCCGGACGACGTCTCCGTCGTCGGCTTCGACGACCTGGCCATCGCGTCGTGGCCGGTCATCCGGCTGACCAGCGTGCGGGTCGACTTCACCGCCATGGCCGCCGCCGCGGCCGACCAGCTCGTGCGCCGTCT
>NZ_JBQCEE010000407.1:0-4724 GCF_051960575.1 Jatrophihabitans sp.
CCGCCGGTGAGCAACGCCGGCATCACCGTGGTGGGGGGCCGGCTCGGCCCGGCCACCGAGGCGCTCGGCGCCGCGCTGGCCGCGGCCGACCGCGCCGGCGGCGAGCTCGTGCGGGTGGCCGCGGGCCGGGGCGACTCAGTCGGCGTCGTCGAGGGCTGACTGCTCGCGGGTCAGCTCCTCGGTCAGCAGGGCCACGAGCGCCTCGTGCTGCACGTCGGCGGACGCGAACGTCTCCTCGTCCGAGCCGTCGAGCGCGCGCGCGGCGAGACCGGCCTTGCTGTCGATCAGCGCGGCGATCCGGCTGTCGATGGTCTGCGCGGCGATGATGCGCCAGGCGGTGACCGGCTCGGTCTGGCCGATGCGGTGGCTACGGTCGATGGCCTGCGTCTGCTCGGCGTCGGTCCACGACAGCTCGGCGAGCACGAGGTTCGAGGCGACCTGCAGGTTCAGGCCGACGCCGGCCGCGGTGAGCGAGCAGACGGCGATCGCGACGTCGCGCTCGTCGGTGAACGCGTCGATGTTGCGCTGCCGCACACGCGGGGTCTGCCCGCCGCGGATGGACGCGAACTTGATGCCGTTGCGCGTGAAGGTCTCCTCGGCGACGTCCATGACGTCGACGTGCTTGGCGAAGAAGACGACCTTGCCGGCGCTGCGGGCCAGCTGCAGCGCGTAGTCGGCCGCGAGCCCGGCCTTGGCCTGGCCGATGCGGCGCATGAGACCGAAGACGTTCTCGCCAGCCTCGCCGGAGGCCTCCTTCTGCTCCCAGGTCGCGACCTGGTCGACCAGCGCGTGGTCGATGCCGACGACCTCCTCGCCGCGGGCCCTGAGCACCGAGTGATAGCGCGCGACGAGGCGCCGGGCCAGCTCGCGCTCGGCGGCACGGATCGAGCGCCCGGCGCGGTCGTCGAGCTCGACCGGCAGGTCGGCGGTGCGGCGGGCGGGGATGTCGGCGGCGACGTCGATCTTGCGGCGGCGCACGATGCCCATGTCGATCACGGCCTGGCGCGCCGCGCGCGGGAAGCCGGGGTCGGTCGGGATGAGCCCGGTCTCCTCCAGCCGGTCGAGCAGCTCGGCGCGCGGTTCGCTGCCGTCGATCCAGCCGAGGAACTGCCAGATGGCGAGGAAGTCCTCGATGTCGTTGATGAGCGGCGTGCCGGTGAGCGCCATGAGCAGCGGACGCGCGGTGCGGAAGCGGATGCGCTCGGACAGCTCGAGCACGTGCTGCGACCGCTGCGAGCTCTTGTTCTTGATGAAGTGCGCCTCGTCGACGATCATGCCGCGGAAGCCGAAGTCACCGAGCCAGCCGACGTGCCGGTCGAGGACGTCGTAGTTCACGACGACGATGTCGGCGAAGCCGTCGACCTTCTCGCCGTTGCCGTGCACGACGGTCACCTTGCGCTGCGGCGTCCACATCTGCGCCTCGCGGGCCCAGTTGGTCTTCACGACGCTGGGGACGACGGCGAGCAGCGGGTACGCGCCTGCGGCCTGCGCGGCCAATAGCGATTGGGCCGTCTTGCCCAGGCCCGGCTCGTCGGCGAGCAGGAAGGTGCGGTGCCCCTCGGCCGCGGCCTCGACCACCTGCGCCTGGTGACGCATCAACTCGCGGCCCTCGGGCAGCCGGATGGGCCCCGGCTCGGGCAGCGCCATGCACGCCGGCGCCCCGCTGTCGGCCCGCTCGAACGCCGTCAGCAGCGGCTGCAGCAGCTCCCAGCCGCCGAGGCGGCGCGGACCCGTCGGCGCCGGCCGCACCGCGGAGTAGTCGGGCGGCAGGAACGGATTGGCGAGCTGGCGGGCCACGACCGACTGCGGCACGACGCGCCGCTCGGTGGCCGGCGAGGTTGCCGACGGTTCTGTTGCCGGCGGCGGCTCGGTCGCCCGCTCGATGCCGAGCGGGGCGAGCAGTTCGGCCATGAGCAGCCGGGTCTCGGCCGTCGGCTTCGACTCCTCGTCCAGCAGCGACAGCAGGCGGGGGTCACGGACGGCGGTTCGGGCCAGCATCGTGGCGATGCCGTCGAGGCGCTTGAGCTGCTCGACGCGCCGCGCCTGGCCCATCGCCTCGTCGCGCACCTGCGCCCGCTCCTCGCGCAGCAGCAGGGCGACGGCGTGGAACTTCGTGCGCACCGCCGGGGTGATCCGGCCGCGCTCGACGGCGGTCTGCACCTCGCGCGCCACCCGGGCGAGCATGGACAGCACGTCCTTGTCGACGGGCGCGCGGCGAGGCGGGCGCGCTGGAGCACGCCGGGCATCCGAACGACGCCGACCCGGTTGAGCCACGCACACCCCTTCACCGCACAGCGATGAGCCGGACGAGCGCGGTGCTCGGCCCGTGCTCGACGACCCCCGGCCGGACGCCCGGGCGTGGATCGTCCGTCGGCTCGTCACGCGACGGTTCGGGCGAGGCCGCGCCGCGTTCGTCCCCGAGTCTAGCGCCGCCTGGACGCGCCTCGACCGCGACGTCAGCGGTCGATCATCCGCGCCATCGCCTCGGGGTAGCGCTCACCCACCACCGTGATCTCGTCGGAGGCGCGGTCGATGTCGGCGAGGTCGTCAGCGCCGAGGTCGAGGACCGCGCCGCCGAGGTTCTCGTCGAGGCGTTCGAGGCAGGGCACGAAGCCGATGCCAAGCCGCTCGAGCGTCGGCAGCATCTCGTCCTCGGGCTCGCGCCAGAACAGCGAGTACTCGCTCTGCGGGGCGGTGACCGGCTGCACGGCGTGGGCCCGCTCGATCGTCCGCACGCCCGCCTCGGACAGCCCGAAGTGCGCGACCTTCCCGGACGCGATCAGCTCGGCCACGGTGCCCGCGACATCCTCGATCGGGACGTCCGGGTCGACGCGGTGTTGGTAGAGCAGATCGATGCGCTCGACGCCGAGGCGGCGCAGCGATCCGTCGACCGCCGAGCGGATCGACTCGGGCCGGCTCGAAAGCCCGGTCTGCTTGCCGTCGGCGTCGAACGCGAAGCCGAACTTGGTGGCGATCACGACCTGGTCACGCAGCGGGGCGAGCGCCTCGCCGACGAGTCCCTCGTTGACGTAGGGGCCGTAGACCTCGGCGGCGGTGCCGACACCGTGGGCCCGTCCAGTGGTGCGCGGAAGGCCTCGCGGGCCCTCGGGCGCCGCTAGGCTGCGCGGCATGTCCACGGGGGTCGGCGTCGCGATCCTCGGTTCGGTGAGCGCGCGGCGCGACGGCGTCGAGGTGCCGCTGGGCGGCGCGAAGCCACGGACGGTGCTGGCGGCACTCGCGGTCCGCGTGGGGCAGGTGCTGTCGGTGGCGGCGCTCGCCGACGCCGTCTGGGGCGAGGAGCCGCCGGGCAAGCCGGGACAGACGCTGCAGGTCTACATCTCCGGCCTGCGGCAGGCCCTCGGCGAGTTCGCGATCCAGACCGTGCCGCCGGGCTATCGCCTGGCGATCGCCGCCGACGGGCTCGACCTCGTGCGGTTCCGCCGGGCACGCGAAGTCGGTGCGGACGCGATGCGCCAGGGCCGGTTCGACGACGCGGCGACGTCGTTCCGCGCCGCGCTCGGCGAATGGACCGGCCCGGCCCTCGCCGACCTGCGCGGCGTGGCCTTCGCCGACGAGGTGGGGCACGCGCTCGACGAGGAACGGATGAGCACGCTCACCGACCGCATCGACGCCGACCTCGCCCGTGGCCGTCACCGCGAGGTGATCGGCGAACTCACCGTGCTGACCCACGAGCACCCGCTGCGCGAACCGCTGTGGGCGCAACTGATCACCGCTCTCTACCGCGCCGGCCGGCAGGCCGACGCGCTCGACGCGTACCGGCGCGTGCGGCAACTGCTCGACGACGAGCTGGGGATCGATCCCGGCCCGGCGCTGCGCGGGCTCGAGGCCGACATCCTCGCCCAGCGCGATCTCGTCGCCCCGACCGTGGCGGTGACACCGCTGTCGCCCGGTGACCGCACGGTGCAGGAAGAGGTCGACGTAGTGCACCACGGGGCACTCGTCGACGACCGCGGCCGCACGGTCACCCTCGGGCCGGCCGGATTACGCATCGGCCGGCAGGCCGACAACGACCTGGTGGTCGACGAGGTGAAGGCCAGCCGTCGGCATGCCGCCATCACCCACACCCCGGACGGCTTCGTGATCACCGACCTCAACTCGACCAACGGCACCGTCGTCGACGGCGTGCGCCTCCAGTCGCCGGTGCTGCTGCACGACGGTGCGCAGATCACGATCGCGGGCCGGCGGTTCACCTGCCGGCTCGATCCGTCGTCGGCGGGCTGACCGGCCTCGTCCCCTGGCCCTTCAGCGCTGCTGAAGCAGGTCTTCAGCGCGCCGACGGACGGTGTGCCGGTCACCGCGGCCGACCGGCCGCACCGAAGGAGAAGGAGACCGTCATGGCCATCGTCCCGATCGACCCGCGCGACCTCGTCGCACCGTCCACGCCGTCCTCGGACGCACCGTCCCTGGACGCGCCGGCCCGGCGCACCCTCGGCTTCAAGCTGCCGACCCGCCGCACCTTGGGCGGGAAGTTCCCGACCCGCCGCACGCTCGGCGGTCGGCTCCCCAGCCGCCGCACCCTCGGGCACAACCTGCCCAGCCGCCGCACCCTCGGACGCAACCTGCCGAGCCGCCGCACCCTCGGCCGCTTCACCGGCTGATCCCCCCTGGCCGGGGGGGGGGGGGGGCGGGGCCCCCCGACCAGCGCGGGGCCCGCGCGCCGCGGCGCAAAGAAGGAAACAAGATTAAAAAACCCCCCCACACCC